>DLME01000142.1 GCA_002479215.1 Syntrophaceae bacterium UBA7544
CACACAAACACCGTTGAGGGGTATTTCTCAATTTTCAAGCGTGGGATGAAGGGTGTTTACCAACACTACGCGAAGAAGCGCATGCATCGTTATCTTGCAGAGTTTGATTTCCGATACAGCAACCGGATTGCGAGAGGAATTGATGATTCAGACCGTGCTGGCAAACTACTCAAAGGTGTAGCTGGCAAGCGTCTGACTTATCAAACGACTAATAGCCAAATCACACGCTGAAAAGGTCCGCAGTTCTAAGCCGAAGAGGAAAAGATGCAGGAAGGGCCAGAGGTGGAGAACTAAATAGCAAACGATAGACTATTGTGGTAAGAATCTTGATCGGAAGACGTTCCTTTAAAAGGGCGGATTTTCGAGAATCAGCGCGCGATTCAGGTTGGCAGCCTTTTGCGTTGATTTTCTGGCGTTCCAGCCCAACGGGTTTAGTTTATCCTAGTAGGGAAGGAACGTCAAGATGGTTCTGGCTGCCGACTTCGCGAAAGGTTATCGCATGATCAAGTCTTTCGAAATTAGGAATTTCCGTTGCTTTGAGCAAATCCAGCTTAAAGACTTAAGAACAATAAACCTCATCGTTGGCGATAACGCTTCGGGGAAAACCGCTCTTAATGAAGCGTTATATCTGTCCGCAACCGGCAATCCCAATGCCGCCGTTTTAATTCGCCAACAGCGACAACGCACCCTTCCACAGATAGCCATGAATTGGAGTAGTGAGTTGTTTCAGTCACTGTGGGCTGATCTATTTTATAATTTTGATCCGAATCTTAATATTTGGGCTGAGTTGGTTGATTCGCTACACGGCACTATCAATATAACTGTATCTTTGTCTGAGGCGAAAGATAAAATTAAGGCGTCTCCCGAATTATCTGCCATACCGCCTCTTCTTTTTAAGCGCTTTAGAAAAGGGAAAACAACAACTACTAAATTATCAATTGATACAAAAACCGCTCAACCAGTTTTCGATGGGAGAATTGATCCTTTACCAATATGTTATATTCTACCATCCACGCAACAATTTTATTGGTTAGACATGGCCAATTTATACTCAGATTTAAGCAAAAACAAACTTGAGTTACCAGCTATTAACGCTATACGGCAAGACTTTCCTCAACTGGCTGAGGTACTGATATTGTTGGATTCGACTACTCCCGTCTTATTCGCAGAAGTTACAAACCTAAAAAACAGAATTCCATTAACAGTAGTTTCATCGGGTATCACTCGTTATTTAAACATACTGTTAGCTATTTCTAGATACAAAAATGGTGTAGTCCTGGTTGATGAAATTGAAAACGGTATTTACTGGAAGAAATTGCCCAATGTTTGGAAGGTTTTAAGAGCACTTTGTCGTGAGTGCGACGTGCAATTATTTGCCACAACACACAGCAATGAGTGTCTTCAAGCTTTAATCCCGGCTATGGAAGAAGCCCCTAATGATTTTTGCCTACTCAGAACAGAAGTCCAGCATGGCAAGCATGTTATAAGCCAATTTTACGGTGATAAATTTCTTACTGCATTAGAACAACATGCTGAAATTCGTTAAGGGAAATATAAAATGGACGAAAGGGTTGATTTAACTTGGCGGTTTGAAAAAGATCGTTTTATCCTATGCGAGGGGATAGACGACAAGAATTTTTTGGATTGCTTAATAAAGCAACGTCAATTACCTGATTTCCAGATTATGGACTCCAATCAAGCTAGCGGTAAGGCTGGTGGTAAAACTGGTTTTTGGCCAGCGCTGAAGGCGTTCGATGTGCAGGCAGCTTTTAAAAATTTAAAAGGGATAGCAATTGTTACTGATAATGATACGGTAAATACCTGCTTGGAAATGGAAAGAGAATAGAAAAAATGCGGTTATATCCCCTCTCAAACAGAATGTGTGGGCATGTTCAACGGAGTTCCGTTGGTTTTAATCCTAATACCCGACAAGGACACAATCGGGAATTTAGAAACATTATGTATGCCATGCCTTTGCCAGGAATGGCCCAACGCCGAAAGGTGCGTGGATGAATACCTCAATTGTACAGGTGCAACTTCCTGGTCAAAACAAAAAGAATTACCCAAAGCTAAAGCCAGATCAATCATAGCGGGACACTTTCAGGATGATCCCAATAAAGGATTGGGTTATTTATTCAACAAAATTAATCACCTAGTAGGTCACGCATGCTTCAACCAGCTTGCGGATACACTTCATCGTTTTGATGAAATTATAGCAACCGCCAAGCAACCATCGGGTACTTCATCACGCAACCGAGTCTTTTAACTTTATGAGTTAGGGGTTGATATGGCCAGAAAGAAGAAACCACAACCGGACGATCCTGAACAATCCGCCCGGTTCATTGAATTGGCCGAGAAGGTCAAGGCGGAGAACGACGGAACTTTTTGAAGAAGTGGTTAAGAAGGTAGTCGGCACACCCAAATCTAAAAAACCAGCCTAGTCCCTTCCTGTGCATAAACCATGCCAATTTTCGCAGTGTCTTAGGTACGTGAAGTATAATGTCGCGCTTTGGATAGCAAGACCCGGCTCATATCGGGCCGGTTGAAATTCCCGCGCACGAAGCGCCGGGGAAGCTCTACAATCCATTTTCTCTGGTTAACCCATGCCCGAATACCTCCTATTTACACACGGCCCTCTCTGACTGAACAAAAAATCCTTGCGGAACCGGAACGTTATTGTAATATCATTTTTGTACCAGCCTTGCCCGCTTTGCCTCTCTCCCCTTGATGCCCGCCTGATCGAGGAGGCATAAATGACAAGATTCAAATTCCTGCTTTTTATCG
>DLME01000110.1:0-6624 GCA_002479215.1 Syntrophaceae bacterium UBA7544
CCGGAAAAATCGGCATAAGCTTCGTCGATGACGACAACTCCGGAAGTTTTTCTAATGATGGCTTCTATCTTATCCCGGCTAAAAAGATTACCGGTGGGACTATTGGGATAACTTAAAAAAATCAAAGAAGGGAAGGTTGCTCTAATTTTGGTGAGCAGTGTATCAATATCGAGATCAAAGTTCTCATCCAGACGAACTTCCAACACTTTATTACCGGTATTAACCGCAATTATCTTGTACATGGCAAAGGTAGGAGTGGGGAGAAGTACGCCGTTTACTTTACCTTTGAGCGTCATACAAAGCGTTTGAATCAGTTCGTCTGAACCGTTGCCCAACATAACCATATCCTTGTTTACGCCGTAATACCGGGCAAATCTCTCTCGCAATTTAGGGACTCCGGCTTCCGGATAGCGATTCAGATTAACTTTATTCATTTCTTCCAGAAGCCTTTTCTTTAAAGGTTCCTGCAGGCCGAAAGGATTTTCGTTGGCGTCCATTTTTATTTCGCCCGTCTGCTCCGGTGCTATATAGCCGCTTTGCTCGAATATTTCTTTGCTGATAATGTCTCGAAAGATCATGGCGATAAACAACCTGCTTTCTATGTTCTTTTTTCCTTCATATTCCAATGCCCATCATTATATTTCTTTTTCAACTCACACTTCAGGTTTTTTTCCGCTGCTGTCGCGGTATCTTCCACCAATTCTATACCCAATTCATCGGTAAAGCCTTTTTTCAATTGTAAACAAACATCCTGAATATCAACTGGCGAAATAAGCTCTTCGTTGATTGCCGTCACTGTTTTTTTTAGCTTCGCTATTTGTTCCGGGGCCCGTGCAGGCAGCAATAAAGAGGCTGTTTTCTCCGGATCAAAAGCCATCAGCAATGAACCATGCTGTAAGAATCCGCCTCTTTTCCTCACTTGAGCGCTGCCGCAAATCTTACGCTCCCCCACCAAAAGTTCACTTCTGGAAGGAACAGAAAAACAGCAGGATATAAATTCTTCTCCCGCCTCGGCACGGCTGCCGTGAGCCAAATCCGCATTTATCCCTAAATAAGAAAGGCCGCGAGCAATGCATCTGCTGATTACCTTATATGCTCCGGCGATATCAGGAGGAAATGTTTTTTCTTGATCCCCGGCTATGACACAATAAGTAATTTCATCAGAGTGAAAAACGGCTTTGCCCCCCGTTATCCTTCTGACAATATCAACTCCTGCTTTTCGGCATTTTTCAATATTCACTTCTTTCCTTATATCCTGAAAATAACCAATGGAAATTGCCGCCGGATGAGAACTATAAAATCTAATCGTAGGAGGTTTTTTATTTTTTATGGTTTCCTGAAAAATGGACTCATCTAGGGCCATGTTTTCGAAAATATCGTAAATTTGAAAATTCAACAACCTCCATACCATAAAATGACCTTCCTAAAGCAAAGAGCGGGGTATCTGACCCAAGATATCCCGAAGCGTTCCGCTTACGGGATCAATTCAACTAGCAGATACTACTGCACTGCGTTTGTAATATCTGAGTTTCATTGATTCCACTTACGCTTCAAACTTCACTTCGCTTGTTTTACCACAGCGCTCGCGCTTGGTATAATTTCCAATAGCCTTTAGCTATTGGATAATTCGACTAACAAACTTTAATTAGGCTTCGCTTTTAAAGTTTGAGTCTCATTACGTCCAGCAAACTTCAGCGGTGACGTGACCTCTTGTGACCTTCAGGTTATTAGGTTATGCACTTTGTTTCTGAAGTTTGGGTCTCATTATCAGCGAGTGTCATTGATTAATCGCTCTCCTCTTCTTGCCTTATAAAATCATGATAAGCAGTAGCAACGAGGAGATCTTCTAATTGTTCCAGGTCGTCCATTTCAATAACAACCAACCACCCCATATCATGAGGGTCACTGTTTATTATGCCTATATCGTCCTTAATATCTTCATTAATATTTACCACAGTTCCACTAACGGGAGAGATTAAATCCACCACCGTTTTAGTGGATTCGACGGAACCAAATGTTTCGTCACGTTCCACATAAGTATCAATTTCTGTAAATTCAACTGATAAAATTTCCCCTAGACTTTCTTGAGCATAATCAGTAATCCCTATAGTCGTCATATACCCCTCAACCCGCACCCATATGTGTTCGCGACTATAGAGTAGATCTTCCGGAAAAACTTTCATAACAACACAACCTCTGCATTTATTCTATGATGACGAGGTCTTTATCCATTTTTGTAATCTTTTCGCAACCATTTTCTTTCACCAGAACTGTATCCTCAATTCTGATGCCCCAAAGTCCGGGGAAATATAGCCCCGGCTCTACTGTAACCACCATTTGCGCATCTAAAATATCCTTAGAATTTGATGCCAGACGCGGCGCTTCATGAACTTCTAGACCTATACCGTGCCCTGTTCCATGTACAAAATACCGGCGATATTTTTCTCCTAAAGCGTCGCGCGCACAAATGTCAACAGCACTTGCGGAAATGTTTGCTTTAATAATGGCTATGGCTCGATCATGGGCATTCTGGACTGTTTGATAAGCATTCTTTTGTTTATCTGTCAATTCCCCAAAAGCAATAGTACAGGTTTCGTCGGAACAATATCCTTTGCACTTTACGCCGAAATCAATGACGATCAAATTTCCCTTTTTAATTTTTTTGTCAGTCGGCCGGGCATGGGGAAGCGCAGAGTTTGCTCCCGCAGCTACAATTGCTTCAAAGGCAAGTTGATCGGCACCGGATTTTCGTGCATTAAGCTCCAGCTGCAAAGCTAATTCTTTTTCCGTGCAGCCGGGCTTGATTTGGGCGATAAGGGAAAGAATAGCAGCTGAAGAAATTTCAGCGGCTTTTTTCATTAGTGCTATTTCAGTTTCATCTTTGCGTGCTCTGATTAATCTCAGCTCGTCAGCTAAAGGCACAAACACCTCGTTGGGGAGGCATTTGGTTAACTGGTTATACATTTCAACAGTTAAAAAGTCCGCCTCGAAGCCGATATTTTTTAAATTGTAATCTTTTATTGTTTGAGTAATTCCTTGAATTTTATCCTTATATTCGATTATTTGCATATCAATTACTTCCAAGGCGGCTTGAGCGGAATATCGGCCGTCAACGAGTAAGATTGCCGTACCGCAGTTAATTATAAGAACACCATCACTGCCGGTAAAACCTGAAAAATAACGGATATTATTCATATTAAAAAAAATTATGCTATCGACTTTGTAATCGGAAAACTTGCGGCGAATGAGGGAAACCCTGATTGGGAGAACTTTATTTTTCTGCTGCATGCTTCTTTAACCTATTGATGTTTTCCAGCCAGCAGGACAGCGTTTTAGCTAAATTGTCGGACTGAACGATATCCCCGTTTACCGGAGATTTTAAAGCTATCGCCGTTGTTATCGTATCCAGCTTTGTCCTGGCTAGAACATTTTCCGGTTCCTCTTCCAGTATTTTTTCGAGAACTTCCGCGGCCATTTTAAAGTGACCCTGCTTGATATAGAGGTCCGCTAAAGTAACTGTGTAGAATTCCGGCTTGGAAGTATTCTCGTTATCTGTCGAGTCCATATCCGCAATAAGGGGTTCTTCTTGTTCCAGAAGGGCTATCTTCCCAACCACTTCCTCTGCCTTATCGGAAGTTGGATTCCAGGAAATATACTTCTGATAGCAAATAACCGCGTCTCGATAGAAACCTTTTTCCCGATAGATATCACCCACCCGGACATAAACCAGAGATAAACCGGAAATAATTTTCTCAACTTCCCGCAAAACATCTCTGGCTTCATCAACTCTTCCCATGCCGATGAAAACATTGCTGGCGATAACACGGGCATCAACGTCCAAAGGAAGGCGCGCGAGCCGCGCTTCGGCGAGACTAAGTGCTTCCGAGAACATATTGTGTTGCAAAAGATCCTCGGCTTGGTCAAGAAAATTCATGCGGTCTTTTTCGGCGTTATTGTTGTCCATATGTCTCAACTAAATGATTAAATACAAAAGAGTTGATCTATTGCAAATTAACATAGCCAACTGTAACATGTCAATATGAGAAAGAAATCATTAATGGATAGGTTACTGTAAGAGCTGTAAATAATTTTTGGCTCTTTGACCGAAAGAAGATTGGGGTGATAACTTAATAACGTTTTGGAATACTTTTTTTGCTTTTTCTGTATTTTTGATTTTTAAATAACACTCGCCCAATAAAAATTGGGCATCATAAAGATTGGGGTTTAACTCGATTGATTTAGTAAAGTGTTGAACAGCTTCTTCAATGTTGGACTGATCAAAATAAATAAGACCAATATTTTTTTCAATTTGCGGCTGGTATACTGTCTCTGGATTTTTCTGAAGAGCTTCGTGGAACTTAGTCAAAGCCTTGGAATAATCTTTCTTGGAATAATAAGCCAAACCTGCATTATAAAGTGGCATAACCGGTGTGTCATACAGTGGATTAGCAAGTGCTTTATCAAATTCTTCAATCGCCTTGTCGGCAAGACCTTTATCTAAATAAAGTATACCTAAGTAATTATGCGCTTCGGAATAGTCATCTTTTAGAGAAATTGCTTCCTGAAATTCTTTTATGGCTTTTCCTTTCATATCCTTTCCAAGGTAAGCAATGCCCATGTTATAATGAATTCTGTGATCACTGGAATTGTATTTTTCCGCTTCCAGTAATTCCTTTAAGGCGTTGTTATATTGCTTCAATTCAATCAAAGATATGCCTTTATTTAGAAATAGTTCCGCCTGTTGCTTATGCCAGGGAGTATTGGTACAAGCGAGACAAAGGAAAAATACCGGACAAACGGCAAAAAATTTGAATTTATTTATATTTAATTTCATTAAATAAATTTTTAGCATAAATCATTTTTCTCGTAATCAGCGATAAAGATCAACAACAAAGATATTAATTTATAATTTTTTCGGCACTCTCTGTAAAACCTGATCCTTTTAATATTTTTGGCGTTATGAAAATTAAAAGCTGTGTGTTTGTATTGTCAACATTTTCAGTTTTAAATAGCCAACCAAGAATTGGAATTTTTTGAAACCAGGGGACACCGGTTACAAGTTTCTGCTCATTCGTTGTTGAAACACCACCAATAACAACAGTATCTCCATCTTGAACAACAACGGTTGATTCCATATCATTTTTGTTTATGGGTGGATTGCCCTGAAGAATAGTTGCTTTGGTATAATCAGGCACATCATTGGAAGCTATGATTTCCATTGAAATTTTTCCTTCGTCAGTTATTTTCGGCTTTACCTCTAACTTTAACACGGCTTCTTTAAAAGTAACAGTTGCCGGTGAATTACCCGATGCAGGAGTTACATAGGGGACGTCAGCTCCTTGCTTGATAATAGCCTTAACGTTATCCATAGTCACCACTTTCGGAGAAGAAATAAGCTTCCCCCTGTTATTACTTTCTAAGGCAGCAATCTGCGCTTCAAGAAAACCAGTAGCGCCACCAAATACTATACCCAGTGTAGGTCCTGCCACTGCTGCCGGTAAATTTACTGCCGCCATAGACAAAGTTGTTGCAGGAGTAACGCTAGAATTTAAAAGACCGATTTGAGGGGGATAAGCTTGTCGAATTGAATTTGTTTGCAGTGTACTGGAACCGCCGGACAAACCTAACCCGTAAGTACCACCACTAATCGATTGTTGATTTCCGACCCCCCATGTCACACCGACATTTCTGATAAATTCTTCAGTTGCTTCAACAATTTTGGCTTCAATGAGTATTTGCCGTAATTTTCGCTTGTCCGCCAAAAGCTTTGTCTCTCTTTCTTTACGTGTATCTTCGGCTTTGCGCTGATTTTCTTCAGCACTTACTTTATCAGCTTCATCTTTTTTCTTTCTTTCCAAAGTCATCACACTGATGACATCACCCATTTGTTTTTTGGCTAAACCGTTTATGTCCAGTATTGTGTCTAGAGCTTGCTCCCAGGGAACATTTTTCATAGATAAAGTTACATTACCTTTTACATCATCACCGGAAACTATACTGATATCGCCATACTCAGCCATTAGGCGAAAAACGCTCTTTATGTCCGCATCCTGAAAGTCAATAGATATCATTCGATCTGTATATCTTTTTACTGTTTCCTTTTTAATTGGTTTTACCTTGGCTTCTTCACTTGCTGCAATATCATCAGTTTTTTTTGCAGTTTCCGTAGCAACTTTTGCCACTATCTTTTTCTTTTCCGTTACTTTCGGAGTTTCTTCAATTACTACCGGAGAAACCGGGGATTTTTTTTCCGGTAAACTGGAGACATTAAAATCAATTAATACACTTTGTCCTTCTTGTTTTATGGAGTAAGGAACAATCTTTTTAAGATTAACAGATAAATATATCCATTGTTTACCGTCTACTAATTGTTGCACCGGCGTTACGTGTAAAATATTGTTTAGCTCACCTTCTCCGAATTGGCGGCGCATATTTTCAGGCGCAAACATATTTTCTAACTTAATCAGCAAACTGCCGTTGGTCTGAGTTTCTACATTAATAGTTGTTTGTTGGGATACAATAAGGTTAATCCTTTCTTTACCCGACGACTTTTCCAATAAAACATTTTCCAAATACCCGACTTTGGCAACTGTAGCCTCCGCCTTATCGTCAGTTGCTTGGTTT
>DLME01000110.1:6667-29161 GCA_002479215.1 Syntrophaceae bacterium UBA7544
GTTTCCACAGCTAAAGAAGTTTCTGAAATATATGTGAAAACCCAAAGAATAATTATGAGAAGAAGAAAAATTTTGGATAAATACTTTTTCATGGTTTTACCTCTTTTATTTGTTGCGCAGTTTTAAAATAATTCTTTTTGCATTTTTTGATACATATTCTTCCACGATAACGCGATCGGCCATGATTTCGATTACTTTACCATTATGTAAACCAATGTGCGTTCCGGCAAATAAAGGATAGAACTTTTTTGTTGCATCCTCCACAACAGCCACGCGGCGCATTTGATCACCGGCAATTCCCACTACTCTGAATTGTTCGGTTTGAACCCTTTGTAAGGGGAAAATAGAAAAACTTCCTTCTTTTTTCTCATCCATCTTTTTTACAGTAATCTCTACTTCAATAAAAGGCCGGAAGGGATCTGAATTCAATAAAGGTTTATAGCTATAAGTACTTTCCTGTGTTTGCGCAGCCGGAGCAGGCTGTTGCGTTTGAGGTTGGGTTGCGACAGGTGCTATAGCTGTGGGAGGAATTGCATTTAAAATATTTTTCTCCTCAGCAGCAAAAGCATAAGCCGCAACAATGAAAATACTTATAACAATGTTGGAAATTATGAGCCTTTTTTTCATTTTCTTTTTTCGCCATCTTTTTCTTTTTTATCGACAAACATGTACGTTTTGATCGTACAAGATGCTGTGATAACATATCCCCGTCCTTTTACATCCTTTCTATCGCCCATGGTAATGTCGGAAATGTTGATAATGCGCGGCAATTTGGCTACTTTTTCAAAAAAGTAAACAATGTTCTGAAAAGTACCCATTACCGATATTTCCACAGGTATTTCTTCATAAAAAGGTTCAGGTTCTGGTGCGGGAGCTTTCTTACCGCCTGCAGGTTTGGTGGTGTCAGCCGCCGGTTTCTGTTCAACTTGCGTTTGATCGGAAGGCTTAAATAATGACGCAGCTTTTGGCTCTTCGGAGGGTGTTTTTTCAAACGGTTTCAATACAGCAGCTTTCGGTTCAAATAATAAAAACTCAATGCCCGCATCTTTACCTGACAGTGCAACAGAATGAAAAAGGCCGGGGATTTCCCGCTGGTCGGGAAGTTTTTGTAAAGCAACCTTATAATCTTCTTTTAATGCTGCAACATCAGCCATGTACTTATTAAGCTGTAAAGCAATTTTTTCTTTTTCTTTAATTTGCACTTGCATTTCTTCTAGGTTTTTATCAAGACGAGTTTTATTTGACAATTCGTCACTGAGAAAAAGAAAGTAGTATAAATAACCAATAACGAGAATAATTAAAATTATGGCCAATGCCTTAGCCTGAGGAGACATTTTCTTTATGTCATTCAATGTAATGGCCATATGCTAGAATCCCTTATTCATGACACATGAAAAATTAAACTGCTGGAGGGTAATGCCGGAAACCTCCGTCTTTTTTGAAGATATCAAATCCACCGATTTTATCGGATCAAATTTTTCAATAGTTTTCATAAAATCGGCTACGGCTATATTGTCCCTGCCCGTTCCTTCAATTGTTAGATTGTTGCCTTTTTGGGTTACTTTGACCAGCCAAATGTTTTTTAATGGAACCAGCGTAGCCAGGTCGTCCAGGGTCTTTACGGGAGCTAAACGATTTTCCTCTAATGTTTTAATTACACCTAGTTTCTGTTCCAAATCTCTTTTATCGTTTTTGAATCTTTCCAGGTCGCCTATTTTTTTATTCAAATCGACAAGAGTGGCTTTCGAGTTTTTTTCCTGGGCCTCCAAGTCGCTAATTAAAGAGTTCATCCAAAGTTGCAGCCAAAGAAGACAAAGAATAAATACAACAAACGAACCTATAATAATAGATACTTGCCGGACAAGATTTTCCTTCTTTTCCTTTTCGTGGTAAGGTAACAGATTGATTTTAATCATTTGTCGCCTATTGTCCTCAAGCCCAATCCTACAGCAACTGCCGCAATTGGTTTAATGTTTTCTAATGTTTTGGAATCAATATTTCTTTTGTTATGGCCAACTTTTAAAAACGGATTGATCAACTCCGTGTCGACATTCAACTTTTGCGATAAATGTGCCGTCAATCCGAGAATTCTGGCCGATCCGCCGGAAAGAAAGACACACTTAATGTATTCGCCGCCAAAAGTTGAACGAAAGTAATCAATAGATCTTTCAATTTCGGAACAAATGGGTTCGGCAAAATCCAGGATACTGTTTCTCAAATCCAAAACCTCTTGTTCATTGCCGGGAAGGCCTTCAACTTTTATTTTTTCCGCTTCCTCAAAAGTTACGCCGTATTTTTCCTGTAAGCCTTCGGTAATGGAGTTACCGCCCAGAGTGAAATCTCTTGTGAAGATCGACATGCCGCCTTTGACCACATTAATATTGGTAAGACTTGCGCCGATACGAACAATAACAACAATTTCATTATCTTCGAATTCATAATTGGCCTCATACATAGTTTCCAAAGCAAAAGAATCCACATCCATGATTGCAACGTTGAGACCAGCCGCCGTAACTGCGTCCAGATAATTATTAACCATATCTTTTTTGGCGGCCACGATAATAACGTCCATTTGATTGGGATTATATTCATTATCACCTAAAATCTGGAAATCGTAATTAACATCATCCATATTGTCGAAGGGCAAGTATTTGCCTGCTTCATCACGGATTAAATCACGCAATTCTGTTTCATCCATTTGGGCAAATGTTACCTTCTTTACGATGACGGAATTTCCGGAAAGAGAAATGACTATCCCTTTCCCTCTGCAACCTGAATTCCAGAAGAGTTCCTTGATTTTCAAGGAGAGCGCCTTGGAATCGCTTAAAACACCTTCAATGATTATGCCTTTAGGCAACGGCAGCTGTAAGAAGCGATTAAGTACATAACCATTAGACGTGCTAAGGACTTCGGCCAATTTTAAAGAACTTGAACCGATATCCAAACCAACCAGCTTCTTAGGTCTCGAAAAAATTCCTTTTGATTCTAACATTGAAAAACCACCACATTGTTTTTAACTAAATTATTTTACCAATCGATAAACAATGTCTCCTTCTTTAACCATACCCAATTCGTTGCGAGCCAATGCTTCAATATAGGTCAAGTCGTTACGCGATAAAAGAATTTTCCTTTTTAAGTCGTTGTTTTCTGTTGTTATTTCATTGCTTTGCGACTTCAACTCAGCTAACCGCTTGCTTACTAAGTAATTATCAACAAGCCCTCTATTGCCGAACGTAATCAAAAGAGCCATTAGCAGCAAAAAGACAACCAGATACCTGCCTATCTTCATTTGGAAATAACCCTCCCGCATTCAAAACGGCAGAAATTAATCTTATGTACCAATTGCCTTTTCAAGGAAACACTTCTTCGTAAGGTTTCTGCAACGCCTTGGCCACTTTCAATTCCGAATTCTTCCTTGTTGACAATCCTTTTTCCATCTTGGCAATTGTCTGGGGGGCCAATTCGGCTTTCCTTGCCAATTCAGCTACGCTTAATGGAACTGTCTCGCGCAATTTTTTTACTCGATTTTTCTTAATATTATCTATCATAGATTAAAGCGTCACCTCATCTGATTACTAAAAAACACTAACTTTAAAGAAAAGTCAAGCAAAATATTTAATATTGATTAAAATTAATTAATGTTAATTAATTTTAATCAATAGAATAAATAATTCTCAATAATTAGAAATAATTAGTATTTCTTCCGCGTATTATTTACTTCCAGGGGCAAAGGAAAGTGCAATTAAGCGTAATGCTGGAAATTATTATGAGTTAAACAAAGTAAAAACTTTGACAAATTAAATTTTTACAGAAGGTAAAATTTGTTGGGATTCACCCAATATAAATTTGCCTCCTTCGATCCATTCCTTCAATATATTAGCAATTTGCCTTGCTTTGTAATAACTGGATAAAGGTGCAGTAATAACTTTTTTATCGTCGATGACTATGGTTCCGCTGCGCAAATCTTTGTAACTGACTTCCGCTAAAGGTTTGGCCACACCTTTAGGGTAATCCATGCTGTAATCATAAATTTGGGTATAAATGTCCTCATCTTTGACTGCTGTAAAGCGCGCCATTTCTTCGTCCAAAACGGGTATAGGAATCCCTATCCCTACGAACAAGGAAACTCCATAACCTAAAATACTGGCTCCAGCCAGCCATTCCGGAATCATCTCTTTCAGGTTACCCACAACGGCAATTGTACCCGCTCCCTGTTTAGGAACGCCTTTGTCTGTCCGAGGTGCATGGGGATTATGTTGGGTGCCGGGCCAAGCGACAAATCCCTGTGCCCCGCCTAAGAAAATCCGTGTACCAACACCGATTGTCCGGTAATAAGGATCATTGAATAAAGGACTCAATTGTCCGGATGTGGCATAAGCGGCATTGGCCATCCGAGGACGAAGCATGCCCATGTATGTATAAATGGTTGTGTCGGATAAATTAACGGCACAATTGTAATTTTGATAAGCATTGCGCGGATTAAAAAGAATTGCATCCTGTAAATCATTTATCGTGATGTTTCTTTCGTATTTCCTTGCTGGATAACAATCAGTTCCATAACCTTCGGCGCGCAGTTTAACAACATTTCCGGCGACGAAATCTTCAATTACATGACCGCCGCCGTAATTGAATTCACCGGGATAAACGCTGTTAAGTGGATCCCCTTCCACAACTTCGGTTGCACCTATGTAACAATCCACGGCGGCAATCCCGCCATAGGCGGGTACCTCGTTTAACCAAACCTTAGATGCTCGAATACGAGGAGAAGTATGACCGAAATTAAGAAAAGCTCCCGAAGAACACATCGGACTGAAAGTTCCGGTAGTAACAACGTCAATTTTACGGGCTGCTTCAACTTCGCCGTGTCTTTCCACAATATCAATCATTTCTTCTGCTGTTACTACGACAGCACGCCCATCTTTGATTTTTTCGTTAATTTCCTGAAATGTTTTTTTGACTTTGAATTTTTTCATGCTCAAACTTTTTCTTATCCAGGATATAGTTACATCATTTTCTTATCATTATTTAAAGCCAATTGCAAAATCAAAGGCAGTTTTATGCATACGGCCAAGCTTAATTTCAGGTATGGCCAAATCCGCCGCTTCCTCTGGACGTATTGGTTAGTTCGGCGGTTTCGACCCAATCTAAGCGGCAAATTTTCTGTATGATCATCTGCGCTAAGCGCATACCTCTTTTAACGATAAAAGGCTCTTCTCCAAGATTGATGACAATCAAGGCAATTTCTCCGCGATAATCAGCATCAATTGTTCCCGGCGAATTGAGCAATGTTATTCCCTGATTTATCGCCAGTCCGCTACGCGGTCTTATTTGCGCTTCATAACCTTCGGGCAAGGCTATCTTAATGCCCGTGGGTATTTTTTTCCGCTGACCGGGCAGAATAATCTCTTCTTCGATCACAGCTGCAAATATATCCATTCCGGCAGCCTGGTTAGTCATGTATCGAGGCAAAGGGATATCGTCATTACCGCTTATTTTTTGTATCAACGCCTCTATTTTTTTCATAGTGTTTCCTGATCAAAAATATTTATCAGCTCACTTGAAAATAAAGTTAGCAGCATATAGACATTTGTTTTTACGGTAACAGCCGTTTTGTAATAAACTAGTTATAATTACAAAACGGCTGTTTTTTGAAAGGTTGCCATGAATCTTGATTCAACTTATTTTACTTGTGCCCCTAATGCTTCTTTTCGGCTAAGTCGTATCTTGCCCTGCTTATCTATTTCCAGAACTTTCACCATTACTTCATCGCCTTCTTTCAAAACGTCGGTAACTTTATTTATTCTTTCTTTGGCGATTTGAGATATATGCAGCAGGCCTTCAGTTCCTGGTAAAATTTCGACAAAAGCTCCAAAATCAACTATTTTCTTTACTGTACCGTTATAAATTTTTCCGACTTCAGCTTCCTCCGTCAGCCATTTGACCATGGCTACAGCACGGGCTGCCGCTTCGGCATCGCTGGAGGCAATTGTTACCGTGCCGTCATCTTCAACGTCAATAGTAACACCAGTTTCACTTATTATCTGCCGGATATTCTTGCCGCCTGACCCAATAACAGAGCGCACCTGGTCTTCCTTAACTTTGATGGTCGTAATACGCGGTGCATAAATAGAAATATCCGAACGCGGCGCGGCTATCGTTTGGCGTAATTTGTTGATTATGAAGATTCTTCCTTCCTTTGCTTGTTCCAGAGCGGCTCGCAAAATATCTTCGGTCAGGCCGTCAATTTTAATATCCATTTGCATGGCTGTGACGCCTTTTTCGGTTCCGCAGACTTTAAAATCCATATCTCCGGCATGGTCCTCGTCACCAAGAATATCCGATAAAACAACAACTTTGTTTCCCTCTTTCAAAAGACCCATGGCGATGCCAGCGACAATGTTTTTGACCGGTACGCCTGCATCCATTAAAGAAAGAATGCCGCCGCAAACTGTTGCCATCGAAGATGAACCGTTGGAAGAAAGAATCTCGGAAACTATCCTGATAGTGTAGGGGAATTCTTCCGGCGAGGGTAAAACAGGCACCAGTGATTTTCGCGCTAACGCTCCGTGTCCAATTTCTCTTCTCCCGGGGCTGCGTAAAGGCTTGGCTTCGCCGACGCAATAGGGTGGGAAATTATAATGAAGCATGAAGGATCTCAGCTCTTCGCCGCTTATATAATCCATGCGCTGTTCGTCGGAAGATGTTCCCAAAGTAAGGGCTACCAACGCTTGTGTCTCTCCGCGGTTGAATAATGCCGAACCGTGAGCGCGTGGCAGCACCCCCACTTCAGCGCTAATCGGGCGAATGTCAGTAGAAGACCTGCCATCAATTCTTTTTTTCTCGTTTATAATCATTTCGCGCAGTATGCGCCGCTCTAATTCTTCAATAATGCCATCTACTTTGGCGCACAAAACGTCATCATCGCCGCCGATGTTTTTCTTTGCCCTTTTTCTCACTTCGTCAAGTTTGCCGTAACGCTCCAGTTTCCGCGGCATATTGTAGGCTTCCTTGAGGCCTTCCATGGCCTCGGCGCTTACGCTGGAGATTAATTTTTCATCGGCTTTCACTGCCTCGATAGGCCTTTTTTCTTTGCCGACTGCTTGGCGAACCTTATCCTGCAGATCGATTGCCGGACGAATTGCTTCCAACCCGAATTTTATGGCATTAATTATTACGCTTTCTTCAACCTCTTTGGCATCACCTTCCATCATGACCAGTTCAACATCATAAGGCCTGCCCGATTTACCGGGCGTTACTTTTCTGCCTACCAGAAAAATGTTGAATTCACTTTCCTGCATTTTTTCCGCTGAAGCATTGCAGGTTAACTCCCCGTTCATTCTTCCCACACGCACACCGGCTATCGGTCCTTTAAAAGGTATATTCGATATTTCCAAGGCGGCCGAAGCCCCAATCATGGCCGTAACATCAGAGTCGTTTTCTTTATCCACGGAAAGCACAGTCGCTACTAATTGCGTTTCAAAAAAATATCCTTTGGGAAATAAAGGACGAATTGATCTATCAATTATGCGGGATGTTAAAATTTCTTTTTCATTGGGACGTCCTTCTCTTTTAAAGAAACCGCCCGGAATTTTTCCGGCGGCAAAAGTCATTTCCTGATAGTCCACAGTCAAGGGCAGAAAATCGACTCCCTCCCTTGCCCCCTTTAAAGAAACCGCCGTTACCAAAACGACTGTGTCGCCGTAATAAACCAATATTGAGCCATCAGCCTGACCGGCAACGTAATTAGTTTTTAGAGAAACATTACGCCCGGCAAAATCAGCACTAAATATATTACTCATTCATTTTTCCTCCACCTTATTCCTAAAAAACCCAAAACAGGAAGCTCGAGAGCGATAGCAATAACCGATTCACGCTTACTCACAAATTCACACGGGAAATCGGACAAGCTGTTACCTTTCGATCTCGCGCTTTTATTTCCTGAGTCCCAGGCGTTTAACCATATTCCTGTATCGCTCGACGTCATTATCTTTGATGTAATTGAGAAGCCTCCTTCTTTGACCGACTAATTTCAATAGGCCGCGGCGCGAATGGTGATCCTTTTTGTGCGCTTTAAAGTGTTCCGTCAGATATTCTATTCTGGCACTTAAAAGTGCAATCTGGACTTCAGGAGAGCCCGTATCCTTTTCATGAAGCCGATAATCTGCGATTAATGTTTTCCTCTTTTCCAAAGTTAACACACTTTTTCCCTCCCTAAATAATTAATTCCCTTTTTATCTTAAATTTATTTTTAATTGCTAATGTTAAATACCCGGATAATCCTTCCTGCCTGGCACTTTCCGTCGAATTCGGAAAACTTATTTACCGGTATTATCATTTCCGCCAATGCCACTAGATTCCCGCTATAGCTGATGAACTTTAGCATATCTCCAGCTTCAAGAAAAGGGGGAACATGAGCTTTCATCATTTCTACAGAGGGTTGAAATCCGGCGCGCAGCTTGTTGGCAAGGTCTTCTGCCACTTCCATCGCGGCAAGCAAAGGCAGCGATTTTGTCAGCGACAGCATTTTTTTCAATAGTTCTATTTTTTTCTCTGCGTAGCCATAATTATCCAGAGACACGGCCATATCTTCGGAAAAAAATCCACTGCGCAATCGGCGCAGGCCGATTAAGCATGCGCCGCAACCGAGCAGGTCTCCAACATCGGAACACAGTTGCCGTATATATGTTCCTTTAGAACAAGCAATCATAAAAGTCACGCGGGGAAATGAAATCGTCTGTATCGCAATATTGAAAATTTCCACCTCCCGCGCCGCCGTTTTCAGGAACACGCCCTTTCGTGCATATTTGTATAAAGGCTCTCCGCCATATTTGACCGCCGAAAAGGCAGGGGGTACTTGGCTGATTTTCCCTACCATTTTAGCGAGTGCCGCCTTTATTTCTTCATCGCTGACTACTTTGTCTGATTGAGCGGTAATTTTACCTTCCCTGTCCAATGTATCCGTTTTAACACCCAGCAACATTGTCGCTGCATATTCTTTGCTTTCGCCGGATAGAAATTGTGCCAGTTTTGTCGCCTCATTCAGGCAGACCGGAAGCACTCCGGTAGCCATCGGATCGAGTGTTCCGGTATGGCCGGCTTTTTTCGCGCCTAATATTTTTTTTACTTCACTCACTATGTCATGTGAAGTTTTTCCGGCCGGTTTATCAATAATAACTACGCCATTCATAAAATACTATATTTCTTTAATTGCCTGGAGAATCTGGAGCTTAATTGTGTCAATATCTCCCTTAATCTTGCAGGCTGCCGCATTAATATGACCGCCGCCGCCAAACTTTTTTGCTATCTTTTCCACATTCACACTGCCTTTAGAGCGTAAACTTAGTTTGAAATAGTCGTCTGCCAGCTGAGTGTAAAGAATCGATATGGAGATTTCTTTAATTGTGCGAGGTATATCGACCAATCCCTCAGTATGCTCCAAAGAAGCGCCCGTATCCCTTAGCGCATTTTGTGTGACCACCAATGAACCTACCTTATTTTTTAAATCCAAGGATAATGTTTCCAGTACTTTGGCCAGCAATTTTAGTTTTGCCGGTGAATCGCTTTCGTAAATATTTTCCGAAATCCACTGCGGATCTGCACCGCTTTCCACTAAATTGCCCGCCGCCCAAAGAGTTTCCTTGTGCGTAGTGGAGTAACGGAAATCTCCGGTATCTGTCAGTATTGCCGTGTACAAATTAGTGCAAATATCTCGAGTCAAATTGCCGTGCATTTGCTTAAGCAGACGGTAAAGCAATTCCCCGGTTGAACTTGCTTGAGGATCCAATATTCTTAACGGAGAAAAACCTCCGTTGGATACATGGTGATCAATATTAATTATTTTATTTATCTTCGCGATTTCAGCCGCTTTATCTCCCACACGTTCTAACTCACTGCAATCAAGCACGAAAGCGGCATCATACTGTCGGACATCGCCGAGGTGATGAACTATTTTTTGCGCTGCCGGCAAAAAATAATAGTTCTTTGGCGTATCATCCTGATTATAAACAACTGCTTTTTTTCCTAAATCACTTAGTGCAAGAAAAAGCGCCAGTTCAGAACCTAAAGCGTCTCCATCCAATCTAACGTGGGATGTAATTAAAAAGCTCTGCCCCTCATTTATAGCCTCGATAATTTTGTCAATCATTTTTTGCATCCTGCCGCGCGATATCCGCCAATATTTTATCAATACGGCTGCCGTAACTAAAAGATTGATCATGGACAAAGGTAATTTCCGGCACAAAACGCAATTTCAGCCTTTTACCTAATTCCCGCCGCACAAAATTGGTTGCCCTGGTTAAACCGGTTCTGATTTCAGCAGAGCATTCGTCTTTGCCCATTTCAACAAAAAAAATCTTGGCATTACGTAAATCATCGCTTACCTTCACGGAGGTGATAGTTAATGCCTGTACTCGCGGGTCCTTCACTTCCTTGAAAATAATGTCCGAGATTTCAGCCATGATTAATTCGGCTACCCTATCCGCTCTTTTAAAGTTCATCGTACTTTCCTTTTTCCCAATGGGCGGCTTCCAGGAAACTAGAAACAACCATAATTTCTATTTTGCTGTTTAATATTTCGGCTGCGCGTAAATTATCGACGAATCTGAGCAGATGATCAACTTTTCCATTGATATAGTGAGAATCATTTCCAACAACGGCAAATCCAATTTGGGCGAATTTGTAGCTATCCAGATAATCTATTTCCGCGATGGATACATTAAACTCATTTTGAGTTCGCTTCAATATTTTATTTAAAACGCTCCTCTTTTCTTTCAAAGAACCGCTTTGGGGAATTCGTAAATTTATGGTCCCGTAGCCAATAACCATAAAACTTTTCCGTGACCATTCAGGTTAAAAAGAAATCCCTATTGTTAGAGTTTCCTTTCTAACTGTTCATTTATATAAGATTCAATTACGTCACCAACATGAATATCGTTAAATCCGTCAATGCTGATGCCGCATTCAAAGCCGGCAAGCACTTCCCTGGCGTCGTCTTTAAAACGCTTCAAGGAAAGGATTTTCCCGTCGAAAACGACTACACTGTCACGGACGAGTTTCAGATTGGCACTGCGCATTATTTTCCCGTCGGTCACATAGCATCCAGCAATAGTACCTATTTTAGGCACTTTGAATAGTTCGCGCACTTCTGCCCGGCCTTGAACTACTTCTTTATATTCCGGTTCCAGGAGCCCTTCCATGGCTGCCCGCACATCGGCAATAACATTGTAAATAATGTCATAAAGCTTGATTTCCACCCCTTCTTGTTGGGCAATTTCAACCACTCGTGCGTCAGGGCGAACATTAAATCCAATGATGATAGCATTGGCGGCGGAAGCAAGCATGACATCCGTTTCGCTAATTGCGCCTGTGGAATTATGGATAATTTTGAGTTTTATTTCGTCAGTCGAAAGTTTATTCAAAGCGTCGGAAATCGCTTCAATCGATCCCCGCACGTCGGCCTTAATAATGACATTGAGGTCTTTTACACCTTCCTTTATTTTTTGATAAAGCTGTTCTAGGGTAATTTTGGAAGAAGCGGAAAGCTCTTTTTCTCTTGTTTTTCTTATCCAATATTCGGCAATGCCGCGCGCTTTCTTGTCATCTTCGACACAAAAAAATTCTGCTCCTATTTGCGGAACATTGGAAAAACCGATAACCTCCACCGGCATGGACGGCCCAGCTTCCTTGACGCGCCTTCCCTGATCATTAATCATTGCCCGAACGCGGCCAAACTCGGCCTTGGAAACAAACGCATCTCCTTCTTTTAGAGAGCCTTCCTGAATTAAAACCGTTGCTACAGGGCCGCGACCGCGGTCCAATTTAGCCTCGATAATAACGCCGCGGGCAGGACGATCAGGATCAGCTTTTAGCTCCATAACATCGGCCTGCAGTAAAATCATTTCCAAAAGCTCTTCAATTCCCTTTTTCTTTTTGGCGGAAACTTCGCAAAAAATGGTTTCGCCGCCCCATTGTTCGGATAAAAGACCGTGCTCGGTGAGAGACTGTTTAATCTTTCCGGGATCAGCTCCGGGCTTGTCCATTTTATTAATAGCCACGATGATTGGCACCCCGGCAACTTTGGAGTGATTAATAGCTTCGACGGTTTGTCCCATTACGCCGTCGTCAGCGGCGACAACAAGAACCACTATATCAGTTACCTGCGCCCCGCGCGCCCGCATAGCCGTAAACGCTTCATGCCCCGGAGTATCCAGAAAAACTATATCCCGTCCATTTATGTGGACATGGTAGGCACCGATGGCCTGAGTAATTCCTCCGGCTTCTCCGGCAATTACATTGGACTTTCTGATGGCGTCTAAAAGAGAGGTTTTACCATGATCGACATGTCCCATGATAGTAACAACAGGTGCCCGCGGTTTGAGCTTTTCCGGAGATGCAGCAGTTTTTAAAATAGATTCGTCAAATTCCACCTCTGCTTTTTCCACTTGGAAACTGAATTCATTAGAAACTATTGCGGCAATATCATAATCTATGGATTGATTAATGCTGGCCATAACACCCATAGACATTAATTTGTTAATTACTTCGTTGGTCTTAACGCCTATTCTCTTAGCTAAATCGCCGACAGAGATTGTTTCTCCAATCTTGATGCGTCTTTTAATGGCCTTAGGTACGGTAATTTCTGTTTTCTTCATCTTGGTGGGGGCAACTTTTTTTTCGTCCCGCCACTTGGTAAAAATTACTTCCTTTTCTTCATCCTGCTTTCTTAACTTCTTTTCGATTTTTTTCTCTAGGACTTTGCGGCGCGGTACTACTTTTTCCTCCTCAATAAATACTTCTACAGGACCCTTGCCTTTTTTCTTCGGTTTTTCAAATTCCTTCTTGATTTGTTTTTCGGGTGGAGGAATAATCATTTTCTCGCCGGGTTTTAGCGGCGCTTTCGGTGGTATCTCTTTTTTCGTTTCCGGGTGGGTGATTTTGTGTTTAGAAATAATAGGCGGCCTGGAAGGAACTATCGACGGCTGTTTGAATTTCTCCCCCTCGATTGTTTCCGCGGCCGGCTTGCCCTTTATTGCCGGCGCTGCCGCCTCTGCTTCGCTTTTCGGTATTTTTTTCTTGATCTCGACAAAAGCTGCCGGAGCTCCAAGAACCGGAGGTTTAGTCACCTCTTCTTTTTTATCTTTGCCGGCTTTTTCTGACGGCGTGATTAAAGATTCATCTTCCGGCTTTTCCGCTAACTCTGCTTCCGGATGATCTGCTTCTTCTAGCGCCGGCTCATCTTTGGGAGTGCGAACAGCACGGCGCCGAATCACCGTTGATTTTATTCTTTCTTCTACAATTTGGCGAGATTCACTGGTAAGCAATACGTCTTTTATTTTTTCCACCTCGTCATCTTCCAAAGAACTGGAATGGGACTTGACCGTAATGCCAATTTTTTCCAAACGCGCGATTAGGTCTTTATTTTCCAGATTCAGTTCCTTAGCCAATTCATGAACTCGCTTTTTCGGCATGCGTAAAACTCCCTAAATAAATATTCGGTTATGAAACTTTTTTATTGTTCAGAGCTTCTTCGTCTAAAATCTTACCCGCCGCTTCAATCCATTGCCGGGCTGTTTTTTCACCTACGCCGGGAATCGAAGATAATAACTCGGGTTCAGCTGCGGCAACCATGGCAATGCTCTTGATGCCTTTGTTATAAAGTTTTTCCGCCATAGCTGGTCCTACCCCGGTAAGTTTTGTTAAATCCGTTTGTCCTTCATCTTCTTTTTCCGCGGCCATTGTTTCGCTTTTCACATCAATTTTCCATCCGGTCAGCTTTACCGCCAGCCGGACATTCTGGCCGTTTTTACCAATGGCTAAAGATAGTTGATCATCGGGAACAATTACCGTCATCGTCCGGTTTTCATCATCAACAAAGACACGATTAACTTTAGCCGGAGATAGGGCGCTGCTTACATATTTTGCTGCATCATTGGTATAAGGAATAATATCTATTTTTTCCCCGCGCAATTCCTGCACCACACTTTGAACCCGTGAACCTCTCATGCCGACACAGGCGCCTACCGGATCGATATCCTTATCCTTTGCGCTGACGGCAATTTTTCCGCGCTTTCCCGGCTCCCGGGCAACGCTGACAATATCAATAAGCCCTTCGGAAATTTCCGGGACTTCCACTTCAAAAAGTGCTCTTAAAAAGGAGGGATGCGTGCGGGACAGGATTATTTGTGACCCTTTGGTATTCTTTTTTACATCAACAATATAAGAGCGGATCCTTTCGCCTCGTTTATAGGTTTCGCGATGGATCTGTTCCGCCGGAGGCACGACGCCTTCCGCGCGTCCCAGATTGACGATAATGCTGCCGCCTTCAAATCGCTGAACAAATCCGTTGAGCAATTCGCCTTTGCGGTCTTTATATTCTTCATAAATGTTATCACGTTCCGCGTCTTTAACTCGTTGAATAATTATTTGCTTCGCCATTTGTACGGCGATTCGGCCAAAGGAACTTGTTTCGATTTTCATCCCTAAACTATCGCCGGGTTCGGCGCCTTCGTCTAGAGTTTTTCTCGCTTCTTCTTTGGAGATTTGTGTTTCGTGATCAAGCACCTTATCCACGACCGTTTTGAATTGAAAAACTTCAATTTCTCCGGCATCATCGTTATAATGGGCTTCGATATCCACGTTTTGCCCTAATTTTTTACGCGCTGCCGTAAGCATTGCCGCTTCCAGGGCTTCGGTAATGATCTCTTTTTCTATACCTCTGTCCTTACCCATCTGCTCAATCAGACGTTTAAGTTCTGGCAACATTTACAAATTCCTCCCTTTTTTTCACTGCGCTGAGATATCGTAAAAATTTCAGCCTACCGGCATTATTCCCTGCCTTTATTCTTAATTTCATCGTCACCGGCAAGATTGGCTTTAACAATCTCTTCTTTGGGAATCCGGTATATTTTTCCGGAAATATCCATCAGAATCATTTTCCGGCCTTGCTCTTCGATGTTATCTACAAGTGTGCCGTGAAAATTTCTCATGCCCTCGATTTTTATCCCTGTTTTTATGTTTACTTTTGAATTCTTATATTTTTCAAAATCCTGATCGCGCGATATCGGCCGGTCAAAACCGGGAGAAGAAATTTCCAGCGTGTAAGCGCCTTTAATCAAATCATTTATATCAAAGACGTCGCCCAGCTGATTGCTTACGGCCGTGCAATCTTCAAGTGTTACCCCGTTTTCTTTATCCAGGTAAAGCCGGACAATCCAGTGAGTTTGCATCTTGATACATTCAACATGGATCAACTCCATTCCTTCAGAGGCGACAACGGGCTCGGCCAATTGCCTCATTTTTTCCTTTAAATCATCATTCATAATAGCCCAGAAAATAAAAAAGTGGGCAAGTGCCCACTCATCAATACACAATAATCGATGGCTTAATAAATTAGGTAGCACAGTATAAACGGCAATGCAAGAAGAAATATTACTACAGGTTGGGGTTAATCACGGGCATAAATTACAAAGCGCGCTTTGTAATTTATGCCCTCCGCTGTGCGGGATCAATTCAGCTAACAAATATTGCTACGCCCTGCTGGCAATATTTTAGTTTCATTGATTCGACTAACAAACTTCAATGCGTTTCACTTTTGAAGTTTGGGTCTCAAATCCCGTGTCGCTTCGCTCACGGGATAATTCAACTAACGCTTCAAACTTCGCTACGCTCGTTTTCAGCGAGTTTCATTAAAATGGAGCGGGCGATGGGGCTCGAACCCACGGCGTCCAGCTTGGGAAGCTGGCATTCTACCACTGAATTACGCCCGCTCGAGAATTGAGAATCTTATTCAACAGCAATTATTTGTCAAGGTGTTTTTGGCTAACTTTGCAAATGTGGTAACCTATTAATCAATATTTTTAATCAGCCCTTTTTTTAGGAATATTTTTATAACCGCGTCTGAATTTTCGACAGTAAAACCAATACGCCACCATTTGTAACGGATGAAGGCGAAAAATATCTTGTCCCGTTTGTATCTCTGAAAATCCTTGGGAAACCAAGTTTTGAAATCTCCGGTGCCGTGGAAGCGGAATTTCCCATTCCAAGGGGAAGCTTTCTTAACGAAGATTTTTTCAATTTCGGAAAATAACACCATCCTGTCGCGTTCAAAAAAGCTATAACGCCGGAAAATAATGCTTCTATTCGTAATCACCACCAAAGAATCGGAATAAATAATATCTTCAGCCATCTTTGCTTCCTTTTTTGATATTATTATTCCTCACGATTACCGAGTTGGCATGAGCATCGAGTCCTTCCATTTGGGCAAAGCGAACTGTTTGCTTGCTAAGTTTTTCTAGAGCGTTCGGCGAAAAAGAAAGGACGTTCATGCGTTTGACAAAATCATATACTCCCAACGGTGAGGAAAAACGCGCTGTTCCTCCCGTAGGCAAAATGTGGTTGGCGCCGGCAATGTAATCGCCCAATGCCTCCGGTGTAAATGACCCCAGAAAAACAGAGCCTGCATTGCGAACTTGTTTTAAAATTTTTTCCGGATTCTCCACCATCAATTCCAGATGTTCCGGTGCGAAAAGGTTCACCATCTCCACCGCTTCCTTTATATCTTTGGTGATGATAATCGCACCGTATTTTGTCAGTGAGCTTTCTATTATTTCCTTTCTGGCCAGGGATTTTAATTGTTTATCGGCTTCCCGTGATACTTCTCGGGCTAAATTTTCAGAAGGCGTCAAAAGAACAGCCGCGGCCATTTCATCGTGTTCGGCCTGCGCCAGCATATCAGCTGCAACAAAGGAAGCCTTCGCCGTTTTATCGGCAATAATAAGTATTTCGCTGGGGCCGGCGATCATGTCAATACCCACTTGGCCGAAAACCATTTTTTTCGCCGCTGCGACATAAGCATTTCCCGGCCCGACAATTTTATCGACTTGCGGAATAGATTTTGTGCCGTAAGCGAGCGCTGCTATAGCCTGAGCGCCGCCAATTTTGAATATGCGCTGGACGCCGCTTATTTCGGCCGCCGCGGCAATTAAAGGATTTAATTTGCCTCCCTTGACGGGAGTCGCTAAAATAATTTCTTTCACTCCGGCCAGGCGTGCCGGAATTGCCGCCATAAGTAATGTTGATGGATAAAAAGCTTTGCCTCCGGGAGCATAAATTCCCACGCGCTGCAAAGGAAAAACCCGCTGGCCGAGCTCTATGCCTCTTTCATCATTAACAGACCATCCCCGAACAATTTGATGGCGGTGATATTTTTCAATACGTCCGGCAGCCAATTTGATAACTTTCCAATCTTCCGGCTTTACCTGGGCCAACGCTTCTTTTCTTTCAGCAGGTGTCACTTCTACTGTTTTCTCATTTAATTCCTGGTGGTCAAATTTCGCCGTATAATAAAATAGAGCCTCATCTCCTTTGGTCGCGACAGTGCTCACTATTTCTGCTACAGATGATAAAAGTTTGGGGGTAAAAGCGCCGCCCCTTTGGCGCAATTTACGGAAAAATTCGACAAAATCAACAGCATCGGTTTTGATTATTTTCATATTATTGTGCCATCCTTTTTATATTCGCGCCCAATGCGGAAAATTTCTTCTCTATTTCCTGATAACCGCGGTCAATATGGTAAACGCGGGAAATTTCTGTTGTGCCTTGCGCCACAAGGGCCGCCAGAATCAGGGAAGCGGAAGCGCGCAAATCCGTTGCCATCGTTTGTGCTCCGCGCAAAGCAGGCACTCCCCGGACAATCGCGCTGCCGCCCTGAATAACGATATCGGCTCCCATCCGCGTGAGTTCACTGACATGCATGAAACGGTTTTCAAAAACGGTTTCGGAAATCACGCTCAAACCGCTGCCTATGGACATATAAGCCATCATCTGCGCCTGCAGGTCGGTGGGAAATCCCGGATGAGGAAGGGTTTTGACATCAACACTGTGGATTTTTTTCCCCGCAGATACTTTCAGGCCGCCTTCAATGGGCGAAATCTTCATGCCCGTATCCCGCAGTTTGTTGATTAATGCTTCCATATGATGAGGGTTGCAGCCGATTATGTTTAATTCGCCGCGCGTCATGCCGGCGGCAATCATAAAAGTTCCCGCCTCAATCCGGTCGGGAATAATTGTGGCTTCTATAGGTTTTAGCGAGCTGACACCTTCAATCGTTATTACATCCGTTCCCGCTCCGCTGATTTTCGCTCCCATGCCCTTTAAAACATCCGCCAGGTTGACAATTTCCGGCTCACAGGCGGCATTGTTCAGGGAAGTAGTGCCTTCAGCCAAAGTTGCCGCCATCATTATATTTTCGGTGCCGGTTACCGTGGGTATGTCAAAATATATATCCGCGCCTTTCAGTTTTTTGGCTTTGGCTTCAATATAGCCTTCATGCAATTCGACATGAGCACCGAGATCCTGCAGTGCCTTTATATGAAGATTTACCGGCCGGGCGCCGATGGCGCAACCTCCGGGAAGAGAAACGCGCGCGACACCCATACGGGCGACCAGCGGCCCCAAAACTAAAACGGAAGCCCGCATCGTCTTGACTAAATCATAAGGAGCCGTATGGCTGATTATTTTATCGGCACTAATCTGGACAGTTTCATTGCCTTCGATTTGAGCGCCAAGGCTGCGCAAAAGTTTTTTTATTGTTTTGATATCCATGAGATCCGGGATATTATGAAACGTATTGGTTCCGCAGGTCAAGAGCGCCGCGGTCAAAACCGGCAGTGCGGCATTCTTTGCTCCGCTGATATGAACATCACCATGCAGAGGTTTACCTCCCTGAATAACTATTTTATCCACTAATTTTTCTCCTTGCTCGAATTACGCGTGGCAAGCCGGCATAATCTCTTCTCACGCCTATGTTGTCGTAAATTCCGGAATCCTCAATAATCTTCCCTACGCTTTTTTCCTGAGTAGCTCCTATCTCCAATAAAAGCCAACCATTTTTTTTAAAGTTGTTGCCCGCCTGATAAACCAATTTTTCGTAGAATTCCGTTCCACTCTCACCGGCCAAAAGTGCTTCTCGCGGCTCAAAGGTCTTCACTCCCGCAGGCAGTTTTTCATATTCTTCCGCCGCAATGTAGGGAGGATTGCAAACGATTATATCAAAAAAATCGTCAACTGAGTCAAATAAATCACTGCGGCGGAAATCAATTTGATTTTCCAGTACCAGATTAAGGGCGTTTTTCCAGGCTACTCTGAGAGCGGCGGCGGAAATGTCGGTGGCCACTACTTGAGCTTGCGGCATTTCTTTGGCCAAAGCAATGGCTATCGCGCCGCTGCCCGTGCCAATATCCATAATCTTTATTTCGGGATAAGCAATTTTGCGGCAGATGCCGAGAGCTTCTTCCACAAGAATTTCAGTATCCGGCCGGGGAATCAATACTGCGCTATTTATTTCCAGAGTGAAAGACCAAAATTCTTTGCGGCCGGTAATGTAGGCTACCGGTTCCCATTGCAATCTTCGGGCGCTGAGATTTCTAAATGCGGTAAGCTGTGTCTCGTTAATTGTTTTGTCCGGATTTTTGTAAAATTCCAGACGGTCGCAGCCCAGGCAAAAAGAAAGCAAAACTTCCGCGTCGAGCCGGGCGGAAGGAATATCCGCTGCTTCTAAAGCTTTTGTTGACTCATTGAGAATGTCATGAACGGTCATAGTGTTGTTTCCAAGCGCCATCTTTGTTTGTGAGACTCAAATTTTAAAAGTAAAACGCATTAAAATTTGTAAGTCGAGCAATCCCGCCAAAGGCGGAGGGTTGAATACCCCCGCAACTTGCTTTGGGGTTTCATACCCGTGATTGGCAGCGTAGCCCGGCGTATAACCTAAAGGTCACGCGTGCCGGGCGCCCTCGACCTCTGATATTCGGATGTCCGAAAATAAATTGTTGCAAAATAAATGTCAAGTGTTTATAAATCTAAATCATTAATATTTTAACAGATTCCCATAATTCAGTAGAGTGTGCCACAAAGAGACAAAGCGTAAGTTACTATTGAGTGGGGACTTTTAACAACATTGACTTGTAAAGATAGACAGAACCTTTAGAATAACTTGTTAATAACAGGTGAAAAATGGATTTCAAGGCAATAATTAGAATATTGGTTATTACTTCACTGGTAATATTCACCGAGGCCAAATTAATGGCTTCTGAGATCACAGAATGCAAACCGTTTAGTGAAAAAGAACTCCAAATTATAAGGAACAGTCAAAACCCGAAGCTGTTGACGGGAGCTGCTCTAATAAGCCGCATAGGTCCGGCTTCCGATTTAAGCAGGGAATTATTTGAGTTGGCAAGTCGCATTGAATCTCCCAAAGGTCTTGCAACATTGTCATTAATCGAATTGGAGTTTGATAGCCCTTGGATTGATTCACCTTTAAAGCCATCAATGCGAGAGAGTATCTTAAATCTTCTACACGATGATAAGGATAACGCCCAATCATATTATTTGTATGCTCTTTTGCAACAGGAAGCAATAGGGGATCAGGAAGCACTATCGCAGATCATAAAGGGCAATACGAAAACCTTCAACAGTTATTCAAAACAAAGGTTCGATGCTATAGTCGAAGCTGCAGAGATGGAAAAATGCAATGGTATTCAAGCGAGGCAGTGTGCGTCTTCATGTTTTTTTGTTACTAATACCTATTCAAAATTACGAAATTTATGCCGAAAACTTATTAAGAGCAAAGGTCAGACAGCTAAAAATGCATGTTTTGTTATGGGACAGAAGCTAGAAAAAGGAAGTCTAACTTTTGTTGAACAGATCATCAGCCTAAGCATCCAAATGGTTACATTAGATGATCCGACCTCATCCTCTGCTGCCGGTATAGCGATCAAGAAAAGAGTAGACAATATAAAGGTTAGTTCTTCACGCGCCGCTTGTATATCAGAAGCGGATGTGCCAGAAGATGCGCTATTGCATTATTACGAGATTCTATTGGATAAAGGTGAAGCTTCTGCTCAAGACTTCCTAAGCGAATTTACCAAACAGAAACAAGATAAAAACTAATTCGTCGTTTCGCGTCGACTGCTACATGGCGCGTGAGCTGGTTATTAGCAGGAGTAAGCAATAGACGATGTTGAGTTCTAAGATACGCGCTTGTACACAAAAAGATATCGGGGTCTTAGTTGAGACTATCCGCAGATCATTTCAAGATGTGGCAAAACGTTTTGACCTGACACAAGAGAACGCACCTCGTCATCCATCCAACTGCACATAAGACTGGATTAAAAAGGATATGCAACGTGGTGTCAATTATTTCGTTATAGAAAATGAAAATGTTGTTGTGGGGTGTGCTGCTCTTGAGAAAGCAAATCCAGACGTATGTTATCTGGAACGCCTCGCAGTTCTTCCAACCCAGCGGCGGCGTGGTTTTGGCAAAGCTTTGGTAAATCATGTGTTGTTAAAGGGCAAACTTCTTGGAGTTCATCGCGTAAATATAGGAATCATTGCTCAGCAAACTGAACTGAAGAACTGGTACCGGGAAATTGGATTCGTTGAGCAAGAGAGCAAGGAATTTCGCCACTTGCCTTTCCGTGTTATTTTGATGTCCTACGAGGTAAACAAAAACAGCCAGCAATAGAGAGAATGCCAGTTCAAATGAATATAAGGACATCGACCGTTCTCTTATTGAGAAATCATATTTTCGCCGCGGCGAATAGTCCAAAAATCGTCGGAAAGATTTCTGTCCGCAACGTATTTATAGGGTATGGTGAAATACCCTTTCATTCCCCAGTCCTCTCCCCAGGAATTACGCACAATAAATCTTTCCTCGGCATCGTTGTAACCTACGGCCAGAACAGCATGTCCACCCAGTGACTGTTCATCATGTTGAGGCATATTCACGACACCAGTTTTCGCTACTGTCTGCGATTCAAAGCTTTCATATACCGTAAAACCAAAGACAAACGGGAAGCCTTCAGCCAGGCATGCGCGCATTTCATCCAGTGTGATAATGCGGCGATAGGAAGTAATTTTATGTTTCGCTGCATCTTTGTAACAAGTTGTAGTTGGTTTAACCCGGAACTTAGAGAGAAAATAAGGCCATTTTTTCTCCGAGCATACGCCTGTTTTTGCTAGTGTCTTGATACCATCACGGATCATGGCTCCAGAGTCAGATTGGATGGTGTGTTCAACGGCTCTTTCGTTATAGTAAATAAATAACCTGCTGAAATCCTCAAAAGCAACTTTATCCTTCCTTTCCAGGAATTCCTGCGCTCCGGCCAGAGCGTTGGCGGTGCAACTGCCCAGTTGTCCCTGATTCTCTACTTTCGAACAGAGTGGACGCAAATCTACCAGCGGAGGCAGCTTTGCCGGTACACGAAGTACAGCGCTAAGCAAATAATCACGCTGATCGGGCACATCGGGTACCCACCCATAGAAGAGGCTTTTAATCTTACCTTTTTTGGGAACAACAGCTTTTTTTACTGGCATATATAGACCTCCTTTTTAAAAATTTATACCAATTAGCTTTTTTTGGCTAACTTTGTTGGCAGAGTCATCGGCTTCCTCAACGTATTAGTAATACGCCTGCGGAGCCTCCTCCTTGCCGCCGCGTTA
>DLME01000110.1:29246-29759 GCA_002479215.1 Syntrophaceae bacterium UBA7544
ATCCTTTGAAAGCAAAATGGTATTATTCATAATCACGGGAATAAAGCGGGAGTACTTTCACACTTTATTCATTATCCGGCACATCAATATCCACTGCATGGCGCTAAGCCACGCAATCAGGATTGCCGTTAATAGATGTAACCAGTTTAAATTAGCTTATTTCAGCGATTCTGCTTGATAATGAGTTGCCAACGCATCAATCATCGCGCCGATGTTGCCGTTTAAGAAATTGTCGAGATCATAACGGGTGAAGCCGATGCGGTGATCGGTTATCCGGCCCTGAGGGAAATTGTATGTGCGAATGCGTTCGGAGCGGTCGCCGCTGCCCACCTGGCTTTTGCGTGCCTGCGCTTGTTCGGTGTTTTGCTTTTGCACCATGGCGTCCAAGAGGCGCGCCCGCAAAACCTTCATTGCTTTGGTTTTATTTTTAAGCTGAGATTTTTCATCCTGACAGGTCACGACAAGTCCTGTTGGCAAATGAGTGATGCGTACGGCAGAATCAGTTGTATTGAC
>DLME01000110.1:29831-31158 GCA_002479215.1 Syntrophaceae bacterium UBA7544
CTGGAGCGATAAACATCAATCCGCAGTTCGTTGGGATCAATGTTAAGTTCCACTTCTTCCGCTTCGGGCATAATGGCCACGGTAACAGCCGAAGTGTGGATGCGTCCCTGCGCTTCTGTAACCGGAACGCGCTGGACGCGATGGACACCGCTTTCGTATTTCAGGCGGCTATAAGCGCCTTTTCCATCAATTTGGGCGATGATTTCTTTGAAACCGCCCATACCACCGGCAGGAGAACTGCTGGCCACTTCCACCCGCCAGCCCCGTGCTTCTGCGTAGCGCGCATACATCCGGAATAAATCGCTGACAAAAAGGCCGGCTTCGTCGCCTCCGGTACCTGCCCTAATTTCCAAAAAGACGTTTTTATCATCATTGGGATCTTTCGGCAGCAGCAAGACCCTTATCTTCTCTTCCAATTCAATTTGCTCTTGCTGTAGCTGCGGCAGTTCTTCTTTAACAATCGCCTTTAATTCCGCGTCATTTTCCGCCAAAAATTCCTGATATTCTTCTGTTCGGCTTCTGATTTTTTCATATTGACGGATAGTTTCCACTAATTCGGTCAAATCGGCATGCTCTTTGGCGTATTTTTGATAAAGACCCTGCTTGGAGACAATTTGAGGGTCGCTAAGTTGCCCCTCCAGTTCTCTGTAACGTATTTCAATTTCGCGANNATTTTCCTGCAGCAAACCCGTATTTTCATCAATACGCGCTTTGATTTTTTCATATTTGCGGATGGTTTCGACCAATTGAGTCAAATCCGCATGTTCTTTGGCGAATTTCTGATACATGCCCTGCTTGGAAACAACCTGGGGATCGCTTAGTTGCCCTTCCAACTCCCGGTAACGTATTTCAATGTCGCGAAGTTTATCGAGTAAAATATTCATATTATATTTTTAAAATGAGTCTTTGAGTATTTAGGGCTAATAGATAATGCTTGATTGTATACTCCTTCCTGTTGGGAAGAGCACTTATAAATGGTAAGAAAGAGAAGCTATAATTGTCATAAAAAATAGAAGATGATGAAAGATCATCGTTCTTAATTGTGAAAAATTATTTAGTTGGTTTCTTGCCGGTTTCTGGCTTTCCCTCTTTGGCTTCGTACCTTTTCTTGAATCTTTCCACGCGGCCTGCCGTATCTACTAGCTTTTGTTTACCTGTCATAAAGGGATGGCAATTGGAACAAATTTCTATCTTAATATCTTTTTTAGTCGATCTTGTTTCAATGACATTACCGCAAACACAAGTGATGGTTGTTTTTTTATATTCCGGATGAATGCCTTCTTTCATGTCTTTTTGTTTTCCTCCTTAGCCTTTATCTGCGACTAAT
>DLME01000048.1:0-1286 GCA_002479215.1 Syntrophaceae bacterium UBA7544
TAGAATTTATCAAAGACGCGTTCGAGATCATCAGTAGGAATTCCTGGCCCATGATCAATGATCGCAATTTCAACTTGCTCTCCCCGCTGTTCAGCAGTTAAATCAACGCCAGATTCTGGAGGTGAATATTTAAAAGAATTATCAAGTATATTGATAAAAGCCTGTACCATCAATCCGGGGTCTACCAATATGTAAGGGAGGTTGTCAGGTATGTTCATGTGCACCGGATGTGTTCCATGCCGGTTTCCTACCTGTTCCAAAGCTACGTTAATCAAGTCTTTAAGTTCTGCCAGCTGAAGGGACAACTTAAGCGTGCCCCCTTCAATGCGTGACATATCTAACAAATTCGATAGCATATGGTTTAATCGTTCCCCCTCGTTTAACCCCGCATCAATCAAATCACGACGCGCTTTGTCATCTAACACAGCGCTGCTTTCCCTTAGAGTACTCAAGGCGCTTAACACAGAAACCAGTGGCGTGTGTAAATCGTGAGAAATTGAGTTCAGGAGGGCAGTTTGGAGCTTCTCCGTAGCTCCTAAAATTTGTTCCTTGTGGGCTTGTTCCGTTAGTAATATTCCCTCAATCGCCACGGCTGCCAAGTCAGCAAAACTTGCTAACAATTTTTCTTGTTCAACAGTTAATATAGTTTTTGTTTCTCCCGTCCAGAGAGCAAGCACTCCCACCTTCCCTCGCGCGGTAGTCAGTGGGATGTAACGAGCTTTGGCTTCGGGTAAAGTATCTGTTCCAAATCCCACTTGTTTATCATGTTCGTAAGACCAGATGGCTGCAGCCCGCTCATGCTCGTCTACCTCTGTATTGGAGTACGATGCATACGGTACGAGGTCTCCACCTCTCTGCGCATCTGGTAGAAAAATGGTAACGTTGTGCCCGAAAGTCTCGCCGATGCTTTTGACGATGGCATTTGCATAAGATTCAAGATCATTCAATATAGCAAGCTCTCTTCCCAAGGCATAAAGGGTTGTCATTTGTTGTTCGTGCCGCCTGGCAATAGCAGTTTGCTGCTTTAACCTTGAGGTGAAATAGCTGATGATAATGCCCACCGCGATAAGGGCAAATAATGTCAATGTATATTGGATATCTGCAAAAGAATGCCTGGTTGGATTAAAGAAGTAATCAAATGCCAATACACTGATAATGGAAACCATAATGGAAGGACCGGGTCCAAAATAAACTGCCGAGATAACTACACCGATGAGATAAAATGTGATCAGAACAGTCGGTGCCAACGAATAATGCAGTACCCAGTTAACCAGAGTTATAACGGC
>DLME01000048.1:1445-2892 GCA_002479215.1 Syntrophaceae bacterium UBA7544
ATTTGAACATCGTAACGATCGCTCAATTGGAGTATTTGGTCTGCAGTAGACGGACGGAACATCCGGCTAAGACGTCTTTTTGATCTAGACACTATGATTTTCGTGATATAATTCTTAATCGCAAATTCTGACAAGCTCGCCGCTACCGAATCGCCTTGTATAGTTGACACTTTGGCACCAAGACGTCCTGCCAGTTTTAGGTTGTCTGAAATACGCTCTTGTTGAAAAGCTGAAAGCCGCATGTCATCCGGTGTTTCCACATGCACTGCAAACCAAACACTGCCATATTGGGCGGCTACCCTTCTCCCCACCCTCACGAGATTGGTTCCTTCCATTCCTGGACCAATGCATACCAGAATGCGCTCCGATGTTGCCCAAGGACCCTGGATAGCATTCTCGCCCATATAATTGCGGACTTGATCGTCGACACGCTCGGCAGCAGCCCGCATCGAAAGCTCGCGGAGTGCAATCAGATTACCCTTTCTGAAGAATTTTTCGATCGCTTGTCCAATCAGTTCCGGTACATAGACTTTACCCTGCCGCAAGCGTTTTATCAGTTCATCAGGAGGGAGATCAACCAGTTCGACTTCCGAAGCTTCATCGATGATGTTATCAGGTACAGCTTCCTGAATCCACACCCCAGTGATCTGAGAAACTACATCTCGCAGGCTTTCAATATGTTGAACATTAAGTGTGGTGTAAACGTCAATGCCTGCATCCAATATTTCTTCGACATCCTGGTACCGCTTTGGATGACGTGATCCATTTGCGTTGGTGTGGGCAAGCTCGTCGATGATGGCAAGTTGCGGTCGCCGAGCAAGGACGGCATCTATGTCCATTTCGGTTAAGATTACCCCGCGGTAGTTCAATTGTTTACGCGGAACAATCTCTAAACCACTTAAAAGTGCTTCCGTTTCCGCTCGTCCATGCGTTTCCACCAGGGCCACGACAGTGTCTATTTCTTTCATACGCTGGAGGGCTGATTCTAACATGGCAAAAGTTTTGCCGACACCGGCGGCATAGCCGAGAAATATTTTAAGCTTGCCGCGCTTACTTTTTTCTTCCTCAGCCTTTACTCGGTCAAGTAGTTCATCAGGGTTGGGACGGCTATCTTTCTCTACCATGCTTTTTTAAGTTCCGCTTAGTTTGTCGATTTTATCGTTTTTATTTTTGTTATAGCTAAAAAATAGCTACTTAAGAGCGTCGAGTGACAAGTTGAGTTTCAAGACATTGACATAGGGCTCTCCTAAGAAACCAAACTGACGTCCGGTAGTGGCTTTTTTCACTAGCGATTGTACTACTTCCACACTCAGTCCACGATCTCGTGCCACTCTTGCTACCTGATAATCTGCTGCCGCAATACTGATGTCGGGGTCAAGGCCACTTCCCGAGGAGGTCACTAAATCGACCGGAATGGGTGCGGTATTATTCGGGTCAACGGCTTTCA
>DLME01000262.1 GCA_002479215.1 Syntrophaceae bacterium UBA7544
GGAGGGTATCATAGATACCCGTGATTTGGACGATGAGAAAAAAATATTCTAATAATTTTACCATAATTGGTTTAGGCATGGTGGGAACAGCCATTGGCTATTTGCTGAAAAAAGCCGGTTATGAAATTGCGGCTGTTTTCGACAAATCTCCCTCTGCTTTAAAGAGAGCTAAGCTTTATATCGGAAGCAAAGCTTTTAGCACGCCTCACGAAGCCCTGCATAAAGCTGATTTTATTTTAATTACTACCCCCGACGATATCATTTCTTCAGTTTGCCGGGAGATTGCCCTTTCTCCGGCAATAAAGGGGAAATTTGTTTTCGACATGAGCGGCGCCGGCGGACTTGATCTTCTGGAGGTGGCTAGGAAAGCCGGCGCGATCATTGCCAGTATTCATCCTTTGCAGAGTTTCTCTTCAGTTGATCAGGCCATACAAAATATCCCCGGAAGCTATTTTGGAATTACGGCGGATAAAAAAGCAGGAATGATTGCCAAAAAAATTGCCCGCGATTTGGGCGGTATTCCCTTCTTAATCTCCGATGAGCAAAAGCCACTATACCACGCCGCTGCCTGTTTCGCATCCAATTACTTAGTTTCTTTGATGAGTGTTGTTGAATCAATTTATCAGGTTATCGGCTTGGGCGAAAAAGAAGCAAAAAAAGCCTATCTGCCGCTGGTTTACGGCAGTCTTAGAAATATCGAACGCTCCGGTTCCATTCATGCGCTTACAGGTCCCATCGCCCGCGGAGATTTCGGAACGCTGCAAAAACACTTAGCAGCCATTAATGAAACTCTTCCCCAGTATTCTTCTTTGTACCGTTCTTTGGGATTGATAGCTCTCCAAGTCGCGCGACAAAAAGGCAGCCTGAACAAACGTCAGGCAAAGAAAATCAATGATCTTTTGAAAGGAGTTGTAAACAATGAGCAGTCCAAATAAAAGCAGCCGCAAGACCACGGCAGATATAAAAAAGATGAAGGCACAGGGAGAAAAAATAACCGTGCTAACAGCTTATGACTATGCCCTTTCTTCCCTACTGGATGAATGCAACATCGATATGATCCTGGTTGGCGACTCACTCGGGATGGTTGTTTTAGGTTATGATACTACTCTGCCTGTCACTATGGAAGATATGCTGCATCACACTAAAGCAGTCTCCCGGGGAGCGAGCAACTCCCTGATTATTGCCGATATGCCTTTTATGTCTTATCAAGTTTCCCCGCAATTAGCGCTTACCAATGCCGGCCGGTTTTTACAGGAAGCAGACGCCCAGGCGGTTAAATTAGAAGGCGGCAGAGAACAAGCCGAGACCGTGCAAAAAATCGTTGCGGCGGGAATTCCGGTTATGGCCCATCTGGGTTTAACTCCTCAATCCATTCATCAAATTGGCGGATTTAAGGTACAGGGGAAAAAAGAAGATTCGGCTCAAAGAATTATTGAAGACGCTAAGATTTTGGAAGAAGCAGGTGCTTTCTCGTTAGTCTTGGAATGTATCCCGGAAAAACTCGCTTACGAAATAACTAATTCTCTCACCATCCCCACTATTGGCATTGGCGCCGGTGCCAATTGCGACGGCCAGGTTCTCGTAATTAACGATATGCTCGGAATATATGATAGATTTACGCCTAAACACGTAAAAAAGTACGCTAATTTGAATTTAGAAATAAAAAAAGCGGTTAAAACCTATATTGCGGAGGTAAAAAACGGCGTTTTCCCCGATAGTGAGCACAGCTTCAAATAACTATCAGGGAAAAACATTAACCGAAATGTGCAATATCAATCCGCTTCTTATTTTTCAGCTTTTAGGCAAAGTTTATTGGCAATATTAACTTGGAGAAACTATTATCTTTGCATTTTCCCGTAACTTTTTTATAAGAGCCGTAAAAGCATCCGCTTGTTTTTGTTTTTCCAAATAGTCCGAAATTTTACTTTTAACTTCTTCCAAAGCTATTGTTTTTTTCGGATTGTGATCTAAAACCTGAATAATGTGATAGCCGTAATCCGTCGTTATAACCGGACCAATTACATTTTTTTCCTGCGAAAAGGCGGCATTTTCAAAAGGTTCTACCGTCTGCCCCTTGGTAATATTACCCAAATCACCGCCTTTTTCTTTGCTGGGGCAATCGGAATTTTTACGGGCGACTTCGGCAAAATCAGCGCCATCTAAAACTTGTTGGCGCAAATTTTCTATTTTTGCTTTCTTTTCCGCTTTTACCTTATCGTCGTCACCCTTGTTAATTAATACAAGGATATGACGAACGTGAACACTTTCCGGAACAGTAAACTTATCGGTGTTATCGCTATAAAATTTGCTTATTTCCTTTTGCGACGGCTTGGCATTATCACCTAGTTCCATAAGCACAATCTTTTTGACCTTGATGTCGGAAGCTAAGGCCTTATTAAGTTTTTCCATAGTTAAATTATTTTCTTTGAGAAAATCTGCGAACTTTTTATTCGCCGGAAGACTTGCCTTTATTTTGTTTATTGATTCATTAATTTCCTTTTCACTTGCTTCAATTTTTCTCTTTTCTATTTCATTTTCCAAAACCGTGCGGATGATGAAATTTTCCAAAAATTGCTTTTTAAAATTAGCTTTAACTTCTTTGGTTTTATCTTTGGGAATCTTGTCTTTATAAACTTTCATCAGCGCTTTTACATCTGTTTCCAACTGTGCTTTTTTTAAAACTTTCCCGTCAACGCTAACAGCTATATCGCCTGCTTGGGCTTGTTTAGCTATATCAGCCTGGGTAGCACTGGAAGTTTGAATCTGGTTTGTACCTACTGCCGGAACCGGATTTTCTTTCTTTTCTTTATTATCGCCGCAACCTGATACAAAAATAAATAAGATGAAAATCACTATCCAGCTTTTATTGATTATATTTTTCATTAAGTTCCTCCCCCAATTACCAATGACCATTTTTTAATTTAATGAATTTGTATATGTAAAATGTACATACCCGTCAAGAAGATTATCCTGAATTTTCGATTTTTATCTATCTTATCATCATGTTATTGTCCGTAAATATTGTAATATCTTCATTTGATCATCCAGTTCGGGAATTTTTACCTTTGAACTTAAATTAAGCTCGGTCATTCCCTGCAGGGAA
>DLME01000190.1 GCA_002479215.1 Syntrophaceae bacterium UBA7544
CGTTCTTCATATATTCCCACCGTGAAAAAGCAATACCTTATCAATAATTATAAATTAGAACGATGATCTTCATCAGGAGAGAGAAACGTACATTATGAAAACGCCCGGTAAAATTTTATGGATCACGCTCTCCATTATTGCCGCGATTGCGATCGGGTTCGTGGTACGTATCTTCAACCCGGCTGAAAAAGTCAACGCGCTCTGGATAGTCACTGCCGCGGCATGCTTTTACATCGTAATGTACCGTTTTTACGCTTCGTTCATTGCCGCGAAAGTACTGGCGCTCGATCCGCGTCGTGTGACGCCCGCACTGCGTCTCGCTGACGGTCTGGATTATGATCCAACTAATAAATGGGTGCTGTTCGGCCACCATTTTGCGGCGATAGCCGGGGCCGGTCCCCTCATCGGCCCAATGCTGGCTGCGCAGTTCGGGTATCTGCCGGGGTTTCTCTGGATCCTTATCGGAGCGGCACTCGCCGGCGCCGTGCACGATATGGTCATCCTTACGGCGTCGGTCAGGCGGAACGGCCGATCGCTCGCCCAGATCGCGAAAGATGAAATCGGCCCGGTGGGTGGCTTAGCCGCGGCCATAGCGATTATTTTCATCATTATCGTGGCGCTTGCCGGACTCGGCCTTGCGGTTGTCAACGCACTCAAGCAGAATCCATGGGGGGCCTACACTATTTTTCTGACGATTCCCATCGCCCTGCTGATGGGGTTCTATCTTAGGTGGCTGCGGCCTAATAAGGTGGGGGAAGTAAGCCTTATCGGCGTGCCCCTGCTTCTTTTTGCGGTCGGCACCGGCCATTTTATTCCCGGATCATTACTTGAACCGATTTTCAATCATCCGCAGAAATTCATTGTCATAGCACTCGCGCTTTACGGTTTTGTCGCTTCGGTGCTGCCGGTATGGATGCTGCTGTGTCCTAGGGATTATTTGTCAACGTACATGAAGATCGGTACAATACTTTTGCTTGCGCTTGGCGTGATATTCATGGCACCGGTTATCCAGATGCCTGCCGTGACGAAGTTCGCATCCGGCGGCGGTCCAATCATACCGGGCAAGCTCTTTCCCTTCATGTTCATAACGATTGCGTGCGGCGCCATCTCGGGGTTCCATTCTCTTATTGCCTCCGGCACAACGCCAAAAATGATCATGTCTGAAAAAGATATCAAGTTTATCAGTTATGGCGCCATGATCACCGAAGGGTTTGTTTCTATCATGGCGCTCATCGCTGCAACCATTCTTATTCCTGGCGACTACTTTGCGATCAACAGCATGTTGAGTTTCGATAAGATAGCGGCGCTCGGCTTTCCTGTCGACCGGATAAACGAGCTGTCGGCCATGGTTGGCATCAATGTCGAACACCGGCCGGGCGGCGCCGTGTCCTTGGCCGTCGGCATGTCAACGATACTCTCCCATATTCCGGGTATGAAAAACCTAATGCCGTACTGGTTCAATTTTGCGCTCATGTTTGAAGCGCTTTTCATCCTTACCACGGTTGACGCCGGAACCCGGGTGGCACGTTTCCTGTTGCAGGAGCTGGGGGGTTACGTATTTAAACCGCTGGGACGGACCCGTTGGCTGCCGGGGAACATCATTATGAGCGGTACTGTGGTATTTGCCTGGGGATATATGATCTATACCGGCAGTGTTTCCACCATCTGGCCGATGTTCGGTGTCGCCAATCAGCTACTTGCGGCCATTGCGCTCGGGATAGGTACAACGATTATTGTCAAATCCGGCAGATTGAAATACGCCTGGGTAACCTTTATTCCCATGTGTTTCATGTTTGTCACCACACTCACGGCGGCATGGCAGCTGACCCAGCTCTTCAGGGCTGAGGCTATTGTGGCAAAGGCGGCAAACGATGCATTTACCTTTAATTTAGACGCGATTCTGGTCAGCTGTATGGGTGCGCTCGCCGTAGTGGTTCTTGCCGACATGTCTTACAAATGGTATAACTGGATATCAGGCAGGCGGGAAATAAAGACCACCGAAGTAACAGAGTATTCAGCTTCCTGAAAAGACTTTTACTCAAATAATCCCAATGTTTTTTTGTTGTTGCCTGCTTTTTTCTTTGTAAACTGCAAAAATGTCGTTCCTGGCAAGTAAAAAAGCATCAAAGACGTGCGGATCGAACAAATTGTATTCTTTTTGTTCTGTGCACAATCTTTGAAGCGCATCGAGTTGCCCGGTTACCACTCCGCAACCCTGACGGCTCATGCGCGATGTTACTCCCTTTCCATCCGTAATCCTCAATTCTGACAATTGCCTGCCACTGAACAGTTGTAGGTGAAGTCAAGAATTCAGTAATGACTTAGTCCAGTATAGCTGGATATTGACTTTTGCAAATGAAATATAACAAACCGATATGATCACAGCTTCTTTAAATAGCGCTACCAGTGAGCAAAAAGGTCGCCCAATAATAAGGATGTGGGTATTGTTTTTTGACTTTGAGCTGTGCTTGCATAAGGGTTTCGTCTTTACTCATTTTGGATAGATTAGTGTAAAAATTCATCATTAAAATAGTCGCCAAGGGAGAAACCTAAAAGAAAAGATAAAAATAATAAAGTAATGATATACGTGTAAAAGCGTTTTTGTTTCATATGATTTTCCTTATTAAAAAATAATATCATAAACGCCCTATCCTACAGGTTGGTCTTTCATAAATGATCTGGCGATTCATGTTGACATCGCGAAGAGAAATATGCTTTTCTTCATTTATTAGTCAAGGAGAAATTGGGTTTGAAAAAAAGCAAGACAAGTTTCTTTTGTCAACATTGTGGTTACATGTCGCCCAAGTGGCTGGGCAAATGTCCATCCTGCAACGGCTGGAATTGCTTTGCCGAAGAGCTGGTCAGTGATTACGATTCAGGCAG
>DLME01000062.1 GCA_002479215.1 Syntrophaceae bacterium UBA7544
TTTCCCGATCCATAAGTTCCTCTGCCCAATGAGATGGTTTTGATTATTCTGCAACTAGTCTAGAAAAAATAGAACCATTGTCCTTATTATCCGTCTTCATGGTATTTGAAGAGGACGTATCTTTGCTTGAACAAGATTGATTAAAGTTACACAATCATCATAGAACACATCAATCCGTTTAGCGTCTGTCTCACTCGGGAAATTCATATGAGCGACAACATTTCTTGGTAGTCTTAGCTCTTCAATGCCGAGCATCCATTTGTCCAAATCAGGGATTACTGGAATAAAAAGATTTGCGTTGGCACGGATTATTTCATTAAGGTCTACCAAGTCAATGTAATAAATCCCATGTTTACCGGGTTTTCCATGCCAAGATTTTTTGAGGTAATTATCTTGAAAGTGCTTTGCCTTTTTTTGGATTTCCTTATCGACGGCAATAATCCACCAATCTGGTGGTATTTGAACCGACAGCACTGTGTGAATGATGACACGAAATATATTTTCGATACAATACAACTTCCAATATGTTTGGCGTCCAATTAGTTTGCCGCTATTACCAACAGTACGATAATCAAATGGTGACAAACGAAAGTCTCTTGCAACGGGCATATTACTTATTTCTCTTTAGAGATTTTGAAGATTTCTTAGACTTAGACAGAGAAACAGCCACCACCGCTGGGTTAGTATCAAGAAACTCAGCAATCTCTATATTAGAAAAACCGGCAATATTAAGTTGGAGAGCTTTCTCCTTTTGTGGCACCCCTTCCATCGATTGTAGCAGAAGGAGAACTAGTAATCGTTCGATTCTATCTGTTGATGATTCCATTATTATCTCCGTTTCTTGGTTTTTCGTCTGAGGTTAGATGTAAGAGTTCTAACCGTCTCTATTGACGTATTTAAGACATCTGCGATAGCTTGATTCTCGAGGCCTGCAAGTTTTAATAATCGTGCTCGTTCTGTTATACTCTTGTCGACCCCAACCTGAATACTCATCACTTGAAGTATTTGTGTAAGTTTTTCTAGAATTTGTTCGTCGATTGATTTAGACATAATAATTACTCCTGTTTTATTTTCTTTTTTGAATAGAGATACGGTGAGACATCTGTAGCAGATTTTTTGCCAAGTATTTTAGCAATATCGGTTGGTGTAAGTCCAGAAGACTTCAAAATCCGCGCCGCCGAGGGCTCGCTAAAGCCATTCTCTCCTTTGTTAATCTCAATAAATAACCTAAGAAGTGCATCAAGTCGCATTACAATTGCATCTCGTTGGTCAGAAGATTCCTTTTTCATTATCGTACTCTCCATATTTTATGATCGCACCCGGTATAACGGAGCGGCGACCGAACAACGTTTACATGTATCTTGTACCAAGGGTCTTCGCTCCTCTGCTTTGCGGAATTGGAGTTTCACGAAAATCACGTGCTTAAATATACTCGCAATTTTCTTGATTTCAATTATCTTTTGTCATCGACGCGTGTTTTTGCAGCATGTCTCCCAGAATTTGGCCTTGATTAAATAAAACCGTCCCCATTATTCACCCAATCATAACTTGAACATCATAGCTATTTCTCTAGCCCGTGACTCTACGAGCCCTCTATTTGTCTTATCCAGATATATGCAATGAGCAACATAGTTTCTCGAAGGCAAAATTTTCTTGAATGTATTAATAAAACTACTTTTATCTTGTTCTTTTAGAGTTGGTAAAACATCTTTCCAGTTTTTATTTGATGTAATTATTTGAAAAAGATGACCTAATGTAACACAATCCAAATCATCTTTTCTTTTATTATGTGTGTAATATGGTTCATTTTTTGCTCTTTTGATATCTTTTTTTATGTTATCATCTAACCTGTTATCCATCCAGCCTTTCTCATTCCCGAATGTAGAACGTAATAAATTTCTCAATGTATTTTCCAAACAAAAAATAACCCTGTAAGCCTCCATCATTTCCCCAGCTTCTTTATAATGGCTTAATGGTTTTAACGGATTGATTGACCTTGTTCCTTCATTTGAAAATCCTTTTCTAGGACTTAAAGAATCTGTAAATTTTACTTTGGCCATTCGATAAAGATTTTGACCTTTGATCTCGTTTGTCTTTTTCCATTTACCGTCGGCTTTGATAATATAACCGTAACCTTTTGCACGATTAAGAATTGTACTAACTGTAGTACTAGCTATACCAACAGCACTCGATATTTCGTGATGGTTTTTGCTTTTTGCCGAATTTAGAACATCAATCGCTTTTTTATGAATAGAAAGCAGCGCTTGAAGATTTGACGTAAGCTCTTCTGCGTTAGAAGACATCTAGATCACCTTCCTATAACCTTTTCCTTCTTTAATTAAGATTCCTTCTGATTCTAATTTTTTCCACAAATTAATAATTGTACTTGCACTTGTTTTTACTTCTTTGCTTATTTCCCTTTGCCCTTTGATCCCGGTCAAATCATAAATTTTTCTTTCCTGTGAACTCAATTCCTTTATACTTTCTGAAATGTTTTGTTTAACCAAAAACTCCATCATCTCCCTTATTTTTTTGATGTCTTGGTCATTTATTCTCTCTTCCATCCTTCCATTTGCCTTGGGTTTCTCACACCAACTAAAATAGCAATATCTTCCGAGGTCAACCCAAGGTTCTTGAGCGCATACACTTGGTCGTTTTTATCCTTTAAATTTTGGATTGTAAGTACTACCAATGAACATAAGAAGCTATGAGTCTATTTCTTCTTTCCCTTTTTTCTTCATCGACTCCGGTATCGGATAAAGATGAAGAATTTTTGCATTTTTCTCAGGACCGATCTGAAATGCAACACCACTCGCAACCCAACGCTTCACTGCCTTGCTTAAGTTGCTGTGATCAATTTTGCATTTCGTGGCGATTTCGCGTTGCGTTGCTCCGCCGTCACATAAATTGAATGCTTTCACGTATTCTGGTGATGTACAAACAATCTTCTCCACCTTATCCACGGGAATGGCAATGCTCCCAACTACTTGAATCAAAATTTTAAGCAAAGGTTCTAGCTTTTCATTATCATCCATTTTTTGCCTCCTTTGAGGAATTTTACGAGCAAAAGACTTTCTTACAATTACCTAAAGAAGATACTTTTCTTTAAAAACACGATATTTACCGCCAACTATTAGGACGCTGATTTCTCAGAAACTACTTTCTTCGCTTTTCCTTTTTGTTTCCTTATAGCGAATAACATGACTCGCACGGTGTTTGGCGAAGTGCCAAGCATATTTGCAATTTCCTTCGGCTGTAATCCTGCATGTGATAACATCCAAATAAGCTCAGACTGGTTTTTGTTTTCAGATTTAAAAAGAACCATCAATTTGATGATTGCATCTAATTTGGAATTCAAAGATATAATCAGGTTTTGTAATACTTTGTCATTCATTGTTGGCTTTCCCTTTCGTCATCCTCGTTTTTCTTTGTGATAGCGTTGCAGTTACGTAGTTTGCTGGCTTACCAAGAATCCTCGCGATATCCGCTGGAGACACCCCAATCTTGTTCAGCTTAACTATTTTCTCAGCCATCGAGAGGCCATCCTTTTCTCCAGCATCAAGACCCAATGCTATCAAAATATTCAACCTCTTGACAATTTCATCAATTGTCTTTTCATTTTTTTCCATTGTTCCCTCCAGTTAATAGCATGGCTAATGCTATCATTCTTTCAACATACTGTCAATACAGTATTTTTAATATAGATCATTAAGCAATTGTTTTATTTTTTTCAAGCAGGTAGGTTAATCTGGAGGTCTAAGTTATTCTGGACAATTATATTTTTCTATACATATCTATTTGAAGCGTCCGCAATATTCATTTAATTTTTCGCTACATCTCACCTTCTATTTCATATCCCTAAATTTGGCTCGATGTTCTCTTTTTAACCTCTTCCACGATTTTTGGTAAAATAGTGCCGGTCTTTCCCCGGATTAGATAATCGGATATACCCTCTTCGGTAAGCGGTGTGCGATCAGAATTGATTTCAATTATAATTGTTTTCTGTTTAGATTGATACTGTTTTGCCATCCTGGGCAGCATGGCAAAAGGATGAACTACCGCCGACGTCCCGCAAATCAGCATCAGATCACATCTTCCTACTTCTGCCTGGCTTTCCTGGGATACATCCGCGGGAATAGCTTCATGAAAATGGACGACATCCGACTTCAGAACACCATTGCATTTTCGGCATAAAGGCGGCAAGCGATCTTCCGCCAGTAACCGATCCAGCTCGAATTCCCTCGGATCAAACCGGGAATCGCAGGAAAAACATCTCAGTAATGAAATATTTCCATGATAATCCAGAACTCTCTTACTGCCCGCTTTCTGGTGCAGGTTATCAATATTCTGGGTGACGATGCATTTCAGGATTGCCATCTTCTCCAATTCGGCCAGGGCAAAATGCCCGGGATTAGGGAGGGCATTAATCAAATCCCCCAGAAGCGAAGCGCCGGTCATGCGCTCTATCCAGTATTCTTTGGGGTTTTGTTGAAACTTGTAATAACTCTGATAGGCCTTTCTTTCAGCATCGGGGTTTTTGGTCCAAATCCCGTTAGGTCCCCGAAAATCAGAGATTCCCGATTCGGTGGACATACCGGCTCCGGTCAACCCGATGGCATGTTTGCTTTTGATTATCAGCTGAGCTACTTTTGAAATTAATTCTTCCATATCCATTCTTTAGTTATTCTGCAGATAATGAGGGGTCAGGTCTTGAAATATTAGTTCCCCCTATCTCGCCTCATGGGCCTTTTTCCCGTAAACCCTCTCATACGCCGCGCAGTATGGGCATAAGCCATTCTCGATATTCTTGACAAACCAATAAGCGATACCACGCTGTTTCTTCCTCGCGTGCGAGCATACCGGGCACGTGACGCAGTGCTCGGCCATTTTTTTATCTTTTTCGGTAGCAGTAGTTGTGTTCATATTAAGGTTCTCTGTGATACAAGTGTTATGCAGTCTTGGACTACTATTAACATTTTGTCTCCTCTGCAATAATAATCATGTGCTTAAATATACTCGCAAGGGGTTGATCAGCAGGATAGCGTTTCAGCCATAACCGCTCGTTTGGCCTTTTTCCAGTCTGCCGATTTATGAGAAACTTTCCATAAATCATGATTGCTCTGCATATTCAGCCAAAGCTCAGGTGTCGTATTGAACGTTACCGACAGACGTAAAGCCATATCCGGTGTGACAGCTCCACGCCTATTGATGATTTTAGAAACCGTCTTGCGTGATACATTCAACATGCCGGACAGGGCAGAAATGTTGAGATTAAGCGGTTCAAGATAATGTTCTTTCAGAATTACGCCCGGGTGAACAGGCTGTCTCTTTTTTGCTCTCATTGTTGTTACCTCTAATGATAATCTTCATAATTTGTTTCATAGGCAGCACCTTCAAGAAACCTAAACGTTATTCGCCAGTTTCCGGAAACTTTTATTGCCCATCTGTTGTCAGCTTTTGGCTCCAGTAAATGTAAATACGAACCAGGATAGTTCATGTCACGAATTTCATTTGCCGCATCAAGCCGATCCAAAATAGCGGCAAGCTTCTTCTCATGCTTCGGCTGTATTCCCTTTTTCGTCCCTTCATAGAAAAAATCTTCCAGCCCTTTATGCATGAATGATTTGATCATGACATTACTGTAACCTATGCGGTTACGGTTGTCAAGAAATTTCTTTAATGATGGACTTTTCTAATAGAAGAATACGACTATTCACGCTTCACGAGGGCAGCTCTATTATCCTTCTTGACCGGGGACGATAATGCGGGAAGCTTCCTGCCTTTGGATCTCCTTCGCTTCGGCAATCATCGCCTGAACTGCTTTTTCAATAGCCGCGGGCAACTTATCCGCTGCTTCGCTGAGAGTCTTTACCCCTTCAATGATGCACTGAACCGGAATCGGTCCATTGGGGGTCATCAGTTGAGTCATGCCGGTAAAAATACGTTCTCTGCTCTCATCAACAGAGCCGTCAATTCTGACCGGCGTGAGGCAACGGATTGTGGCATAGGTAAGGTCGGTGAATGTCTCTTCTTTGTAAAGATTATCCTTATTTATTTTAATTTCTGTTTTTTTTGATCCGTCAGCGATACTCATGAGGTCTCTCCTTTGCGTGTGGGGTTCTCTGCTCATCTGCTCCAAAGAATTACGGAAAGCGCAAACCCAACAGCCCCTGTTTTTCCGGATTATTTCTTAATTGCTACACTGAAAAAGTCGAAGCGTCAAATGACATTTTTAGTCTCCCGGTATTCGTAACCTGAAGGTCATCATGACCAGGGGTTCGCTGCGGGAAAGATAGAGCAGGATGAATCTCTTAAGAGTCTATCTTTCGATAGAATATATTTTTTGCCAGTTCCGCCATTAAAATATAAAGCACCATAATGATCCCCAGTATCATCAGAAACGACATGGGCAGAGGCACAAAATCAAATATTTTCGCGAGTGGTGTAATAAAAGGAAAGATCAGCGTAGCAATAACAATAGAAATTGTGGCAATGAGGAGATATTTCCCCGGCCGGCTCTTAAAGAAAGGCCTTCTGCTGCGAATGACAAGCACAATAATTGAAGCGGAAATAACGGATTCCATAAACCATCCTGTTCGGAATTGATCCGTTGAAGCGTGCAGGATGAGCAACAGAACACCAAAAGTCAGATAATCGAAAACTGAGCTGATCAAGCCAAAAGTGATCATGAATTTTTTAATAAAAGATATATTCCACCGTCTCGGTCGATTTACCATTTCTTCGTCTGTCCGATCCGTGGCAATGGTCATTTCCGGAAAATCAGTCATCAGGTTCGTCAACAGAATTTGTTTGGGCAACAAGGGAAGAAAAGACAGAAACAGAGAAGCACCAGCCATGCTGAACATGTTACCAAAATTAGCGCTGGTAGCCATAAAGACGTATTTCATGGTATTGGCCAGCGTAGTTCTCCCCTGATGGACACCTTGCACAAGCACCTCCAGATTCTTTTCCAGAAGCACGATATCGGCCGATTCTTTAGCCACATCCACGGCAGTATCAACAGAAATACTCACGTCCGAGGCGTGGAGGGCGGAAACATCATTGATGCCGTCTCCGATATAACCCACAACATGTCCGGCCTTCCTCAGCGCAAGGATAATGCGTTCTTTTTGATTGGGTTCTACTTCGGCAAAGATGTCCGTTTGGGTTACTTTTTGCAATAGAGCGGCATCACTTATTTCACGCAGTTCGGTACCGGTGAGGATTTTAGCATCAGGCTTTCCCACTTCCTGACTTATCTTGGCGGCGACGAGACAATTATCTCCGGTGATAATTTTCAGGGAAACACCGAGTTGCTTCAGGCGATTTATTGTTTCCAAAACTCCTTTTTTAGGCGGATCGAAGAAAAGCAGGAAACCGAGGAAGATCATGTCCCGCTCGGAATCTTTATTGATGACGGACTCACTTCCCATATCCCGCAGGGCAACACCAAGCACGCGGAAGCCCTGGCTGCTGAGCTCCTCGAACTTCTGCTGAATCTCTTGCGTCACTGTGATCGTGTCTATCTTATCCCCGGCCTTGTTCTCCGCAAAAGGGCAGACAGCGAGCACATTCGAGAGTGCCCCTTTCGTAATTATTAAATACCGGCCATCCTTTTTGATCAGGATACTCAATCGCTTGCGGATGAAATCATAGGGAACCTCGTCAACTTTTTCATATCCGGAAATATCCTGTTTTTTATAAGAACGGATCGCGTCGTCGATAGGATTGGCAAAGCCTTTTTCATAGAAAGAATTCAGATAGGCATGAAAGAAAACCCGCTCACTGGGATTGCCGTCGATGTCTATTGCCGAATCAAGGCATACGGTCCCTTCAGTTAGGGTTCCTGTCTTATCCGAGCATAGAACGTTCATACTCCCGAAGTTTTCTATGGAGGCAAGCCGCTTTACTATGACCTTTTGCTGAGCCATTTTTCTGGCGCCGTGAGCCAGGTTGATGCTGATTATGGCCGGCAGTAACTGCGGCGTCAGTCCGACAGCGAGGGCCAGAGAAAAAAGGAAGGATTCGAGAACAGGGCGATGAAAAAAGACATTGATGGCAAAAACGGCAATGACCAGTAACAGGGTCACTTCGAGCAGTAAATAACCAAACCGCCGGATGCCATGCTCAAATTCGGTTTCCGGTGGTTTCAATTTCAACCTCTCGGAGATTTTACCGAATTCCGCCTGCTTTCCCGTAAAAATCACAACAGCCCTGGCTGTACCGCTGACAACATGGGTTCCCATAAAAAGGCTGTTGGTGCGCTTGCTGAGGGGTGTTTCCGCCGGCAGCGTTCCGGCTTCCTTTTCCACCGGATAAGTTTCACCCGTCAAAGTTGCTTCATCGACAAAGAGATCCCTGGATTCCAGAATCATGCCGTCGGCAGGAATCGCATCTCCGGCATTCAATATAACGACATCACCCGGAACAACATCTTCCAGCGCAATATCTTGCTCGCTGCTGTCACGAAGAACAGTGGTCTTGATCTTGACTATGGCCAGCATTTTTTCGAGAGCATCAACGGCGCCCTTTTCCTGCCAGAATCCCAGAAGACCGCTGATTAAAACGATCACAATAATAATAGCGGCATCTGCCGGGTCACGAAGAAAAGCAGAGAGCCCGGCTGCAAAAATCAAGGTCAGGATAATAGGACTTTTGAATTGGGCAATGAGCAGTGCCAGCGTGTCCGACCGTTTCGGGGATGAAAGAAGGTTGGCGCCATACTGGATCAGCCGTTGTTTGGCCTCCTCATTGCTTAATCCTTCCTTCTGTGCATTAAGCTGGGTCAATAAACCGAGCTGGGGAACACTCCAATATGTTGGCGGCTGCTGGATCATATGGTTTGCTGGTATCTGAGAATTTAATACAACTGTCTCCGATTATGATCCGGGATATAGGCCTTGATCTGCGGATCATATGTCGGAAAATAAGGTTCTTTTTTTCAAAACCGGCTCCGATCCTTATGGCCTAAAGATCATGGAGCTCAAGTTTTGTAATATTTCGCTTTACCGTAACCTGAGGGTCACCTACGACTTAACGGCTTACAGATGACCGATATAGAGCAACAGCAAAATCGCCAGAACATGTAATACCCACCAGCCCGGTTGGAACAATATAAAATATTTCATGACACTCTCCTTCTATTTCCAAAAATAATAACCGATAATGTAAACGGTGGTTAAGGTGACAACATGCACAAACCAAAATCCCATGTTCGGGAAGCGGAAAAACCTGCCGCTGCGCATCGGGGCGTCGGGCTCGTTTACTGTAAGCTCCAGTTCAAAAAGGGCTTTGCCCACGGCAAATTTCCCCCAAAGCAGCACGATATCAGCCAGGAGCGTTCCCATGAGGATTGTCTGTAGAGTCCATACTTCCGGGGGGTTTTTAATTGAAAAATGAGCCATAGCGATTGTACCGATGATTACCGTCATGCCATTGAGAAGATAAGCAAAAGAGATTGTTGATCGAAAAATAAAGAGGACAGGAATGATGACCACGCTGATAAACCCGGCCACGAGGGGTATATAATTTTCCGCGTCTTTGGCAAAAGGATGTATCCGCAGATGGAGCAGCCAGCCACCCAAAGCTAAAAAAAAGATGGCCAAAATCAATATTCTCCGGAGATTGTCTTTCTTCTTCATAGTTCACCTCTCTTTTTTTATTTTACGGACGTGTGACCTCGTGTGACCTTCAGGTTATTAGGTTATGCACTCGGTAAATAGGGAAAGCACCCTATTTTTTTAAAAAACCACATGCTTAAATATACTCGCAATTTTCTTTATTTCAATTCTTTTTTTAAACGAAGGCTGAAATCTGATTTGTGTCCAAGATTTAATTGACATACAGAACTGAATTTCTTATACTCGCCTTTAAAGAGAAAGCTCTTATCAATTCAACTTAATTTACAACAGCTAAGCTTCCAGTTCTGCCAAAAGATACCCGGCGTCTGATCATTATGGAAATATTCTCTTTTTCGTGAATCGTGTTTGCAATTGCCGGTGGAGGTCCGGCGAAGAAAATGAAAAATGATAAAAAATCCGAGCAAGAAGCCGCGAAGTTGGAGCAAAATGATCAAACCAGCAAGCTCATAGCTTCCCTGCAAGAATCTTTGCAAAGATACGAGACGATCCTCAATGATCTCGATGTCTACCTTGGAGAAACGGATCTCGAGGGAAACATTACTTTCATCAACGATGCCGGATGCAGATTGGCGGAATTGTCGCGGAGAATATTGATAGGTCGTCACTATAAGACTTTTACTGATCCGGAGACAGCAGAGAGGATTCGTCAAATTTATGAAAATATATACAAAACCGGCATTCCAGCCAAGAATGTAATTTTTGAAGTCATCGACAAGCATGGCCGGCGAAGAACGGTCGACCAATCCGTTTCTCTGATTCGCAATACGGAAGGAGTTATTACGGGCTTCCGCAATGTGTCACTTGATATTACCGCCCGCAAAGAAGCGGAAAATAAATTGACCGAACATCGCTCCCGGCTGGAAGCTATTTTTAGGAGTGTCAAGGATGCCATCATTACCGTTGATCCCAATCTTATTGTCATAGAAGCAAATAAATCAATGGAGAATATCTGTGGTACAGAAGTCGAGGAAATTGTCGGTAAGGAATTCCCCCAATGCCAACAGCATTGCAATCAAGCCTGCCATGAGGTCCTCGGGCAAACGCTGGAAAAGAAGACGGCAATTAAGGAATATCGAATAGAATGCGAGAATCAACATCGGCTTCAACAGGTAGTCAACGTATCCAGTTCTCCCCTTCTTGATCCACAGGGTAAATTCATGGGAGCGGTACTTATCATTCGAGATATCACGTTGTTGAGAGAAATAGAAAGGGAATTGCGGGAGCGCAACCAATTTCAAAATCTGATCGGCAGAAACAAGACCATGCAGGATATTTACAGCCTATTGGAGGATTTGGCTAATCTGGATACAGCGGTTCTAGTGACAGGTGAAAGCGGCACAGGGAAAGAGCTGGTGGCCCGTGCGCTGCATTACAGCGGGAACCGGGCTTTTAAACCTTTTGTTACAGTCAATTGTTCGGCACTGGCGGAAAGCCTGCTGGAGAGCGAGCTGTTTGGCCATGTGCGAGGCGCGTTTACCGGAGCTATCAAGGATAAACAAGGAAGATTTCAGGCCGCTAATGGCGGGACGATTCTTCTCGATGAGATCGGGGACATATCGCCAATGATTCAGTTAAAACTTCTTCGTGTATTGCAGGAAAAGGAATTTGAGAGAGTGGGTGAATCAACGCCTCAAAAGGTAGACGTTCGTGTAATTGCCAGCACCAACAAAGACCTCAAAGGAAAAGTCAACCGCGGTGAATTCCGGCAGGATCTTTATTATCGTCTCAAGGTCGTGGAAGTCGCCTTGCCGCCCCTTCGGGAACGGCTGGAGGATTTACCCCTTTTGGTGGATCATTTCCGCTGTTCTTTTAATGAAAGATTCAACAAGCATGTCGAGGGCATATCCAATGAGGTTTTAAGTACTTTTATGGATTATAATTGGCCGGGCAATGTGCGGGAACTGGAGCATGTTATGGAACATGCTTTTGTCCTTTGCCATGGAGCAACCATTACCATACATCATTTACCGGTGGATCTTCGAAATATTGAGCAAATCAATGATTTACCGCAGATTAAAACCCCGGCTAAGAAATTCAACGGCGGCCAGGATATTCTGGATGCTTTAAATAAAACCGGCTGGAATAAGACCAAAGCCGCACGCTTGTTGGGCATTAGCCGGCAAACTGTTTATCGTAAAATCAATAGCCAGCAATTCACGAACAAATAAACAACTGTAACTTGTTACAACAGTGTCACGATACATAAGTGTAACATGTTACAACCTACACGATAAAAATATTCACCTATCAATATAAAACATAATGATTACTCCAAACTATATATATGCATATCTTCATGCTTCTGGCATGTTTTTTGATAATAAATTTGCTTAAGCTATTATCCAAAATAGAATTAATGCTCAATTATAGAGAAGGTATTATCCCTAATGATTTTAATCCGGGGAATGCCAGTTTGCAATTTTAACTACCCTCTATATATCTATCGGTTAAAATAAAGCACAAATTCATATAGTTGTAAAGTTGGCAGTTTTATTGTTCTTTAAGATTGGTAAATAAACTATACGGAGGAATTATAATTATGAAAAAGAAAAAGTTATCAGATTTTGTTAAGCAGATGAAGTTAACGATGTTCGCAGTTAGTGTTGCCTGTCTTATGTTCATGCTGTCCTGTATTACACCTGTGTCGGCTGCCGCTTATGTCTATTCCACCGCTGCGGTGACCTTCACCTCCGCTGACGGAACCCAATTGGCGGGTACTGTATTTATTCCCCAGGCGACAAGTGCAAGCCAGACCTTTCCGGCAATTATCTTTATTAACAGCTGGGCTTTTGAAGAGGAAGAATACACTGTTCAGGCCGCAATGTTCGCTTCTCAAGGTTATATTGTTCTCAGCTACGATGCGCGTGGCTGGTATTCGTCCACCGGACTAATCGATGTTGCAAAACCTGCAGATGTACAAGACCTCTCTGCGGCGGTTGACTGGCTGCAGGCTAACACTCCTGTTGATATGAAAAACATCGGCGCTGCGGGCATATCCTATGGTGCAGGTATATCCCTTTTAGGTCTCGCCGGTGAGCCCCGTATCAAGACTGCGGCGTCCATGAGCGGTTGGGGAAGTCTCACCAGGGCCCAGTACGAACAGCAGACCCCATCACTGGTCTGGGGCGCCATTCTTGTTGCCCTAAGCTATCTCGGAAGGCCTGACCCTGCTATTCTTCAGGGTTTTAACGATCTCATTCTTCAGCAAAATATTCCCGCTGTTGTCGCTGCCATGGAAATTAGCTCCCCGATCAATTACGTGGGCAACATAAATGCCCGCAAGGCACCTGTCTACTTCAGCAACAACTGGGATGATGACCTGTTTAAGCCCAATTCAATCCTCGACATGTTTTCACAGCTGACTGGCCCGAAGCATCTCGACCTGCTTGCAGGGATACATATGAGTGCAGAAATTTCAGGACTTCTCGGCCTTCCTGGCCTTCCTTGGGATAACGTCCATTCCTGGTTCGATTACTGGCTGAAAGGGATAAATAACGGCTTCATGAGCCAGCCTGCAGTCACCATGGCGGTCAAGCATACATCGGACACAACAACATTTGCCAGCTGGCCCAGCAGCACTGTCGCCACAAAGACCTTTTACCTCGGGCCCCGAGCCTTCAACCCGAGCGGCAAAGGAACTCTCAACAACAGCGCCAACTTAGTAAGCTTTACCGATGCAATCCTCTCTGGTCTGGACACACTGGCAACATCAGGTCAGGTTCCGGTGATTGCTCAGTTGCTTGAACCGGTTGTTCCGATTACCGTATCCATGTCTGCAATCAGTGTGGTAAACGGTATCGTCTATCAGTCAGGCGCGCTCAGTTCAGGTATTAAACTGAGAGGGATTCCGAAACTGAATATCTGGATAACCCCATCCCTTGCCCAGGCTGAGCTGGTGGTGTATCTCTATGACGTTGACTCCACCGGAACAGGCACCCTGATTACCCACGGCCCTGTAAGCCTCCACTCTGCAACCCCGGGAAAGACCATACAACTTTCTATGGAGCTTACAGCCACCGCATGGGACGTCCCCGCAGGTCATAGGCTGGCTATTGCCATAGATACTTATGACCCTCTGTACAGTGTGCCAACTCTCAGCCTGTACACTGTTGGGTTCCCCTTGAGCGCTGGTAAACAGTCTGTTCTGACAGTACAGTACGTGAACTGATCCTTTCATTTCATTTTATCCCCGAACCGCCTCTATATGGGGCAGTCCGGGTATTTTGATTTATTAAAGGAGGTAAAAATATGATAGCGAAAAGAATCTTTTTGTTGTGTGTAGTGTTTATTTTGACAGGGTGGATTTCTGCCTATGGTGCCGTAACGTCTGTTACGGAAAATATGCCCGGTAGCGGCACGTACGGCCACCCCTACAATGCAGTACCGGTCACGGAAGTCTATCCGGGCGCGCCGGTGATTGATCTTGCAGCTCTCGGCTACGTGGAACGGGAGTTCATCATCTCGGGCACAGCCAATACCTATAATCCAAAGGGAATATGGGGCTCGAACGGCAAGTGGAACGTTTCTGTTGCTAACGCGAACGTACCGTACACCACGCGCATCATCGTTCGATACCCGACCAGTTCGGCCAAGTTCAACGGCACGGTCGTCTTCGAGTGGCTGAATGAGATAACGTTTTCCTCGACTTCACCCGACTGGGCGGACTCCCACGATTTCTTCTTCCGGGAGGGTTACGCCTATGTTGGCGTCACCGCCCAAAACCTCAATGCGGGTCCGGTGTTCCTGAAGTGGTGGGATCCGGTGCGTTACGGCAATCTGTCAATTAGCGCGGACGGGTTATCATATGACATTTTCACGCAAGCGGCCCAGGCCGTCAAGACCTACTCGTCGACGATATTAGGCGGACTCACGCCGAAAAAGCTGCTCGCGTGCGGTGATTCGGCATCGGCCATCCGGCTGACCACCTACGTCAACGCGATCCATCCCCTCGCCCACCTCTACGACGGCTTTTTGATCCACGGTCGAGCCAGCACCGAGGCCCCGATCGACAACGGCATTATATCGCTTGCCCCGATCACCCAGATCCGCACGGACAACACCACCCCGGTGATCCAACTCCAGGCCGAAGGGGACCTCTACGAGCTCTTTTTCTCGTACGGTCGGCAGCCGGACAACAACTACCTGCGCACCTGGGAGATGGCGGGTGCAGCACACATCGATCTCCACG
>DLME01000177.1:0-7253 GCA_002479215.1 Syntrophaceae bacterium UBA7544
GAGCCGGTAGCTCAGTCGGTAGAGCATCGGACTGAAAATCCGAGTGTCGGCAGTTCAATTCTGCCCTGACCCACCATGAAACTGCAGGCCCTCCCTAAATAAGGAGGGCTTTTTTAGTCCATCATCTTGGGGGTGATGGAACTAATAAGTGTGTCCATGACAAAACAAAAAATGAAAATCATGCTGGTCAATCCTCCTAACTGCGGTAAGAGCATTCCCGAGGAGGAATACGGCATTACTTCGCTTAAGCAACTCTTCAAGGGAGAACCTTTCAATCTCGAAGTCCTCGCCGGTCCTTTGCACGGTCATGAAGTAATGATTTTTGATCTCAAGTGCGAAAGCGAAGAGGCTTTTTGGACTGCCTTCGACGCGTTTGCGCCGGACGTTGTCGGTTTAACAGCCGTAACCTGCGAGGCTAATACCGTCATCCGCATAGCCTGCAAAATAAAAGAGAAAAGCAATCCCGTTGTCATTATCGGCGGCAATCACGCCACTTACGATCCTGCTTATTTTAACCGCGCCGAATTCGATTATATCGTTATCGGTTTAGGGAAAAAAAGTTTCAGTGAATTGATCAGCCGTTTGGAGGAAGGCAAAAAAGGCGCTGGAATAGCCGGAGTGGCCCAAACCTCTCCCGGCAAACTGCTAGCCTATGTAACCAGAAATTATGATGAAACAGATTTGATGGATGACATCCCTCCCCGCTATGATCTGGTCGCCAAATATAGAAGCCAATATTTTCTGGAGCAATTGGGTCTGACGATGGGGTTTGTCATCACCGCCTACGGCTGCACGCATAAATGCTCTTTTTGTACTATCCCGGGAATGACGGGGGGAAAATACCTGAATCACTCTATAGATGCCGTAATTCGTGACATCCAATTGCTCGGTGATATTTCCTTCATCAGGATGGTTGATGCCAACACCTTCGGCAATACGTCATTATCGCTTGACCTTTATAAAAAAATCATGCAATCCGGTATAGAGAAAAGATTCTTCGCCGATGTCCGTGCCGATACGATTGTCAAACACCCGGCTCTAATGAAAAAATGGAAGGAGGCGGGACTCTACGCGGTCGTTGTGGGCTTTGAAGATTTTCAGGACGCGCGCCTTGCCGCCTATAATAAAAAATATCAGGGTCATGTAATTAATGAAGCTATAAAAATTTTGCATGAATTGGGCATCGTCATTGTCGGTGATTTTATCGCCTCTCCCGAATATGAAGAGAGTGATTTTGAAAAATTAGAAAGCTTCATTGTCGCCAACAAAATTGAAATCCCGGTGATATCCGTTTTGACGCCCATTCCGGGAACGCCGCTTTACAGAAAAATGGAACAAAATATAATCATTTCCGATTTGGATTATTACACTTTTACCAACGCGGTTACGGCGACAAAAATGCCCGAAGATTTATTTTACAGAACGTTTGCCGATCTGGTAAAAAGGCTTCATGATAAGCCGCACAGACCACAGTAACGGAGGAAAATTAGTGCTAGTTTATATCAACGATATTGCCGCGTTTCTGCCTAATGAACCGGTGGGCAATGAGGAGATTGAAGATGTGTTGGGGAAGATTCATGATAATCGCTCCCGAATAAAATCAATGGTTCTCAAAAACAACGGGATACAAAAACGCTACTACGCGATTGACCGCAAAACAGGGAAGCTTAATTATACCAACGCTCAGCTTACAGCGGAGGCAATCAAAAAATTAAAACCTTATGAAGGTTTTTCTATAAACGATATTCAGTGCCTTTGCTGCGGCACGACCATCGCGGATGTCATCGCTCCCGGCCACGGACTGATGGTGATGGGTGAGCTGGGGATCGGGCCCTGCGAGGTTATTACCACATCGGGAATTTGTCTTTCCGGCATAACCTCCTTCAAAGCCGCTTATGCCAATGTCGCCCTGCAATTGAGCGATAACGCCGTGGCGACAGGTTCGGAACTGGCTTCATCGCTGATACGGTCTAATTTCTTTGAGCACCTCAAGGGCGATCCTGATTTCAAGAGGCATCCTATTCTTGCCTTTGAATCGGATTTTTTGCGCTGGATGTTATCTGATGCTGCCGGAACGGTTTTTTTGTCCGGCAAAAAAAATGAAGGAAAAAAATCATTAAGAGTAGATTGGATCGAGCATGTTTCTTACGCCGGGCAAATGGATGTCTGCATGTATGCGGGCGGTGTGAAAAAGGAAGATGGCACTGTCGTCGGCTGGCGACAGCTCGATTCGCTTCAGGAAGCTCTGGCCGGAAACTTTTTCGCGCTCAAACAAGATACCGAGCTTCTGGGTGAACATGTTGTGCGGATTACCGTAGATGAGACGCTTTCGCGTACTGTGAAAAAAAGAAAGATTAAACCGGAAGAAATCGATTGGTTTTTACCGCATTACTCATCGGAATATTTCCGCGATAAAATTCATGACGCTATGGCGGGCATCAATTTCCGCATACCCTACGAAAAATGGTTTACCAATCTTACCTATAAAGGCAATACCGGCGCCGCTTCCATTTACGTGATGATGGAAGAGCTATTTCACTCGGATAAATTGAAGGAAGGCCAGAGGATACTCTGCTATATTCCGGAAAGCGGCCGGTTCTCCGTAGCCTATATGCTCTTGACGGTTGTTTGATCGTGGCTGTGTGGCTCATAACTTTTTGGATTTAACAAAAGGCATTCCATAATTCTCGCCTCTATTTTATATTCCTCTATAATACGACCCTATTATACAAAAAGTACTGACTTCAGTTAAGTTTTTGCGCTTATATAGTTATCGAATAGATTATATAAGTGATATATTTTAATATCATTTATGATTTAACTTGACAGGCGGAGTTATTTATTCTGTACTCCCGGTCATCATTTTGTAGAAGTTCATATTCAGGGAGATCGATAATGTCTGAAAATCCTTTGCAATTGCTAATGAATCCGAAATCTATAGCTGTCGCGGGAGCAAACAATACTCCGACCAAGATGGGGACAATACAGGCTCTAAGTGTTTTGAAAGATGGCTACCGGGGCAAGTTCTATCCGATTCATCCCACGGAGAAAACAATTCTAGGGATTACAGCTTATGCCTCGCCGCAGGATTTACCCGAGGTTCCTGATCTGGCCTTGTTGATAGTTCCCATAAAAGCTGTTGTATCCCTTTTGGAGGATTTCGGCAAAATCGGCACGAAAAGGGCAATCGTCGTCACCGCCGGCTTCAGGGAAACGGGAGACGCCGGCCAGGATATGGAAAATAAGCTCAATGAAGTTGCTCGCCGTTATGGGATACGTTTTGTCGGCCCCAATTGTCTGGGCGTAATTAACAGTCAAATTTTTTTAAATACAACTGTCTACCCCTTTCCTCAGAAGCCCGGCCTGCTTGGTTTTGCATCGCAGAGCGGCACTTATGTTACGCAAGTTCTTCCCTCTTTGAGAAAAAAAGGAATCCGTTTCAGTAAAGCCATCAGTTTAGGCAACGAAGCAAATATTGATATCGCGGATGCCTTGGAATTTTTGGGAGAGGATAAGCAAACCAAAGCGATTATACTTTACATTGAAGGAATTCGTGATGGACGAAGGTTTATAGAAATTGCCCGCAAAGTTACCCCACATAAACCCGTGTTGGCGCAATATGTCGGCGGTTCCGTATCCGGTGCCCGAGCCGGGATGAGCCACACAGGCGCCATGTCCGGACCAGATTTCCTTTATGATGGAATCTTCAAACAAGCAGGGATAATCCGCGTCGGTTCCGTGGAAGAGCTCTACGACCACGGCTGGACACTGGCCACGCAACCACTTCCACGGGGAAGGCGTGTCGGCGTCATCACCAACTCCGGCGGTCCGTCATCTTCCATTTCTTATACTTGCGATTTAGTTGGCTTGGAAGTCCCCCGTTTTTCCGCCGGCCTGCAAAAAGAAATCAGGAAATACTTGCAACCCCATGCGGCTTCGGCCAATCCGGTAGATCTGACTTTTGATACAGGCATGAAAAAACTGGCGATAACTATTCCGGAGATTGTAATCAAAAGCGGGGAAGTGGATGCTCTAATCATGCATGGAATAATGCATTCCGGTTTCCTGCGCGAAATTTATAGCCACGTTTTAGATTTTATCGGAGGTATTTCCTTTGAAGAATTTCTAAGTTTCACTGATCCTGTAATTAAAGAGGTATTTGAGTTGCCTCTTAAATATAAAATACCGTTACTTATCTCGTCCTTTTTCGGTCAGGAAGACTCTTACACTAAAGGTTTTCAAGAAAATAACATCCCTGTTTTTTATTCCCCGGAAAAGGCTGCCCGTGCGTTGGGTTCTCTTTATCACTACAAACTAATCAAGGAACGGTCTTTGAATAAAAAAATTGTCCTGCCCAAAGTAAATCCGCAAGCCGTAAGCCTAATTCAGCAGGCGCAAGAAAATGGACAAAAAGCTCTGGATGAACACGCGGCCAAAATTTTGCTTGCCGCTTACGGTGTGCCGGTTACAAAGGAAGCATTGACAAAAACGGAAAATGAGGCACTTTCCGCCGCTTCCAAAATCGGTTATCCGGTTGTGCTCAAAGCCTGCCACTGGGAAATCATGCACAAGAGCGGCAAGGGACTCATAGCCTTAAACATAGAAGATGCCTCTAAGCTGAAAACAGCGTTTCAAGATATTCAAAAAGCCGCGGGAAAAACAGTACCGGTGCTGGTTCAGGAAATGCTCGCCGGTAACCGGGAGTTTCTGGCCGGCATGACACGTTTTGCCGGATTTGGCGCGTGTGTGGTTTTTGGCCTGGGCGGAATTTTTACTGAGATTTACCGCGATACAACGATTCGGATGGCACCGCTTACCGCTGCCGACGCGCAAGAAATGTTTGCTGATCTCCGCGCCAGGAAACTTCTGGAAGAATTTCGGGGAATGCCGCCGGTGAAAATTGATGAGCTTGCCGGGATACTTCAAACAGTAGGAAATATTTCCTTATTGCACCCGGAAATAGCCGAAATTGATTTAAATCCCATTATCATCAGCGGGGCTAAACCTGTTGTCGCCGATGCTTTAATTGTGCTGGAGGGCTAGCTCAGAAGAAATTAAAAGAATGATTTCTTTCGCGCTCAGAATCTTTCCCCGACCATGCAACCTCTCGCTTTGCTGCAAACGCAAAACTCACCACCACGCTGGTTCAAACATTGCGTTTGCTATCACCAAGCTGCCAGGGCATGGTGCCCAGAAAAATCTTCGATTCGCGATTCAATGAAATTCATTTTTTAAGAAATCGGTCGGAAGAATATTCTAACGTTTTTTGCGTGATTTTTTGAATACATCGCCGAGAGTGCCCATCATCTCCGGCGCCTTGGCCATATAGCCCTTTAATTCTTCCTTTTCATTCGCGGGGTTTTCTTTTTCGTTTCCAGCAAGATCAAGAGAGATTCTTTTATTGGGCTGATCAATTTTTTCGATTCTTACTTCCAACTGCGCGTCCGGAGACAAAACATCGCGTGAATGTTTAATCTTCTTGCCGCGCGCCAGCTTGGAAATATGCAAAAGACCGTCAACCCCGGCTTCCAAGGTGACAAAAGCTCCAAAATCAGTCAGACGCGATACTTGGCCTTTATGGATACTTCCTTCGGGATATTTATTGCCGATTTCATTCCACGGATCAGGCAGAGTGTCCTTGAAAGACAGAGTAATGCGTTCATTTTCCCAATCAAGATTGATAATTTTTGCTTCTATTTTATCGCCCGGAAAATAGAGAGCCTTGGCATCTTGAACTCTTCCCCAGGCCATTTCGGAAACCGGCAACAGGGCTTGTATTCCTCCTATATCCACAAAAGCGCCGAAATTGCGGACGGCTTTGACTACACCATGGACAAGCATACCTTTTTGCAAAGAACCTTTGAGCGCTTTGATTTTTTCCTGTTCTATTTTTTCAAGAAGGAGACGACGGGAAAGAACTATTGTGCGCCCGTTTTCCGCATATTCGATAATCATAAAATCAAATTTTTTGCCGATATATAAGGCGACGTCATCGTTTTTTTTCGTATCTATCTGTGAGTAAGGACAGAAGCCGGCGGCGTTCGCGCTTATTTTGATCGCAAAGCCTCCTTTGATTTCTTTCTCCACGGTTGCTTCCAGCGGAATTTGTTTTTTGTAAGCGTTGAATAAATAATCGTCAACGCTTTTGCGTGTCAGCAATTTGGTGGTAAAGAGTTTTTCACCGTGCTTCGAGGATAAAAAATAGGCCGTGACGGGATCACCTTCCTTTACAGTAAGGTTGCCTTCATCATCAAGAAGCTCTTTTTTATCGAGATAGCCTTCACTTTTTGCCCCCAGATCGAGGAATATCCATTCGGAAGTGATTTTTACGACAGTCGTATCGACTTTTTCTCCCACAGAATAATGCCGGGGAGTGAGACTCGTTTCATCAAGTAACTCGGCAAAACTCTTTTCCTCTTCCATAGGTCTTCCCCCATATCAAGAAGTAATGAAGTGCGCACTTCGGGCACACGTCTTTGATAACATGAAAAAAATAATTTGTCTTTGAAAAAATTAGTGAGACTCCAATTCCGAAAGTGTAGCGCAGCGGAATTGGTAAGTCGAACTATCCCGTAAGCGTAGCGAAACGGGATTGATGACACCATTTGCTTTATTTAAAAAAATCTGGATATTTAAATAAATATGTATTATTAATGAATCAAGAATATCCAAGGAGTTAAATCACTTATGCGCTTTGAAATTGCCCGTGGCGGTAGCGGCTTAACTTATGAAATCCGCAATATCGTTCCGATAGCCGAAAAGCTCAAAGAATACGGGGTCAAGATTATAATGGAAAACATCGGTGATCCTGTCCAAAAGGGCGAGAAAATACCTAATTGGATAAAAGATGTCCTGATCAATATATTAAAAGAAGATAGTTCCTACGCCTATTCGCCGACTAAAGGAATGGATGAGACGCGTAAATTTCTTGCCGACCGTCTGAACAAACGCGGTAAGGTTCAAATCACACCGGAAGATATAATTTTCTTTAACGGCCTAGGTGATGCCATCGCTCGTGCGTATAGCTCTATTCAAGTTGACGCGCGCGTGATCATGCCGGAACCGACCTATTCCACACATTTTATGGCGGAAGTCCTGCACGCTTCATTTCCTCCCAACACATATCGTATGAATCCATACAGCAATTGGTATCCGGATATGAAGGAGTTGGAACAGAAAGTTAAAAGTCATAAGTCAATCGTCGGCATTTTGGTGATCAATCCCGATAACCCGACGGGTTTTGTTTATCCGGT
>DLME01000177.1:7304-11326 GCA_002479215.1 Syntrophaceae bacterium UBA7544
TTGTTTATCCGGTGGAAACGCTCAAGCAAATTGTGCAGATTGCTAAAGAAAATGATCTTTTTCTTGTCTTTGATGAAACATATATCAATATAGTTTACAACGGCAAAAAAACCGTGCCGCTTTCCGATATTGTCGGCGACGTTCCCGCAATCAGTATGAAAGGCATTTCCAAAGAGCTTCCCTGGCCGGGTGCGCGCTGCGGATGGATCGAGGTTTATAACGCCGAAAAAGATCCGATCTTCGCCCGCTTCATCAACACAATCTTACATCAAAAAATGTCGGAAGTGTGTTCAACGACGCTGCCCCAAATAGCGATTCCCAGGATTATGTCCCATCCCGAATATCAGAATTATTTGGAGGAACGCAAACAGAATTACGAAAAGCTTTCCCAGATCGCTTACGATATTTTAAAGGATGTTCCCTGTCTGATGGTGAATAAGACCAACGGCGCTTTTTACATGACGGTCGTTTTCAATGAATCGGCTCTTAATAGCCATCAAAGCCTGCACATCAAGAAAAAGGAAATAAGGGAATTTGTGGAAAATTTAGTTAAAGACACCATCGAATACGACAAACGATTTGTTTATTATCTATTGGCGGCCACAGGTATTTGCGTTGTGCCGTTGACGTCATTCTTTACCCCGCTGCTTGGTTTCCGCATGACGCTATTGGACAAGGACGAAGCGGAATTCAGATACGTAGTCAAAACCATCGCCGAAAAAATCGTGGAGTATATTGAGTCGGGGAAATAAAAATTGCCGAAGGGATTTTGTAACGACCCTTCGGCAATTTTTTCACTTAAAGTTACAATCCCGATACACGTCGGTATCGGGATTAATTCGGCTAGCGCTGTAAACTTCACTCCGTTTGTTTTCAGCGAGTTTCATTATCCCAATGCGCTTCGCTTAGGGGATCAATTCGACTAACAAATTTCAGTGTACTACGTTTCTGAAATTTGAGTCTCATTGACTAATATCTGCCGCCGCGGTTTCCACCGCCGCCGCCACGTCCACCTGCACCTCTGTTGAATCCACCGCCGCCGCCGCCACGATTGGCGCCGCCGCCTCTTGAGCCTCCGGCGCCAAATTCCTTCTTTGGTCTCGCCTCGTTGACAGTAATTGCTTTTCCATCAAGCATACCACCATTGAACTTCTTGATGGCTTCGGTTGCGCCTTCTTCTGTTTTCATTTCGACAAAACCAAATCCTTTGGATTGACCTGTAAACTTATCCTTAATGATTGAAGCGGATGCAACTTCTCCCGCTTCGGTAAAGTTAGTTTTGAGATCATCATCTGTAACTTTATAAGACAGGTTGCCGACATACAAATTCTTGTTCATTTTAATCCCCTTTCTTGTTGACTAGCTTTTGTTTAACCTTCATTCCCCCGTGGGGCCCCATAAAGCATCAAAATCACCCCCATCCGTCTCCCGGTTGAGAAGGAAGGAAAAAGTGAGGGGCTTGTATGCCTTACCTCTTGAGCTTTTTTCAAGCTCACTACTACTCAAAGAAAAAACCACCAACACTCCGCAGAGCATGGTGGTTGTGTCTCGTTTATAAAGAAATTTTCAACATTCTAAAACATAAACACAGTATATTATGTATAATTTGGTCACATTACCGGTTAATAGTCAAGAAGGATTTTCTTTTCGTTTTCGTTTTCTTAGAAGCGCCCTGTATCGGAAATTTCGCTCAAAAAACACTAAATTCATTGTATTAATTTCAATGGACACCAATTAATTCGTTCAATTACTTTTTTTCTGATATAATCCGCTAAATTTCATTAACATATTTTTCAAAGCAGGAACGCCGCAAATAAGGAGGAGGTTATGTTTGATTACATGCTGACCAAAGAGCAAACCAAGATCAGGGATGAGGCTCGTGAGCTCGTGAAATGGACGCCTCGCCAAATGATTTTGGATATGGATACGGATAAAATTAAATTCCCCAAAGAATTCTTACAGGAAGCCGGCAGGCGAAATCTTATGGGTTGCCGCTACCCCAAAAAATGGGGAGGCCGTGAAATGGACTGGGTAACTACCTGCATGATTATGGAAGAAGTGGGAACGCTCGGTTATGAATTTGCCTGCGTTTTCGGTGTGGGGGCCGAATTGGTCTGCGATGCCATTATCCTGCACGGCACGGATGAACAAAAAGAAAAGTACGTAAAGCCTCTGCTTAAGGGTGAGCTTTTTGCGGCAGAGTGCCTTACGGAACCGCGGGGCGGTTCGGATTTTTTTGGAGCTACAACTAAAGCTGAAGATAAAGGCGATTATTATCTCTTGAATGGCCAGAAGCGTTTTATTGTCGGCGCGGAGGGCGCGGATTTTTTTCTCGTTTACGCCCGCAGTAATCCTGAAGCAAAGCCGCAAGAAGCAATAACTTGCTTTATTGTGGACCGCGGCCCGGGCGTGGAAGTGAAATATCTTTACGGTCTCATGGGTTGTCGCGGCGGTGGAACCGGCCGCATTATCTTTCGCAATGTGAAAGTGCCCAAGAAAAATGTAGTAGGAAGAATTCAGGGGGCCTACGCCGTTTTTAATACCATGATGATACCGGAGCGCTTAGGCACTGCCGCGATGACAATCGGCGCCGCCCGCCCCGCACTTGATATAGCGACTCAATATACATCGAAACGTAAAGCGTTCGGCCAAATTATCAATCAATTTGAGGGCGTAAGTTTCCAGATCGCCGACGCCGCCATGCTTCTGGATGCGGCCCGGGCAATGGCTTATGTTACAGCCCGCGCGGTGGATTTAGGTGCGGATATAAACCGCGTCCGGCGCATGGTATCGCAGAGCAAAAAATTTATCACCGAATCATGTCAGAAAGTTGTCCACAATTCCATGCAGGTAATGGGTGGTATTGCCTATACAAATGTCTTTCCGCTTGAACGCATTTACCGCGATGTTCGCCTGGCTTCAATTTGGACAGGCACCAGCGAAGTCATGTCCATGATCACGGCTCATGAGTGGTATCGTGAATATTTTCAGGAAAAGGCAAAGAGCAAAACCCGCGACCATGAACTCGATGCCCCGGAAGCTTTTGATGAAGAAAAAATCTATGACGATGATGATATGTGGAAAAAGGGCTGGTAATAACAAGTTGAGGGTATACGGCCGCCAGCGGGTGGCAATGAAAATGATTATATCGGAAAAAGGGCTGGTAATAACAAGTTGAGGGTATACTGCCTCTATGCAATTTTAAATTTTAGGTGCTTTGACCATCACTTATCAATTGCAGTTGTTAATTCGGGTATCAATTTCATCCGTAAGCGTTAATTGACGAATTCTGAAAATTATGCAACATTACAAACGTTAATAGTTGAAATAATGTGGTACCGTCGGAAACCCAGGTGGCTCAAGCAGAAAACAAATCATATAGAGGAGAGGTAACAGCTTATGAAAAAGTCATTAGGAACGATGGCAGCGATAATTTCGGTCGTTCTCTTGATAGTAATTCTTATTTGTTGTAGCAGACCATATACAGTAGAGCAGGCTACAACAGTGGAAACCACCAAGGACGGCCGTTTCATCGCCTATGACAACGGGACGGTTTTGGACACGAAGACGAAGCTGATGTGGGCAGCTAAGGACAATGGGAGTGATATAAAATGGCAAGATGCTAAGTTCTATTGTGAGAATTATCGCGGGGGTGATTATAAGGACTGGCGGATGCCGACGCTGGACGAACTGGAGGGGTTATATGATGCGAGCAAACCCCGTCCGGCAGCATGCTATGGTGGCAATAGCATTCATGTCGCAACGGAGTTTATTGATATTACCTGTTTCTATTCATGGACATCGGAGACAAGCCAAACTACAGCCGAGTCCGCCATCTTCGATTTCGGCCCTGGCATACGTTCTGCGTTCGCCAGTCAGTTGACCCGATTAAGCCGCGCACTTCCGGTGCGTTACGGCAAATAGGCTATTCGTGAAACTCCAATTCTAATGAAACTCAGATATTACAAACGCAGTGCAGTAATATCTGCGAGTTGAATTATCCCGCGTGCGAAGCTTAGCGG
>DLME01000205.1:0-15567 GCA_002479215.1 Syntrophaceae bacterium UBA7544
TATAAGAACACAAGGTGAAACAGTTGGGTCAGTCAGGTTAGGACTTTTGCTTGCGGTGGCAGATTGATGACATTAGTTTTTATTGCCCCTGCTTTGCGGGATAATTCGGCTTACAAATTTCAATACACTTCGTTTTTGAAATTTGAGTCTCATTACCCGTTCATTTTGGTGATTCTTGTTTTTGTCTCCTTATTCAGGAAATTCCACAGGCCTATTTGCTTGAGAGTTTCTACTTGCGGAATGCCGGCGGAGCTCCAGCCGCGCTCCTGATAATATACACTGATCAATTTTTTCAATTCGTCCTTTCTATGCTTCATCAGGATTTCACGCTTCCCGGCAGTTTTCATTTTTTGAATCTCCGCCGGGAGCTTTTTTAGAATAATGCTCAGCCGCTGGTCGTGATAATCTTTTTCGGCATCATAGAGACTATCATCAATCGGTCCTATTGCCCTGTCGGGAATCCAGTCTTGTTCGCCCGTGTTCTTCCCGAAGGTCATTACATTCATCACCCGCTGTAAATTAATATCCCGGTCTGTCTGCTCGAATATTTTTTCCCAGGTCATATTTGTGCCCAACATGCCGTTATAAAAATCCGCGTAGATTTCCTGAGAGGCGGGATTGATGTAGATATCCGTATTCTTGCGTTTCTCGGATTCGGGATTAAAAACATCCACCCAGGGCAGTTTGCACAAGCCCAGATTGTCATTACCCAGACGGACGCGCGGATAAGTGATTAGAGCCCTGGCGCTGTCCTGCAAGGTCGCAAACGCGCCCAGCAAATCGGCTTTGATAAGCCAGGCGGCGGCATGGTGCGCCCCGATGTCGCTTGCGGCCGCATAGGAGGCCTGCATGGACAACGACCGGTGTGTTCGGTAAAGAGAAAAGGGAAGCCCTTTGGTTTGCATGGCAAATCGTTCGAGTTCTTTTTTGGGATTCGGCTTACCGCTTCTTTTTGTATATTTATCGGCGATCCAATCGATGAGCTCAAGCATGCCTGCACCGGCGACCTTAGTTAAATTAGTTTCCTCGCGGGCAAGCTGATGAATAAATGTCAGCGCCGCTTGTTCGTCTCCCCAGGTCAGCGCGAATCCGTCTGTATCCTCTTTGGTCAGATACCCCCGCTGGTAGCATTCCATTAAAAAGGCCATGATTACGGCTGTGGTTATTGTATCGATCCCGTAATTATCGCAATGCCAATTGGCTTCCATGATAAATTCGGGATGCCACATGCCCAGGTTGGAGCCAAAACCGGCGGCCGTTTCATACTCGGGGCCATCCACCCATACCTTGTGACCTTTGTGTTCACCGGAGGTCAATGTTACCCAGCCTCCCTTGGTGCACCTCAGATTACAGCCGGGAAAGCATCCATCCATGCCCCGCTGTTCAAAAAGGCGCTCCGCGTAGGCAGTCCCACAGATTTGTTCCGCCTGCGGGTCAGAACCCAACTGGTAATTTTTCACGGGCAGGGATTGGTAGGCTTCCTTATTCATAAAAGAGATAAGACCGGCCGAGCCCTTGCGGCCCATCTTAAGCGATTGCGGATCAACCTCCTTGACGACCTTGTGGAGCTTCAATCCCGCTTGTTTCACCTTGTCCCAATCTGCCGCACCATAAGGATTTTCACCATGCGGGTAAGAAGCGAGGAGAACGATAGCGCGAATATTCTTATGCATCATGACGGAGCCCAGACCAGTGCGGCCCGCCTGCTTTGTCCGAAAGAGCCCCTTTGTCCCATCCACCGGTTTAGTGGCATCGAAATAATGACTGTTGATACAGCCATAGGCCGTGTTGGCCGCGCCGATACCCGTTGTCAAAAAAACGATATCCTTCTTTTCATAGCCGGCGCCGACAAATTGATCAACGATGGCTTTCTCCAGATCGAAGACCTGATCAATAACCGGAGCTTTCGTTATGGACATCTCGTTTTTGAAACCGTCGATAATAATCATGGTATTCTTTTCGGCAATGCCCGTGATCTCCAAGGCATCGAAACCGGCGTATTTCAGGTAAGCGCCGAAATGGCCGCCGAAATTCGAGACACCCGGAATGTGTGTAAGGGGTGATAAAGAAATAGCCATGCATTTACTCGTTCCAGGAAATTGAGGAATGCCGCCGAGTGGGCCCGGCGAAAAAATCAGCGGATTTTCCGGAGCGTAGGCATTTGTTTTGTGGGTTACTCTCTTATGAAGCAGATAGAGTCCCAATCCCCGGCCTCCGATAAAAAAATCCCTAATCTGCGGATCTAGTGGATGGGTAGCAATTTTACTGGTTTGCAAATTTATCGAAAGAATTTGATTGGCGTATCCATGATGAAGCGGCATCTTTGTATATTTCATTTCCTATTTCCTTAGGTGATTTATTTTCGCAGGTTAAAGCAATGGAAATTTAAAATCAATGATAAAAAAGATATTTATGCCTGACGATTTTTTATTTAAATATTGTGGGATGAGCCGGCCGGCAATCTTAATCTCTCTGACCCTCCCCCGGAATGGAGAAGAGACAGAGAGATACATTGGGCTTATTTCTTTTTGAACAGATCCTGGATGTTCTCCAGAGCTTTTTTCTGACCCCCTTCGAGGAGTTGTTTCCCGGCTTGCGTCGCGACACTGCCGGCGGCTTTCTGGACTACAGTGCTGAGCGAGTCCAGCTGGGGTTGCACCAGCTGGACATTGGTCTTTCTGGTGGTGCCGCCGACCTTTAGTTTCAGATCGATCATGCCATCTTTATTGAGCAGGGGCTGCATGGCCGCCTCAGCCAGTTTATTCGAATCGGCGTATTTCTTTATCTCCGGGCTTTTAATGGCCTCTTCTATTTTTTTGGCCAGCGCTGTTTTGACGGCATCATTTATTTCCTTTTGCATGATCATGTCCAGATTCATGTCGATGGCCTTCGAATCCGTATTGACCGCGCCGTCGAAGAGAAGCTTGGCCTCCTTAAGATCGAGTCTACCGTTGGAAAGTTCGGCCTTGTCGGTTTTGTAGCGCACGTCGACACCGGTTTCTTTGGAGTCTTTCCATTGTTGTTTGCCTTTCAAAAAGGAGATGTATTCCCCCAGATAATCTCCCAGCAGAGGAATGGCCGCCACGGAATTGAAAATTTGCAATCCGGTGATCTCTCCATCGGGGATAGCGATATGTAAAATCACCTCGGGATCCAGATGCCGCGTTTTCACATCAAAGGGTATTACCTTTCCCGTGGCGTCGAGTGTAATATCGAAACTCTGAACGCTTCCTGTTTTCATAGCGCCGACTGTTTTCAGCCCCAGAGCCAGTTTCAACTTTACTTCATCTTTCTTTTCCAGTTCTTTGGGGTCTATGTTGATATCGTAGGCCAGAGTGGTCAGCTTATAAACCTGAAATTTCTGATCATATTCGCCGTCGTAGTAGTTGATGGTGCCGTTTTTGATGCCGATTTCTCCCACGGTAATGGCGACGGGGATGTCATCGGCGGTGAGCGGTTTTAATGGTTGTCTGATTTCTTCATCGTCCGGCTGTTTCTTGGACTTGATTAAATCGGCGCAGTTTAAAACGCCCTGCTTGCTCCTGGTCAAATTTATTATGGGGCTGTATAAAACAAGTTCCTTGAGATCAAACTTCCTTTTTAGCAGGGGCAAAAACCTGATTTTGAAACGCAAAGTCTCCATGCCGGTAAAGAGATCGCTGGCGGGAACGGGTTTACCCTGAAGATCTGCAAGCTGCGGTGGGGTTTTAAAATTAGAAATGGCGACTTTTTTTATCTCAATTCCCGAAACGATGGAGAAAATGCTGACTCGATTTTTTCGATATAGACCTGTCTGTGTAGTGCCTGGGCAATCTGTGACGCGATAAAAGCTTTATCCACTTTGATCATGACGATAATGCCGGCAATAATGACGAAAATTAAAATGGCCGCAATCAAAGAACCGATTGTGATAAGTATCTTTTTAAACATAATTCCTCCCGTCTTTCCTTGAATTCGGTAGCGAGCGCATTCCCCGTAGCTTGCTGCGGGGTAAGCGAGCGAATCCGTAATTAATATTTCCTCAAGAATCGAAGATTCTCCGCGGCAAGCCGCGGAAAGCTTCAATTTCGAGCTAATGCTCATGAAAAAATAAATATCAATTAACGGCAGTTCACTGCCTTAGCCCTTTAATACCTATATTAGGGGAAAAAATGCCGGGTGTCAATCCCGCGACTTGGAATTCCCCGGCACCGGCCGCGGGAGGTCGCGTTGTTTTAGGGAGCCTCCGGCTCCTGTAACCTAAAGGTCATCTGCGACCGGAGGGGGCTCCACTGGTATGCGCAAATTTTGAGGAGCATGCTATCCAACGGATAAACACCATATTTGACTGACAATTTTTCTTGACAGACAATCGCACTTCTCTTATGCTTTATTAAAATAAAGCACAGCCGTATTTAACAAAATATTTGAAATTAAGATAATATTTGGTTAAAATTAATACGATTCTTATCGGAAAAGGTAAAGGCAGTTATGGATATAAAACAAAAATCTTTAGATGCACTTGTCCTTATGAACACAGCTATACAGAATGTGCGTCTCTATCCCCCTACCAGTGCGACAATTATTAATACTATCGAAAGGCTTCATCGGGATTTCCTGGACATGTTTGCTCTGGAAGCTCCGATAATCTTTGCGGAATCAGAGAAAAATCTTTTGATCTGTGGAAAACCATTAGACCAGAAAGACCAGGAAAGACTCCAGGTTACGACATTGCTGAACATCCTTCTCAATTTCGGTATTGAGAGCATCTCTTTCGATAAAGGGCTGGGAAAAGCGGAACTTGGTGCTTTTTTGGAGATACTTTCAAAAAGGCCGGAGAGTATAAAAAATGAGGGCGGTTTGCTCAAAATCATGGGCGAAAATAATGTGCAGCATATTTACCTGGATCAAAAGGTTTATGTCGCCATGGACAAGAGCCAGAAGATATTGTCCAGCCTTGATATAACCGATGATCAAATCACTCAGTTCTTTATGCATACTCATCCGCAATTGGCAGGCGATCCTAAAAAACTTCAAAAAATGATGAAGGATCCGGAATGGTTATTGCAAACTTTCCAAGCAGGGTTATCTCAGATGATGGAGCAAAGGGGAGCTTTATCCGATGTTGAGCTTTCTGAAAATCTGGAGAAAATGATAGCTGTAATGGATAAAGTTGCCGATTCGCTCGAGCAAAAAGATCGAGACAAGGTAGCGCAGCACATCGGGGAATCCATCACTGCCTTGGATTCCGGCATGATGCAGCAGCTACAAGCTCAGAAGATGGATCACCTTTTCGGTGGCGCGCTGATGAAATATTTCGTCAGCAAAATTGCCCGGGATAAACTTGTTAAAGCGCATACGTCCAATCAAGAGGTATCCGTTAAAACTCAAATCCCGGAAAGTGGCGCCGCTCTGGAAAAGACTGACTATCAAAATCAAATCCTTAATCTTAAAGAAACACTTCACTCTATTCCCAAGGATGATCAAAAAGCCTTTCTGGACGCAACTTTAATGTTGGATTTACCCAAGCTTTTCGATCAACTCGATACTCAAAAAGAACACGAGACCATGGCGATAATTATCAACCGTTTGGTTGGCAATCTGTTCAGCAAAAATGCCGATGTGCGCGCTCAGGCATCTACGGCGCTCGCTGATATATTTGCAGGCCTCTCTCATGAGCGGCAGAATAAACTGATCGAAAAGTTATCGACTCAATTGATTGACTGGATCAAAATAGAACCTTTGGCAACACTAGCCTACAAGAAAATCTGTAATAATTTGAAAGACCTTGTCCATGATTTAATTCGCCAGGGACGCTTTGCCGATGCAATCCCGATTTTGGACGTTTTCAGCAATATTAGTGCCGGAATTTTGGAAAAAAATGACAAGGCGCAAGAAATATCTTCAGATATTATTCAGTCTCTGGCATCAGAAGAGCACCTTTCCATTCTTTTTAAAGCATTTAAAACCAATAATCCAAACAAACAGGTTGAATCAGGGAGGGTATTGGTTAGGCTTGACGACGGTGCAATGAACCGTTTGCTGGATATTCTCCGGGATAAAAGCGATAGCGATGACCGTGTGCGCATTATGAAACTATTTATCGGAATTGGAAAGAGGGCTGTGCCGGTCGTCAGGGATAGGATCAATAAAACAGCGCCCTGGTATTATTTGCGCAATCTTGCGTACATACTCGGCCATATCGGTAACGAATCGAGCGCCAGCGCGCTTCAGCCTCTTCTACTGCATGAAAATAAACAACTGCGGATGGAAGCCTTAAAAGGTATTTATCGGACAGGCGGGAAAGAAAGAGGGGCTATCCTGCTATCCGTTTTGCCCCTTGCGGATGATCAATTCAAACTTAACATTATTGAAGCTCTCGGTAACGCGAAGTGTGTTGACGCAGTGCCCGAACTTCTATCTATGCTAAAAAAACAGCGATTAGTGGCCCCATCGTTGCGTGCTGATCGGGAAGAGAGAATCTGTGCCACCCTTGGCTCCATTGGATCTCCCGAGGCGTTGTCCGCCCTTTCCAAAATCGCTAAATCGGTATTTTTCTTCCGTATCCACCCTCATGCCGCAAAGGTTAAAATTGCCGCCGGTATAGCTGTGGCATCCATTAGAAAAAAGCAGGAGGAAGCGGCGCAAGCAACAAAATCTACAAAAGCAGCACAAGAGGCGAAAGCGGCAGAAGCACTAGATGAGGTCGAAGTCTGAAGCTGACAGAAAATAAAATGTAGCGAAGTAGGTAAAGATAAAACGTTTAATCTTTTTGCATTCTGCGGTCACGCCAGATCATAGATGGCGGCGGCAATGATGCCTCGTAATCCCTCCCCCTGTCATAATATCCCCCATTCCTATATCTTTACTCTCCGTAGCCGGAGGGCATTTCCGACAACGGAAACCGAGGAAAGGCTCATGGCGGCCGCGGCAATGATCGGGCTGAGAAGAATGCCGAAGTTGGGATAAAGAATACCCGCGGCGATGGGCACGCCGAGAGTGTTATAAATAAAGGCAAAGAACAGGTTTTGCTTGATATTGGCCATGGCGGCACGGCTCAACCTTCGCGCGCGGACAATCCCGGTGAGATCGCCCTTCACCAGGGTAACACCGGCACTTTCCATGGCTACATCAGTACCCGTTCCCATAGCGATCCCCACTTGTGCCTGGGCCAGAGCGGGGGCATCATTGATCCCGTCGCCGGCCATGGCGACAATGTGTCCGCCCTGCTGAAACTTTTTGACCGCCGCTGCCTTTTGATCCGGCAGAACCTCGGCCACCACTTCGTCCAGATTTAGTTTTTTGGCGACTGCTTCTGCTGTTACTTTATTATCACCGGTCAACATCACAATCCGGATCCCTTCTGCATGCAGCTCGCGGATTGCCTCGGGCGTGGTCTTTTTGATCGGATCGGCGACCGCCAGTAAACCACCAATTTTGCCGGCAATCCCTACCAACATGACCGTCTGTCCTTCGGACCGCATGGCCTGGGCCTGCTTTGCCAAAGAGCCGGCATCAACATGGAACTCTTCCAGCAATGTGCTGTTGCCGAGCAACACAACCTGGCCGTCAACTTCGCCGGAAACACCCTTGCCGGTGTGGGAGGCAAAAATTTTCGCCTCAGTCAGGTGGAGCCCTTGATTGACGGCACCTTTGACAATGGCTGCTGCCAGCGGATGTTCACTGCCTTTCTCCAGAGAGGCGGCCAACAACAATACTCTGTTTTTATCAATACCCGGCGCTGCAACAACCTCTATCAGTTTCGGTTTGCCCTCGGTCAGGGTCCCGGTCTTGTCCACCACCAGGGTTGTGACTTTTCTTAAGGTCTCGATCGCCTCAGCATTTTTAAACAAGACCCCCATGGTTGCTCCCTTGCCCGTTGCCACCATAATCGACATGGGCGTTGCCAGACCCAAAGCACAGGGACAGGCGATGATCAACACAGAGACAGCGGCAATCAGTGCATGGGCTAATCGGGGGTCAGGACCGAAAAAGTACCAGATGACAAAAGCGATAAGAGCGGTAGCGATCACAGTCGGCACAAAGTATCCGGCTACAACATCGGCTAGCTTCTGGATTGGCGCCCGGCTGCGCTGGGCTTCGGCCACCATCCTGACAATTTGCGACAGAACGGTTTCAGCGCCTACCTTTTGAGCCTCCATGACCAATGAACCGGTACCATTGACCGTGGCGCCGATGAGTTTATCCCCCGCTCGTTTCTCAACCGGTATCGGTTCGCCGGAAATCATTGATTCATCGACGCTGCTTAATCCTTCCAGAACGACACCGTCCACGGGAATCTTTTCCCCCGGCCGGACTCGCAGACGATCGCCTTTTATTACATGCGCCAAAGGGGTATCGCCCTCATTTCCGTCAGCGTCTATTTTTCGGGCGGTCTTCGGCGCCAGACCCAAAAGTGCCTTTATGGCCGCACCGGTCCGGCTTCTGGCCCGCAGTTCCAGCACCTGGCCCAGCAATATCAGGACAACGATAACACCAGCCGCCTCAAAATAGACCCCAACGGTACCTTCTGCTGTCCGCATCGCCGCGGGGAAAAGCTGGGGAAACAACACGCCAATCAGACTGTAAAGGTAGGCTACCGAAACCCCGAGACCGATCAGCGTAAACATATTCAGGCTTCTGTTGATTACAGACTGGACGCCCCGAACGAAGAATGGCCATCCCCCCCAGAGGATCACCGGTGTCGCGAGGATCAGTGCCAGCCACTCATAGGTCTTGACGGTGGCCAGTGTGTCGAGTAACCGACCGCCAGGAACAAAATCGCGCATGGCGATAATCACCAGCGGGAGCGTCAGGATGGCGCCCCCTATGAAACGCTTGCGCATATTTTCGTATTCCGGATTGCTTTCTTCTTCCGCCAGCGAAATAGTTCTTGGTTCCAAGGCCATGCCACATTTTGGACAACTTCCCGGCTCGTCCAGGACAATTTCCGGATGCATTGGGCAGGTATATTCTATCTTCCCCGCTGCCGGCATCGGAGTCTTTGGCTCCAGGGACATGCCGCACTTCGGACAATTGCCCGGCGCATCCCGGATAATCTCGGGATGCATGGGGCAGGTCCATTCAGTTTTGGTTTTAAAACCTTCCCCTTCTTTTTTCCCGTTATCTTCTTCCGCACCGAGGTACGATTCAGGGTTTCTATCGAAAGATTTCTTGCAAGGGAATGAACAGAAATGATACGTCTTCCCCCTATAGGATGAGGTCGCAACGGCATCCTCTTCTTCGATGGTCATCTTGCATACGGGATCGGTGATCTTCATCTATTCCTCTCCGGCCCGATTCACAGGCCCGTAAAATGTTTCTGCTATAATTGAGGCCGTTACTGATGATAATGCGGGTCAGTCTTGGAGGGCTCTGCTTTTTTTGGCTCTTTGCCCGCTATTCCCTATGATCTTTTATCTTACTGCATCAAAGACCTTTTTCAGTTTCACCTCGACATTTTCTACAATACTCCGAAGCGCCGGATTAGCAATCATCTGCATCGCCACCGTCGGTCTGATGATCGAAAGTACGATTTTATTACCTCTTTCATAGATGATCACGTTACAAGGCAGCATCAAACCAATATTCTCTTCGGCAAGGATGGCTTGATGGGCATCGGGAGGACTGCAGGCTCCAAGAATAATATATTTTCTGAAATCAAGGCCCAGCTTTTCCTTCATTTTTTCCTGGACATCGATTTCTGTCAGTACCCCGAATCCTTCTTTTTTCAGTGCTTCTCTCACCAGCTCAATGACTGTCTTATAAGGAATATCCAACTCCTTGGTGAAGCCGTAATGGATCATGCCTATCCTCCTTCTGTTATAAATGTCGTTAATTCTTCTGCAAAGATCTTCCACGCCAGATCATGTAGATGGCGGGATAGATGATCAATTCAAGAATGGTGGAGGATATTACGCCGCCCACCATCGGTGCGGCGATACGCTTCATAACATCAGCGCCGGTGCCGGAACTAAACATAATCGGAATAAGACCGGCCAAAATGACGCTGACTGTCATAATTTTGGGGCGGATGCGTTTGACCGCGCCGAACATAATGGCATCTTTTAAGTCTTTCTTAGTTTTCAATAATTCCTCTTTTTTCCACTTCTCATAAGCCAGATCAAGATACAACAACATGACCACCCCTGTTTCCGCATCCAGGCCAGCCAGGGCGATAATGCCGACCCAAACAGCAATGCTCATATTGTAATTAAGGATGTATAAAAGCCAGAAAGAGCCGACCAGAGAAAAAGGCACAGCCAGCAGGACAATTGCCGTCTTTGTTATCGAGCGCGTATTAAGAAAGAGAATCACAAAAATAATCAGCAACGTAAAAGGAATAATCAACTTCAAGCGCTCATGAGTTTTGAGAATATACTCGTATTCTCCGCTCCAGACCAGACGATAACCTTCCGGCAATTTGATCGTTGCAGCTTTTTTCCGAGCGTCTTCCACATAACTGCCGACATCTCGGCCGGTGATATCTATATAGACATAAGCTGTTAGAAGTCCTTCCTCGCTCTTAATGGCCGTCGCTCCCCGAATAACACGAAAATCCGCAAGCTCTCCCAGGGGCACTTGCAGCGCATTGGCAGTTCCTGACATGCCGGACGAGGGCGTAGGATTGGACAGACCGGTCGTCATCACCGGCACGAGAATCAGTTTTAATTTATCCACGTCATTGCGCAATTCCCGCGGATAACGGATATTAACGGGATAGCGTGCGCGTCCTTCCACCGTTGTTGTCAGATTCATTCCGCCGATGGCTGTTTGAATCACTTCGTTAACATCATCCACGGTAAGGCCGTATCTGGCGATGCTGTCCCTTTTGATGACGATATCCAGAAAATAGCCTGTGGCCACTCGTTCCGCATAAACACTCCTCGTACCCGGAACATCCCGCAGATGATGCTCCAGGGTCATACCGATCTTTTCGATTTCTTCCAGATTCGGTCCGAGAATTTTGATGCCCACCGGTGTACGGATACCTGTGGCCAGCATGTCAATGCGCGCCTTGATCGGCATGGTAAAGGAATTGGCCACACCCGGAATGTTGAGGGCGTCATTCATCTCGTCTTTGATCTTTTCGCTCGTCATGCCTTTGCGCCACTGGTCCTCCGGCTTCAGATTGATGACGGTTTCAAACATTTCCAGCGGCGCCGGATCGGTAGCTGTTTCGGCTCTTCCTGCTTTGCCGAAGACCTGAGAAACTTCCGGAATCTTCATTAATATTTCGTCCTGCATTTTCAACAATCTTGCCGCTTCCGAAACAGAAGCTCCCGGCATGGTCACGGGCATATAGAAAAGTGATCCCTCATAAAGAGGCGGCATAAATTCCGATCCCAGTTTCATAAAGGGATAAACTGTTAGAGCCATAATGATGATGGCAAGAACAATGACCGTTTTACGGAAGCGTATGGCCAGAGAGGCCACCGGTTCATAAATTTTATGCAAAAAGAGACTGACAGGATTTTTTTCTTCCGGCCGAATTTTTCCCCGGATAAACAACGTCATCAGTACCGGCGTCAAAGTGATGGCCAGAAATGCGGAAAAGAGCATGGCAAATGTTTTGGTGTAAGCCAGAGGCTTGAAAAGCCTTCCAGCCTGCGCTTGTAGAGTAAAGACGGGCAGAAAACCTACAGTAATAACCAAAAGGGAAAAGAAAAGCGAAGGCCCCACTTCACGAGCCGCGGCAATAATCACATCCGTTTTGCTGTCGGGACTCCCCTGTTGCTCCCATTCTTCGAGCTTTTTATGGGCGTTTTCCACCATAATGATGGAGGCATCGACCATAGCGCCGATGGCAATGGCAATGCCGCTGAGACTCATGATGTTGGAAGTCACACCTATGTAGTACATACAGATAAAAGATATGATGATAGCGATGGGCAGCGTAACAATCACAACCAGGGCGCTGGGCAGGTGAAATAAAAAGATCAGACAAACAATACTCACCGCAATGGCCAGTTTGATAATTTCATCTTTGAGCGTAGCAATGGATCGATTGATCAGGTCAGATCGGTCATACGTAGTAACAATTTTCACACCCTTGGGCAGGCTTGGTGAAATATCATTGGCGATTTTATCCTTAACACGTTCAATCACATTGAGAACGTTTTCGCCAAAACGAACAACAACAATCCCTCCGGTGACTTCTCCTTTGCCGTCCAGCTCCGCCAGTCCCCGGCGGATTTCCGGCCCGAACTGGACACGAGCGACATCTTTCAAATAGATCGGTGTTCCTCCCGGGTTTGCTCCCACGGCTATTTCTTCTAAATCCTTTATGTTTTTAATATAACCGCGGCCTCGCACCATGTATTCCGTACCGGAAAATTCCAGCACCCGTCCCTCAACATCCCGGTTACTCTTACGAATGGCTTCCATAACTTTCGTGATCGGCAGATTATAAGCGGACAGGCGATTAGGATCGACTGTGACTTGGTACTGATTGACAAAGCCGCCGATGCTGGCAACCTGAGACACTCCGGCAACGCTTTCCAGTGCCAGTTTCACCGAATAGTCCTGTAAAGATCGAAGTTGTGCCAGATCGAGCCCGCCGGATTCATCAACGACGGCGTAAGAAAATCCCCAGCCCAGACTGGTGGCATCCGGCCCCAAAACCGGATTTACATCGGCCGGTATTTTGTTCTTGACTGCCTGCAGATATTCCAAGATACGGCTTCTGGCCCAGTAAATATCCGTTCCTTCTTCGAAAATGACGTAGATGAAGGAACTGCCTAAATATGAAAACCCGCGTACAGCCTGGACTTTCGGTGCGGCTAGCAATGTGGAGGTGATGGGATAAGTGATTTGGTCTTCTACCAGATCAGGACTGCGTCCCGGCCACTCGGTATAAATGATGACCTGCGTATCGCTTAAATCGGGAAGGGCATCGAGTGGGGTATTTTTTAGCGTCCACAGTCCCCAGACCACGACAAAAAATAAGATGAGAAAAACAATAAATTTATTGCGGGCGCTGTATTCAATGATTTTTTCGATCATAGAATATCCTATGGTGAGTATTAGAAATTAATCTTCTTTTTTTGTAAAAAATAAGATTACGTCATTTGCAATTTCATTTGCTTTCCATGTCTTGATCTTGCTTCTGGAAATGCCGCAAGCCTCTGCCAATTCACTAAGGCGAATTTCATCCCATTTGGAATTTCTAAACTTATGCTGATAGAATACAAGATAATCGCCTTGTTTTAAAGAGTTAAAGATTTTTTTAACTTCACAAAGTTTTACATGCTCGGCGTTACATTCTTTTGGCTCTAATCCAGTATCAGGGTCAAGAAATACTATTTTCTTCTCCGGAATATTAGTCAACATTTTGCACAAATCATCCGTGTATCCTTGTCTGTTTTTATGTTCAAATTCTCGATCGAAAACTTTAATGCGAGGATCAAGCTTCTTGATGAGTTTGATATCCCGAAAATGCTTTATCACTTTTTCGGGTATTTGAATGTCAGCTCCGTTGAAATTGAAGGGAGGCCAATGATCTTTACGATAATAAGCTATTTGTAAAACTTTTTTTATTCCGAGATTCTTGTCGTTAAGGAAGTGCATGATGCCACCCCATTTTACGAGATCTCTTTTATCAGCGTACCATTTGTCTCTCATTTATCCTCCTAATCATAACAGAGAGATTAGCGATCAGCATCGAAACACGAATGGCTTTGTCAAAAAGCTCCAGATGCAAGGCAGGCAATTCCTGAGGAGTGAGTCGTACTTTTTGCGTACGCCGCAACGACGAAGGATGAAGCCGAACGCAGCAGATGGACTTTTTACAAAGACGCACACCATTACTTTCCTTTCAGGGGCTTCACACCTTTGAGTTGGGCCTCAGAATCAACAAGGAAATTGGCGGAAGAGACGACCTTATCCCCGTTTTTTAACCCGCGCAATACTTCGATATATCCATCACCTCTTAGACCGGCCTTGATTTCTCGCGGTTCAAATGCGCCGTTGCCCAGATCAACATAAGCGACCATTCCTTTGCCGGTATCAATGACGGCGGACTCGGGAATCATCAGCTTTTTGCCTAGATTAATTTTAAGCTCGATATTCGCAAACATTTGCGGTTTGAGTTGATAATTAGGATTGTTTAACTTCAGACGAATCTTAACTGTCCGCGTCTCCGCCGATATGCTGGGGTAGATATAATCAATTTGCGAAGGTAATTCACGCCCGGGAAGATAATTCAGCGTGATCAAGGCACGATTGCCGACTTTAATCAGCGGTAATTCATTTTCATAAATATCGGCAATGACCCAGATGCTGGATAGATCAGCCACATCAAAAAGTTTTTCACCGGGCATCACTTTCATTCCTGAAACGGCCACTTTTTGCGTAATGAAACCGTTGACCGGACTATACAAGGTCAATGTCCTAATAGGTTTTCCCGACTCTTCGATTTTTTTTATCTGATCTGCAGAAATATCCCAGAGTAAAAGACGCTGCTTGGAGGCTTCCAGTGTTGCCGCGGCGTCCTGGGCAAGCAAAAGGCTAAGATCAGTAGAGGAGTTCTTGTCTTTCTCCTGCTGGGAATCGGCCGGCTGTTTTGCCCATTTCAAGGCGTTGAGAAATTCCTGCTGTGTGGCAACCAGTTCCGGGCTGTAAATATCTACCAGGGGCTGCCCCTTTTTAATATAACTGCCGGTGACTTCCACATAGAGTTTTTCTATCCATCCCTCAATCTTCGTATTAACTGTCGCCAGTTTGCTTTCATCCGCTTCGAGTCTTCCTACTGTCCGGATAACTTTCTGCAGCGGCCGCATATCGACCTTAACCGTCTTCACGCCAATGAGTTTTTGTTGTTCCGGAGAAATTTCCACCTGCGGAATATCTTCCTGCGCGTAAGCTTCAGGCTCTTTTGTCTGCGGCGCGGATGGTTTGGATTGAGCAGCCGCTTTCGACGGCGATGTATGTCCGGCATGCTCCTGTGCGGAGACCGGCGCTGTAAAGATAAATAACATATATCCGGCAACACCCCAGTAAAACAAAGTCATGCCTAAGTTTCTTTCTTTCATTTTTTGTCGCCTCCCGCCGTCAGACTTGCAGTAATGGCATTTAAGCGGCTAATAGCTTTTTCTCTTTCCACAAATTGGTTCCAGTATTGAGCTTCATAATCAAGCAAGGTTTTTAGCCGGGAAATAACATTTATCGCTTCCGTCTTTCCCGTGGAATACCCGGCAAGCGATTGTTCGAAATCCTGGGTGTTTTTGGGGATCAAACCTTTCTTATAAATATTCATGAGTTTTTCCGCAGAGCGCAGCATGGAATAATTATCGCGCAAAGCTGCCGCAATCATCAGTTTAACGGCTTCGATTTCCTGCTTGGCTTGTCGAATAGTTGCTTTTGCTTCCAAAACAGCTGGCCGCTGTTTTGATAGGAAGTACAAAGGAACATTGATTGTTGCCGTAGCACTCCACATATCTTTGAAATCACCAGAGCGGTTGAAGTAGCTGCCGCTTAGAGCAAAGTCAGGAAAATATTCTTTCTGCGCCATAAGCAGCTTCGTTTCGGCAGCTTCCAGCATCTTTCCACGCGATTTGATTTCCGGCGAATGTTGGAGCGCGAGATCGA
>DLME01000205.1:15620-20695 GCA_002479215.1 Syntrophaceae bacterium UBA7544
TGGAGCGCGAGATCGACTGCCTCATCAATTTCCATAGGGAAGGACTGATAGACAGGTTCATTCGGTCTTTCCAACTGCCCTTTGTCTCTGCCGATTGCGGCCCTGAGCATTGCCCCCAGCGACTGAATTTTTTGATTCAACATCTCTTCTTTTTCCAGCAGCATATATTTTTCAGTCTGGGCCATGAGCACTTCCTGCTGCATGGCCTTGCCGGCGGCGTAGCGCGCCAGAGTGATATTTTCAATTCGTATAAACAAGTCGCGTTTATCTTTGAGGAGGTCAATATTCTTGTAAGCAAGAAAGAGATCGTAATAGAGCTCTTTTACCCGCGCTATTGTCTTCAACTTTAAGAGCTCATGCATAGCCTCCATACTTTCGGCGTCACGTGCAGCCATTTCTCCTTTCAAAGCGCTCTTGCCGGGGAAAAGAAACTGCTGCGACGCGGAAAACATCCACTGCGACCCTTGTTCCTGCCCGTACGAATAACGATCGAAGCCCTCGTTTTGATAGCCGAACATGAACAGGGGATCAGGCAGGCTTTTTACCTGAGGAATCCTTAGCCTGGCCGCTTCAATTCGCGCCTGTGAAGCTTGAATCTCCGGACTGTTTTTCAGCGCTTCATCAACAAGTCCGTCCAGCACGGGATCATTTCCGCCGTACGAAGCAGCCAGCAGAAGAAAGATTAAAAACAATAGCCCTTTCTTTATAAAGCTATTTGACATCGACATTCAGTTTTACCGATTGTGTCTTTCCTGCTTTGGCAATTTTGATATTAATTGTCCACGCACCCGACATGGAAAAATTAAGTGTGGAAGTATATCTACCGCCTTTTAAATCCGCCTTAGCCTTATAATTCATGGCCGGCATCCCGGGCATTGCCGGCATTCCATAATCCACAACTACTGTCGCCTCGGTGACATCTTTGCCCTCCGCGTCTTTGATGACGATATCCATTTTGTTTTCTCCCGTAACGGGCGGATTTTTATCGATCTTGATTTGGACAGTATAATCGCCACTCTTTTTTATGATCTCAAAATCCTTTGCATTAGCCAAACCGATTGTCAACAAAAGCGCCATAGCTGCCGATATTACAATTATATGTTTCATTATTATTTCCTCCTAATTTTATCGTATATTTGTAAAAGATATTAATTGTTCCTGTAGAGTCAAGTTACCTGCATTAAATTATTGATATTTCGTGCCGTAATTTCCGGATCGGGTGACGCGCAAATTGCCGATACAACGGCAACGCAATCAGCGCCGGCCTTCACAACTTCTCTGACGTTGGACTCGTTAATTCCCCCTATTGCGACCAGATGATGACGGCTAGAAGCTTTGATTTTGGAAAGACCTTCCAAGCCCCAGGCGCCTTTTGTATCCGCCTTGGTTGGTGTCGGGAAAACCGGACTAACGCCGATATAACTTACATCCAGTTTTTGGCTGGCCTCGACATCTTTCCATGTTTCCACCGATAAACCTATTATTGCTTTTTGCCCCATAAGTTTTCGAACAATTTCATAAGGCATATCTTCCTGGCCGATATGTACGCCTTCGGCCCCGCAGGCGAGAGCCACATCAACGCGGTCATTTATTATCAGTGGAATTTTATACGGTTCTAAAAGCTTTTTAACTCTTTTGGCTTCTTCCACAAAAGAGCGTGTGGAAACATCTTTTTCACGCAATTGCACATAAGCGACACCGCCTTTAACCGCCTTTATAATTACTTCTTCCAAAGGCTTTCCTCCGCATAAACGGCGGTCGGTCACCAGATACAATCCGTGCATAACTAATCCTCGACTTTTAAACGCTGACTAATATCTCTCTCGGATAGGTGGTAAAGAATATCCAGAAAATGAGTCTGAAGGCTGCCGGGTCCTGCGGCAACGTCTGCCGCCATTTCTCCGGCAATTCCCATTACTGCCATGGCCTTAACCGTAGCGGCAAAGGCTGATTTTTCTACAGCGGCAAAAGCGCCGCATAAGGCTGATGCCGTACAGCCCAAACCGGTAACTTTTGTCATCAGCGGATGACCGTTTTTGACCTTCATAATTTTTTCTTTACCGATAATATAATCAGTTGCTCCGCTGATGCAGATGACACATTTATGAGTTTCGCATAATTTTTGCGCTATATCAATTGCTGCATCTGAAGATGAAGCGCTATCCACGCCCTTTGTTTTGGATTTATCGTCATACAAAGCCATAATTTCGGAGGCATTACCGCGGATGATAGTCGGCGGTTCGCTATTAATCAGTTCTCTAGATGTTTGTGTCCGGTAACTGGTTGCTCCCGCGCCAACGGGATCCAGAATGATGGGAATGCTTTTTTTTCGGGCTTGGCTGAGAGCCTTCAGCATCGAGTAAATCCAGGGCTTGCTCAATGTGCCGATGTTAATTACCAGGGCCGATGCAATGTTGACCATTTCCTCCACTTCTTCTTCCGCATGCGCCATCACTGGAGATGCTCCCAGTGCCAGTAAGGCGTTGGCTGTATTATTCATCGCCACGTAATTGGTAATGTTATGAACAACTGGTGATTTCTGCCGGATCATTTCTATTGATTTATAAATTTCCGACGCTGTTATCTTCATGATTCTCCCTTAATTCTATATTTAAGGCATTATATATTGGAGAGGGTTATTATTAAACTCCTATTCCTTCGAATAAAACAGTGGAGAGATATCTTTCACCGGCATCGGGGAAAATGACAACGATATTTTTTCCGGCGAATTCATCTAGTTTTGCCAGCCTTACAGCTACTGCTCCCGCTGCGCCGCAGGAGATACCGACCAGAATTCCTTCTTCCCGCGCCAGCCTGCGAGCAAATTCGACGGCTTCCATACTGTCTATCTGTTCGACGCGGTCGACGAGAGATAAATCAAGGGTGTCCGGAATAAATCCCGCGCCGATCCCCTGTATTTTGTGCGGCCCCGGTTTCAGCTCTTGACCGGCGAGTTTCTGGCTGATAATCGGGCTTTCCTTTGGTTCCACGGCCACCGAGATAATTTTTTTACCCATTTTATTTTTAATGTAACGAGATATCCCGGTAATTGTTCCGCCGGTTCCGACTCCCGATACAAGGACATCAACCGCTCCCTCCGTATCGTTCCAGATTTCCGGTCCGGTCGTCTTTTCGTGGATGGCGGGGTTGGCCGGATTTTTAAACTGCTGTGGTAAAAAATATTTCTTTGGGTCGGAAGCGGCAATGGCTTCCGCTTTGGCAATCGCGCCTTTCATGCCTTCCGGGCCAGGGGTTAGAACGAGATTAGCTCCAAAAGCGGCCAGCACTCGTCGCCGCTCAATGCTCATTGTCTCGGGCATGGTCAAGGTTAATTTGTATCCGCGTGCCGCCGCCACATAAGCCAGGGCGATACCCGTGTTCCCGCTGGTCGGTTCAATAATCTCTACTCCGACTTTGAGCAATCCCTTCTTCTCCGCATCCCAGATCATGGCGGCACCGATGCGGCACTTGACGGAATAGGCGGGGTTGCGCCCCTCAATCTTAGCCAGAACGGTAGCCTTTGCACCTTTAATCACGTGGTTGAGTCTTACAAGCGGTGTGTTGCCGATGGATTGTGAATTATCATCATATATCTTTTTCATGACCTATCTCCTATTTTTCCAATAATTTATTCTCCCCATCATCCCAGTGACGATGGGGAGAATAAAGTTTTCAGGCCGCTGAGACTTACGTTTTCGTCAGCGCCTGCTCAATATCCGCCAGAATATCGTCGATATGTTCGATGCCAATGGACAGGCGGATGAAATCCGGTGTCACTCCCGTGGCCAACTGTTCTTTCGGCGACAACTGTTGATGCGTTGTCGTTGCCGGATGGATGGCCAGGCTTTTCGCATCGCCGACATTGGCCAAATGCGAAATTAGCTGCAGTGAATTAATAAATTTTTTACCTGCCTCGATTCCGCCTTTGATTCCAAAACCAAGTATCGCCCCCACGCCTTTAGCTAAGTATTTGGCAGCTCTTTTTTTCTCCGGGCTGGAAGTAAGCCCCGGGTAATTGACCCAGCTTACTTGGGGATGTTTCTCCAGAAATTCAGCTACGGCCATGGCGTTTTCCGAATGGCGCACCATCCTTAAATGCAATGTTTCCAAACCCTGTAAAAACAGGAACGAATTAAACGGGGATAGGGCTGGTCCCAAATCACGCAACAGCACAACACGGGCTTTAATTATATAAGCCATGTTTCCCAAAGCCTCGACGAAGTTAAGGCCATGATAACCGGGCTCAGCATCAGCAATTAGTGGAAATTTTCCATTGGTCCAGTCGAATTTTCCCGACTCAACAATAATACCGCCTAAGGAAGTACCGTGCCCGCCGATGAACTTTGTTGCCGAGTAAACAACAATATCTACGCCGAAATCAATGGGGCGCAAAAGGTAGGGAGAAACAGTATTATCCAGAACAAAGGGGATGCCGTGTTTGTGAGCGACACCGGCAATGCCTTCCAGATCGGCGACATCCAGCTTAGGATTGCCTATGGATTCAGCATATACCGCTTTTGTTTTGGGAGTGATGGCTTTCGAAAGCTCCTTCAAATCATTGGACTTGACGAAGTTGACTTTAAGTCCCAGGCGCGGAAAAGTGTAATGAAATAAATTGTATGTTCCGCCGTAGAGATTATCCGCTGAGACAATTTCATCTCCGGCGCGCGCGATATTGAGCAGGGCGAGAGTTATTGCCGACTGCCCGCTGGCTACTGCCAGCGCGCCTATGCCTCCATCAAGCAGGGCAATCCTCTTTTCCAACACATCCGTAGTCGGATTCATGAGCCGCGTATAAATATTACCGAATTCCTTCAATCCGAAAAGGCTGGCCGCATGCTCGGTATCCTTGAATTGATAAGAAGTTGTCTGATATATAGGCACTGCTCTGGAGCCGGTTGCCGGATCAGGTTCCTGTCCCCCATGTAGAAGTAAGCTTTCTAATTTTAATTGATTATCAATTTTACTCATTTTATTCTCCTTTCAATATGCAAATAATTTTATTAAGTATCATAATAGTAGATCAACAGATTCTCTCTTCAGAGCTATAAACAAACATTTTAGCCCCCCCTTAC
>DLME01000068.1 GCA_002479215.1 Syntrophaceae bacterium UBA7544
AACAATAAATAATTCAGTGATGTAAGCAAAATAAAAATAAACATCAAAATTGCCATGCTCGGCCATAAATAGGAAAATCCGGTATTGCGCAGGTAGATGCCGCCTAAAATATCAATGTAATATCTTGCCGGAACGATATAGGTTATAACCTGCAAAAATTTAGGCATATTAATTATCGGAAAAACAAAATTGGAAAGCAAAACAGAGGGCAAATACGTGATCAAAATTGCTATTTGATTGGCAATCAGTTGTGATCTTGTCACCGTGGATATAAGCAAACCCAACGAAAGCGCAACGGCTAAATAAAGAGAGGTAGCGACAATCATCAGAAAAAAATTGCCTTTCATCACCACTCCAAAAAGGAGTTGCCCTAAAAGCATGGCAATTAAAACGTCGGTAAGTCCAATAAAAAAATAAGGGAAAGCTTTTCCCAACAGTAATTCCCCTGCCTTTACCGGCAGCGATTTAATCGTTTCCATTGTTCCATTTTCATATTCTTGCGCGATGATGAGTGAGGTTAAAAGCGCACCGACGATCATGATGATAATGGCGATGACTCCCGGGATAATGAAATTGCGGCTTTCCAAATCTTCGTTGAACCAAATGCGGATGCGTCCATCTACTGGAGGCATTATTTTTTCCATGCCTTGGCGGTTGAGAAAATTCAGTAGTAGTTTTTGATTGTATTGTTCGGTAAAAGCCGTCAAATAGCCGCGAATGATGCCGGCAAAATTAGGGTCGCTTCCTTCAATAAGGATTTGCAGCGGAGATTCTCTATCCGCCTGAATATTTTTCATGAAATCAGGCGGGATAATAATAGCGACTGCCGCGGTGTCACGATCAAGATAATTGATGGCATCTTTTGTCTGATTGAGCTGCGCGGCAATATGGAAATAAGGGGAAGCATCGAGTTTACTGATGAAATCGCGGCTGAGTTCTGATTTATCATAATCCACCACAACCGTTTCCACATTATCCACATCGAGGCTCAACGCATAACCGAAGAGCATAATCAAAATTAAAGGAATAGCAAACGCCAGATAAAGACTGCGGTAGTCCCGAATCAAATGATAAATTTCTTTGCGGATAAGGGCTTTGAGTCTCAGTAGATTCAACTATTGCTCCTCATCATTAAAGTTATAAAGGCGTCATTCAAATCCGCTCCCGGTTTTCCGGGACAGGCGGCCGCAATAATTTCCGCGGGACTACCGGAAGCCACTATGCTTCCCGCGTTAATCATAACTATCCGTTCGCAAAAACGCGCTTCATCCATATAGTGCGTAGTAACAAACACCGTAATACCGTCACGGGCAAGCTGTTGAATAAAATTCCAGAAATGCTGACGAGTAATCGGATCGACACCGGATGTCGGCTCGTCTAAAAAAAGCACGTCCGGCTTGTGCAGAAGCGAACAGCCGAGGGCGAGTCTTTGACGCCAGCCAGGCGGCAATTCTTTCGTTAAACGATTTTTTTCTTCTTGCAGGCGTGTCATATTCAAAACCCAATCAATACGCTCCTCCCATTGTTCCGGGGGGACGCTATAAATCCCAAGATAAAAGCGTAAATTTTCGTAAGGCGTTAAATCTTCATATAAAGAAAATTTTTGTGACATATAACCGATGGAGTGCTTGATTTCTTCCGGCTCGCTGACTATGTCATGTCCAGCTACCGAACCTGTGCCCGAAGTAGGAGTGATAATGCCGCAAAGCATGCGGATGGTGGTTGATTTCCCCGAACCGTTGGCGCCCAGGAATCCAAATATCTCGCCTTTTTTTACGGAAAAAGTGATTTTGTTGACGGCGGTAAAATCACCGAACTTTTTCTCCAGATTCGTAACGGAAATAGAATTAGAATTGGAAAGTGTCATGGGACAGCTCCTTATCCACTTCCTTTATCCTCGCGATGATTGCTTCTTCCAGGTTGGGGAAATTATCGCGCATGGCTTCAGGCGTCGTTGACTCGAGAATAATGGAACGGTGCATCAGGGCCACCTGATCGCATTTTTCCCCTTCGTCCAGATAGGCAGTTGATAATAGAATGGTCATGCCTTCCTGTTTCATGTTGTCCAATATTTCCCAGAATTCGCGCCGCGATACAGGATCAACGCCGTTTGTCGGTTCATCGAGAATCAGCACTTTAGGCTCATGCGCCAGAACGCACGCCAGCCCCAGTTTTTGTTTCATGCCGCCGGAAAGATTACCCGCTAATCTATCCACGAAAGGCAATAAATTAGAAAATCCCAGATATTTATCTTTTCTCTTTTTTCTTTCGGCGCGGGGCACGGCAAAAATATCCATAAAAAAATCGATATTTTCTTCAACGGTCAAGTCTTGATACAGACCGAAGCGCTGCGGCATATAGCCGATTATATTTTTAATTTTCCGCCGATCTGTCAGAACGTTGAGGCCGTTAATATAAATTTCGCCCTGCGAAGGCTTGATCATTGTGGCAATCAGACGCAGAAGTGTTGATTTGCCGGCTCCGTCAGAACCGACTAAGCCGAAAATATTGCCGCTATCCACATTAAAAGAAACAGCTTTGACCGCCTCTACAAGATTGAAGCGCAGCGAAACGTTTTTGACTTCCACCATGGGCGGGAGATTTGATGGGGGCGCGATCATCCTGTACTCCATTATTACCGCAACAAGGCATCCGCGGGCATTCCCGATTTAAGCTCGAAGTTGGGATTAACTATGGATATTTTTACCAGATACACCAGCTTTACTCTTTCTTTTTTTGTCTGGATGATTTTCGGCGTAAATTCTCCTTCCGGCGAAACGAAAGAAACAACTCCGGTGTAAACCTTGCCGGGAAAGGTATCAACAGTGACATCGGCTTCCTGGTTCGGTTTTACTTTGCCGATCTGGGTTTCATCAACATATATTTTCAAATCGACGCGGGAAAGATCGGAAATAGTAATGATTTCCCGCCCGGGAGTAACGGTTTCGCCGGGTTCAATATTGCGGCTGGTAACTACACCGTCCATGGGCGATTTCAATAGCGTATAATCCAATTGAATGGAGGCTTGTTTTGCCGTTGCTTTTGTTGCGTCAATTTGTGGAATGGCCGTTTCGACATCTTGTTTAGCGGCCTCTATTCTGCCTAGATTGCCCTGCGCCAGATTTAACACAGATTTGGCTTCCGCAAGCTTTGATTGCGCCACTTCAAAATTGAGTTTCAGCGTATCGCGCTCTTTTTCCGAAACTACGCCTTTTTTAAATAACTCTTCAAATCGCTGGTAATTCTTTTCGGCATCTTTAAGATTATCTGCGGCGGTCTTCACGCCAGCCTCGGCTCGGGCCACTTCCGCGGGCAGTGTTTTCTTATTAATATCCAGCACAGTTTCCAGTTGCTGTTTTGATTTTTTCGCTCTGGCGAGATTTGCCCTGGCTTGGTCATAGCGCGCTCCAAATTCCTCGCGGTCGAGCTGGGCAATAATCTGATCTTTTTTAACGCTTTGCCCTTCCTGAACATTGACTTCAGCGACGCGTCCGGGTACCTGGAAAGACAAATTAGCCTGTGTTGCTTCGATTGTGCCCGAATAAAAAAGATCTTTTGCGCGGTTATTTTTTTGGCCGAAGTAAACAAAAAGCCCTACGCCTATAAAAAGAGCTATAAACACTATAATGATAATCCTTTTTTTCAAAACTATCCCTCCATTTTACTCAAAATTAAGTCCCCCTGTCATTTCGACGCGTACCCTCGTGTGACCTTCAGGTTATTAGGGTAGAAGTCCACAGCGACGGATGACGAGAAATCTTTCTTTCCAGTCTCATCTACTCTACTTTTTTATTGCCCGCAACACCAGCCACGCCACCTCATCACCCAGACTGCCTTTTAATTTTTTATCACGGGCTTTAACATCGTCAGGCAGCCATACTTGCTTGTCTTTAATCGGTGAACTTTTTTTATAAAAAAGAATGGTGCCCATTATCATCATATGGATTAGAAAAGGTACTGTTTCGATAAAGATTCCTTTTGCCCTTCCCTCATCAAGAATACCGACAAGAATTTTAAGGACAGAGACAATATCTTCAACGACGACACGGGGCAGATGGGCTCCGTCTGCAGCCATTTCCCGCATCATAATCGGCGGTATTTCGGGATTTTTATCCACGGCATCAGCGATAAAAAGAATATAGGCTTTTAGCTTTTCTTCAGGGCTATCTGCTCCGGCGACGGCTGGAGCGATACCTTGAGCGATATTGCCCAGCACCTGATGAATAACATTAGCGTAAAGAGTATCTTTATCGCCGATTTGATAATACAGAGTAGCTTTATTCACACCGGCGCGCTGAGCAATTTCATCCACATGCGTCCCGCTGTAACCATACTCGGCAAAAGTCTTCCGTGCCGCGATTAAAATTTTCTCGGCAGTCTTATTCGGTTTTTCTGTATTGATTTGTTGCTTGATCAATTACCACTCCATTTTTTTTGTCATTCCCGCCCGACATACGACAACTTCGTAAAAATCTTCAGAGGGAAGGCACGCAAATCACGAGGAATGAGGCCTACTTTTTCGTAGGTCGCAGTGACGAGAGATGAAGCGTAACGCAGCATATGGGATTCTTTACGAAGTTGTCATTTAACCGTACGGTTTAACCATATAGTTAAATAAATTGATAAAAAATGTCAAGCTGATTTTGCCGCATGATTATTGCAATACAAAGTTATAAAGTATATATTTAATCAGAGGCGAAAAATGAAGTGGCTTAGCAATCAGCATCTGGTTTTAATGCCCGGATTGGACGGCACGGGCTCGTCCTTTGAGCCAATCTTGCCGCTTCTTCCGGCGGATACGAAAATTACAATTGTTCGCTATCCGACGGATAAGCTCTTATCATTTGACAAAACTGTCGAATGCGCGGCAGCACAAATTCAGACAGACAAACCTCCGATAGTTATCGCCGAATCTTTTTCTGGACCTGTTGCCATTCAGATGATTGGTTCCGGACGCGTCAAGGCAAAAGCGCTTATTTTGTGCGCTACTTGCGCCAAATCGCCGCGCCCCATTGTGTGGCGCATTATGCGTTTTTTGCGGCTTCCGTTGCTCATCAGGCCGGATATGCCCAAGCGTTTTTTCAAAATTGTTATCGAAGATGATAAACTTATTGCTGACCTTCTGCCTTTATGGAAGAAGGTACACGCTGACGTTCCGGCGCGTGTTATGGATCACCGGCTGAAAATTATCAATCAAGTAGATGTAACAAAGTGGCTGAAAAAGTTGCCCGTGCCTTGCTGTTATCTTCAGGCAACAAATGATCGTGTAATCCCATCTTCCTGTCTGGCTGATTTTGAAAAAAATATCCCCAATTTAGTGATAAAAAGGATTAAAGCCCCGCATTTTATTCTGCAGGCTCAACCGCAAGCCTGCCTCGATGCAATTGAAGAGTTTATCAGCCTCAAGAATCCGTTAATGCAAAAATAGTTTTTGTGACAATTCTTTTTAGAGCAAAGAAAGGACCACAAGTACAGCGTTGCCTGATTTTCTAAAAGCAAGACGATTTAGCATAAAGATATTCCTTGCTATTGGGCAGTTATGCGTGTAAAAGAGCACATAATTGATAGCGATAGTTATTTGCCTTCCCACCTTTCTTATTAGAAACTTGCGCAGGAAAATTCCGCTAATCTAAACAGAATCCAAATTTAATGCCGTGTTCGTGGCCTGCATTTCAGGCGCCAAACAAGCGTGTGAACTGTTGTGTCTTTACCAGCCTTAACGGTTCGAGATGGGTTCAAATATACCAATAGCTGGTAAATACAAAAGATAAAGGATAAAAAATGAGTTTTCAGAAGTTTGAGTTACATGAAAAAATACTTGCCGGAGTGCAAGCGCTTGGTTACAAAAAGCCGACACCGATTCAATTACAGGCAATCCCGCCGATTATGGAAGGTCGTGATGTTATGGGGCTGGCCCAGACCGGAACAGGAAAAACCGCGGCCTTTGTGCTGCCGATTTTACAACGTTTCATGGAAAAGCCGCTCGGTCATATCCGTGCTTTGATCATCGCTCCGACGCGCGAGTTGAGCGAACAAACCCACGAAGCGATCGGACAGCTGGGACGTAAAACGAAGCTCCGCAGTACAACTATTTATGGCGGAGTAAGCATGTATAACCAGATCAACAGACTGCGTGGTAATGTGGAAATTATCTCCGCATGCCCCGGCCGTTTACTTGATCACATCGAACGCGGCACCATTGATTTGTCCCGTGTAGAAGTGCTGGTACTCGATGAGGCGGATCACATGTTTGATATGGGCTTTCTGCCGGATGTCCGAAGAATCGTAAAGCATCTTCCCCAAAAGCGCCAAACATTGCTTTTTTCCGCAACGATGCCCGACGACGTAAGAAGCCTGGCCCTGGATCTTCTGCAGAATCCAGTCAATATCCAAATCGGCCATTCAGCGCCGGTAATGACGGTTGCTCATAGATTTTATTCGGTACAGATGGGCATTAAAACAGCGTTGCTCAAAGATATTCTGGAAAAGACCAAAATGGAATCGGTTCTGGTTTTTACACGGACAAAATCAAGGGCAAAAAGTTTGGCCCAGCAGCTGGATAGATCAGGGCACAAAGTCATTTCATTGCATGGCAATCTAACCCAGCAGAAACGCAAACAGGCGCTGGATGGCTTCCGTGACGGCCGTTATGAGATTATGGTTGCTACCGATATTGCCGCCCGCGGTATTGACGTGACACGGATATCACATGTCATTAATTATGATATGCCTTCTACCGCAGATGCCTATACTCATCGCATCGGCAGAACGGGACGCGCCTCAAAAACCGGTGACGCATTTACATTTGTGACAGGAGACGATATCGGCCTGGCTCATTCCCTGAAAAGGATACTCGGAGAAAAATTGCAATACCAGAGTGTGGATGGATTAACTACCGAGATACAGACTAGCCCCTCTAATAAGCAAAATACGATTGATCTGAAATCCAATAAGCGAAGAAGATCATTTGCCCCTCATATGCAAACCAGAAGAAAACCGAAGCAGCGTTCCTTCCAGAATGCTCATCGGTCATCGTGGTCACATCGATCGCAATCCGCAGCCTAAAAAAGGCTTTGAGCAGGGTAATTTTCAGGCGTGCGATACCTTCAATGCTAACTAAATAAAAAATATTCTGTGTTTAAAATCTGCATTCACCGGCAGAAAAACGCAGCTTTTACGTCCGGTGAAATTAATTGTTATCTGTTTTTATTTATTGCTACAGAATATACAGAGGGGCACTTGGGATTAATATCATTAAGTTGTTTTCTGTATATTTCAAAATTATAATTTTTATCTGAGTTGCCGATAATGCAAAGCACTAACAATTCTTCAAAAAAAGTTAATAAGTTAGATATATGGATATCCATATTAGTTACAATATCAGAGAAATTCGCCTGCTTTGAACCTTGTCTTCCGCTGAAATCAAAACGCCAGCCGGGTGAAGAAAATTTATTACCTGGATAAAGTTTAAAATTAACAATTTCAAGGTTAAAATTTGCCTCAGCATGATTAATGTCATGTGCATTCCGCATAAATGATAATTGTTTTATCCAATCTTTGTCTTTTTCTAACAATTCTATTATTTCTTTTTTGTCTGGTTTATTTTTTGTTAGCCAATCTCGGTATGCTTGAAAATTTGAGCTATTATTAGGCGCATTGTAGAATATACATAACAATTCATGTGTTTTTTTAAGGAATCGTTTAGCATTACCAAGAAAAACAGCAACCTTACCGTTTAGATCTTCCACCTGAGGAAGAGTAGAAATTGCAGCACCTTTTTTGTCGCCCTCAATAATGGCATCACTCTTTGGCATTAAATCTAAAGTCTCTTTGTAAATACTGTAATATGCAGATTCACAATGTAGAAGCATTTCTGTACAAGACCAAGTGTGATCAAGAATGCTTTGTTTGTTTATGTTAGGGATTAATATAATTGAATCCAAAATTTGTTTTGTTTGAATAATTGATCTTGCAACCCAAGAATTGGCACATCCGATAGAATATATTTTCTGGTGGCTGTGTCTTGTTTCAAGCTGTGTATTTTGAGGATCAATTGATTCTGCTGGAAGTATTTTTGAAATATAATTATCTGCGAATGCATATAGAGAACCTTGCAGCTTTATAAGATATTGTATTTGGTCCTTTGATTCTTCGGAGCTTTCCGATAGGGCCATGGAAAATGCATTATTTTTGTTAAATTCGTTTTTCATTTTTTCAGATAACGAAAAAATTAGCCGGAGCGTAGCGATCGGCTGTATTGATCTTTTTAGCCCGTTTTTTCAGGGAATGATCCATCTTCCGATAATGAAACCATTCCTATAAAGGTAACGCGCTGAAAAAACCTGATGAGCCAAGCCGAATGAATACCTGTTTCACAGAGAACCTGATACTGATATTCTGCGATATCCTGCTCTCTGTGTGCATACGTCATTTGGGATAGAAATTCCTCAAGAATATGATAATTAAGAATGTGAGCCCAGACACGCTTTTCCGAAACTGCCGACATTACACCATGGTAATGACAAAGACCCCGAATGACCTTCTTGACGATACGTAGAACTCTATCATCCTGTCATGGATATACCTTGTGTCTGATATTTCCATCAATTTCAACAGGACGCAAGATCTTTATGAGGTCTCGCACTCGGCGACTGCCGTCGCTCTTTTCGAAGCTTCTCCGGATAGTTGTTTCCCATAGTTCGCGTCGAGCCTCGTTGGGTTCACCGGCCAGCGCCAGAACATTCCGAAAGTGTACCTCGTCATCCGACCAACCTTTGTTACATTCGTTGCACGAAGGGATTGTCAAACGCTGAACTCGTGATACCGACTTCGAGGCCGGATAGAGATTGCGCGGGAAGACATGCTCGCTATCGGTTGCGAGACGTTCGCCGCAGTAAGAACACGTCTTTTGGGCTGGCATTCTAAATTCTCTCGTCATATATTCTGACCGGCCAACAATTAATATACCCTTTGAGTGTTTTGCTAACTTTTATACAACCCTGCTTTATCCAACAAAAGCTGTAGCAAATTAACCTTTTTTCTTGCCCTTAGTCTCCAGAGCTAGCTTCAGGACATCCAGCATATCTTCGACAAAATGGAACTTGATGCTTTTTTGCACATTGGCCGGAATATCTTCCATATCTTTGCGGTTCCAGGCCGGCAGAATGATCGTGGTAATGCCGGCACGATAAGCGGCAAGCACCTTTTCCTTGATGCCGCCTACGGGAAGTACGGCGCCGCGTAAAGTGATTTCTCCTGTCATCGCCAAATCTTTTTTTATCTTGCGATTAGTTAGCAGTGATGTGAGCGCGGTAAGCATGGTCACGCCCGCCGAGGGGCCGTCTTTGGGAATCGCTCCCGCGGGAACATGGATATGAATATCCAAATCCTCAAAGAAATTAGGCGCAACACCTAAAACTTTGGCGTTGGTGCGGATGAAACTCAAAGCCGCCGCCGCCGACTCTTTCATGACGTCGCCTAGCTGGCCGGTCAAAGTTAAGCTTTTCTTGCCTTTCATAGCGGTCGCTTCAATGAACAACAAATCGCCGCCGACTGGCGTCCAGGCGAGTCCTATGGCAATGCCGGGTTTGGATATGCGCGCGTCGAAATCCGTCACAACGCGAACCGGCCCAAGGTATTTGTGAATATCTTTCGGGCTTATTATTTTGGATTTGGTAGTACCCTCGGCAACCTCCGCAGCCACGCCGCGGCAAACATTGGCGATTTCCCGCTCCAGATTTCGAACTCCGGCTTCTCTTGTGTAGCCGCAGATGATACTGTTTAGCGCTGCCGTCGCAATTTTGAGCTGATCGGCCGTCAGACCGTTTTCGGTCAATTGCCGGGGTATCAAATACCGCTCCGCTATCTTTACTTTTTCTTCCTGTGTGTAGCCGGTCAATTCGATTACTTCGAGTCTGTCCAAAAGCGCCGGAGGTATCGTATCCAGCATATTGGCCGTAGTGATAAACATAACGTGCGAAAGATCGAACGGCACATCCAGATAGTGATCGGAAAAAGAATTATTTTGCTGGGGATCGAGCACCTCCAAAAGCGCCGAAGAAGGATCGCCGCGGAAATCACTGCCCACTTTATCTATTTCGTCGAGCATGAAAACAGGATTGTTGGATTCTGCGCGCCTCAGTCCCTGAATAATACGGCCAGGTAGAGCGCCGATGTATGTCCGTCGATGGCCTCGGATTTCCGCTTCGTCGTGGACACCTCCTAACGACATGCGCACAAATTTGCGGTCCAGCGCCCGCGCGATGGAATGTCCGAGCGAAGTCTTGCCCGTTCCCGGAGGCCCCACAAAACATAAAATCGGCCCTTTGGAATCCGGCTTTAATTTGCGCACGGAAAGGTATTCGATAATGCGCTTTTTCGCTTTAGCCAGTCCATAGTGGTCTTCATCAAGAACATCTCTGGCTTTTTTGATATCTAGATTATCGGCAGTGGATTCATTCCACGGCAGGGCGGTAATCCAATCGAGATATGTCGACGATACCGTGTATTCCGCGGAGGCCGGATTCATGCGCGAAAGTCGCTCCAGCTCCCGCAACGCTTCCTTTTTCGCTTCTTCGGGAAGTTTTTTATCCTCGATTTTTTTGCGGTACTCTTCCGTCTCGACGGCATTTTCCTCGCCCTCGCCTAATTCCTGTTTGATCGCCTTCAATTGCTGGCGCAGATAATATTCGCGCTGACTTTTATCAATATCGTCCTTGACTTTTGTTTGAATTTTGTTGCCTAACTCCAGAACTTCCATCTGGTGATTGACCAAACGGGTCAATTCCTTCAGGCGCTCCTTTACATCAACGCTATCCAATATCTTCTGCTTTTCTTCTATAGGTGCATTGATAATCGAAGCAATCATATCGGCCAGTGTGCCTGCTTCGGTGATAGATTTGGCCATCGGACCGAATTCCGGCGGCAAAAAAGGCGAGAGCTTGAGAATACGGTCGAACAGAACAAGCAAATTAGCTACAAGGGCTTCGGTTTCAATATCTTTTACTTCCACTTCCTCGATAACTTTGATCCGCGCCTGCTGATAAGGTTTGCCTTCCACAAGCTCCACTATCTGAAAACGGCTGATACCCTGTAAAAGCATTTGCGTTCGGCTATCTGAAGCCTTCGCCATTCTCAAAATGACCGCGCAGGTACCTATCGGATGGAAATCTTCCAGCCTGTAATGGTCTTTCTCACTGGTCAATTCTCTCTTGGCCATAATCAAACCGACCAGCCTATCCTTAGTCATGGCTTCATCGACAAGAAGTGAAGAATCGTTCCCAACTATTTCCAGGGGAATCATCATTTTGGGAAACACTAAGGCATTATGCAGCGAAAGCACGGGAAGCACTTCCGGTATGGAAAATTTTTTATTTTCATCAGATATTTTTTGTTCAGTCATTAAACCCTCCGGGTTTTTATCGAAAAGGTATAACCTTAGTTATTGTTCATCGGTTTTTATTTCAACGCGGCGCGTTTTGTTCGCTGCTAATTTGTTGACTCTGATCATCAGCACTCCGTCGGCATAAGAAGCAATTGCGGATTCTGCATCCACTGTTTCCGGCAAAGCAATACTCCTTTCAAAATAGCCTCGCGGTATTTCGGCGAGACGATAGCGAGCGCTCTTTAAATCGGCAATAGCCTTGCGCACTCCCGCAATTTTTATTTTTCTATGGTCAATTTCTATATGCAGTTCTTCCTTATTTAGTCCCGCAAGGTCAGCCAGAATGATAATCTCGTCTATTGATTCATAGACATCAATGTTCGGCCGCCAAATCGATTCGTAATATTTAAATATTGGACTAACCAAATGAAAGACTTCATGCACCGCTTTCTGGAATTCCTCTTCAAAATTACTGCCAAACTTAATTTTAATGAAGTTCATTTCTCTCACCTATTAGGTTGATGATTTAATAAGGACTATTGACCAAATATAGTGATCTACCGCCGATTTGTAAAGGCTATCTTTTGAATTATCATTTTTGGCGGCAAAGATATACAAAAAGAAATAGCTGGCTAAAAAGCTATCTTTTTGCTATGGAAGCGCGCTCAAATGAAGAAAGGTTTTGGCCATCCCAAGTTAAAATTGGTTACATTCCAGCAGGTATCTATCGAGAAAACCAGTTCCAGAAAGATGAGCTGAAGAAATTTAGATTGATGAAAAAAAATCATATAAGGAATATTGCCATAATTTCCCATGTCGATCACGGCAAAACCACGCTGCTTAACGCCATGTTGAAGCAAACGGGAGTGTTTCGGGTTAATCAGACCGTCGAGGATCGCGTGATGGATTCGCTGGATTTGGAAAAAGAGCGCGGCATCACCATCATGGCGAAAAATACCGCGGTTGATTACAATGGCGTAAAAATAAATATTGTGGACACGCCCGGCCATGCCGATTTCGGCGGCGAGGTGGAACGAAGCCTGAACATGGTTGACGGCGCGATTCTTTTAGTCGATGCCAGCGAAGGACCGCTGCCGCAAACGCGGTTTGTCTTAAAAAAAGCTCTGGCACTACATCTGCCGATTATTCTGGTTATCAATAAAATCGACCGCTCTGACGCGCGTATTGAAGAAGTAATCAACGATACCTACGACCTCTTTATCGATTTAGGCGCCGGGGAAAACCAAATTGAATTTCCGATACTCTACACTAATGCCAAAATCGGTGTCAGCCATAAAAAAATTGGCGATGACAGTACCGACCTGCGGCCACTGCTGCAAACAATCATCGAATATATACCCGCGCCGCGAGGAAAAGATGAAGACATCCCTCAATTTCTCGTTACCAATCTGGACTATGATTCTTACGTGGGGCAAATTGCCGTCGGACGTCTGCAAAGCGGCAAACTGGAAATGAATATCAACTACAGCCTTTGCACCAAAGAAAAAATAGTTCCGGGCATCAAGTTCACCGCGCTTTACACTTTTTACGGTCTTACAAAAAAAGCGGCAACGAGCGTTGAATCCGGGGATATTATCGCTTTATCCGGAGTGGAAAATGTCAGTATCGGTGATACTATATCATCTATTACCGATCCACGACCGCTGCCCCGCCTGCAAGTGGATGAGCCGACCGTATCCATGATGTTTTATGTCAATGATAGTCCTTTTGCCGGTACAGAAGGGAAATATCTTACCTCGCGCCATTTGCTGGAGAGGCTGGAAAAAGAAGCCCTGAGAAATGTCGCCATTAAAATTAAAAAGCTGGACAGGACCGACGCGTTTGAAGTTTGCGGACGTGGCGAACTGCAGATGGCAGTTTTAATTGAAACAATGCGCCGTGAAGGCTATGAACTAATGGTTTCGCGGCCACAGGTTATTACCAAAGAGCAAAACGGTAAAACTTTGGAACCGGTGGAAAGGCTTTTTCTGGATATACCGGAAGAGTTTGTGGGAAAAATTACGGAAAAATTATCCATCAGAAAAGGGCGTATGGAAGGCCTTATTAATAAAGGCAGCGGGAGAGTCAGTATGGAATTTTTGATCCCTTCCCGCGGATTAATCGGCTTTCGCAGCCAGTTTTTGACCGATACCAAAGGCGGCGGAGTCATGAATTCGCTATTGGAAGATTACGCTCCCTGGTTTGGTTCCATTCCTCAACGCATGACCGGCACATTAGTCGCCGACCGTTTAGGCCGTGTTACATCTTACGCGAGCTTCGCAATGGAAGACCGTGGCGAAATGATTGTGGAAATCGGGACGGAAGTTTACGCGGGCATGATCGTGGGAGAGCGCAACCGGAGCGGTGATTTGAATGTGAACATCATCAAGGAAAAGAAGCTGACCAATATGCGGGCATCCACATCCGATGCCACAATCATTTTGCGCCCGCCGCACATTTTATCTCTGGATCAGGCGATAGAATTTATTGCCGAAGATGAGCTCGTGGAAATTACCCCTAAAAGTGTACGCCTGAGGAAAATGGAGCTCGACGCTACCAGGCGTCAGCAGAAAAGCCGTAAAGACGAATAGTCAAGTTAGGGAACTGTTGCGTCAGTTCCCTACAAATTCAACAGTCTATGATTAGCGAAATTCAAAAAAACTTTTATCGCATAACTTTGCGTATGCCGTATCGCTTAAGGCACGTGCATGCTTATCTTTTAGCTCAGGATAAGCAACTGGCACTGTTTGACACCGGACTCAATATGCCCGGTGCTTATGAAACGCTGAAGAAGGACTTGGCCAGCATCGGCTTCAGCATTAGTAACATCAGGCATATTTTTTTGACGCACGTGCACACGGATCACTGCAGCATGGCCGGTCTGCTGCAAAAAAAGACAAACGTGAAAATTTATCTTTCTGCCGCGGCTTTCGACGAATATCTACATTTTCGTCAGGCGGATTCAGCGGTCAGCCAGGCCAGGCAATTCTACTCACGACATGGTATGTCTTCTCACGAAATCGACGCGGTAATCGAAGAATATGAAGACATGCGCGGCATCATAACCGAATTTAATACCGATGATTATCTGCAGAATAAAGAAGTGCATGAATTCGGCGACTGGAAATTTGAAGTCATTTTTACTCCGGGACACGCCACCGGACATGTTTGTTTTTTCGTCAGAAAAGAAGGAATTCTGTTGGCCGGAGATCACATCCTGCCCTATATAGCGCCGAGCCTAAGCCCCAACATATTTGACGATAATTTCCGTCCATTGCAAACTTATTCAGATTCTCTGCAGGTTATAGAACAATTGCCTTTAACCACAATACATCCGGGGCATGGTAATTCTTTTAACGGTGTGAGCGAACGCCTGTCTGAAATACGCGCCTACCACGAGCAAAGAAAACAATTGATTTTTGGTTTTGTCAATGAAATACCAAAAACCACTTACGCGTTGGCTAACGAGATCTTCGGCAATAGCATGCCTGATTTTGAAAAATTTATGGCCTTGAACGAAACCTATGTCTATTTGAAAGAGCTTAAATCTGAAGGCTCGATAAAAGAAAGAATGGATGGCAGTGTTTTAGTTTATACCGCCTGTTGAAGTGAGGTTATTTTGAGTAAACATCTACAAAAAGAAATTGAACGCCGCCGGACATTCGGCATCATCAGCCATCCCGACGCGGGCAAAACCACGCTCACCGAAAAACTTTTACTTTTCGGCGGGGCCATCCAGCTTGCCGGAGCGGTAAAAGCCCGCAAAGCCTCTAAACATGCTTTGAGCGATTGGATGGCCATCGAGAAGGAACGCGGCATTTCGGTAACTTCATCGGTAATGAAATTCGAATATGCCGGCTGCGAAATAAACCTTTTGGACACGCCCGGCCATCAGGATTTTTCCGAAGACACTTACCGCGTCCTCACAGCGGTCGATAGCGCCTTGATGGTGATTGACGGTGCCAAAGGCGTAGAGACGCAGACCCAAAAGCTTATGGAAGTTTGCCGTTTGCGCAATACGCCGATCATAACTTTTATCAATAAACTGGATCGTGATTGCCTGCCGCCGCTGGAAATTCTCGCTGACATAGAAGATAAGCTGCAAATTGAGTGCTCGCCCTTATCCTGGCCTATCGGCATGGGCAAGCGCTTCAAAGGCGTTTACAATCTTTATGATAAGAAATTACACTTGTTCACATCGGGAAAAGCAAAGCGTTCGGAAGATGGAGTCGTAATTAACAATTTATCTGATCCGCTTCTTGATGAACTTTTAGAGAGCCAGGCCAGTGAACTCCGGGACGAAATCGCCTTGCTGGAAGGGGCAGCCAATCCATTTGATTTGAAAGAATACTTAAAAGCCAGCCAAACACCGGTTTTCTTCGGCAGCGCCATTAACAATTTCGGTGTAAAGGAACTTCTGGATGCTTTTGTGGAAATCGCGCCGCCGCCTGTTGCACGTCCTACAACAACCAGGGAAGTCAGGCCGGAGGAAAATGATTTTTCCGGTTTTGTTTTTAAAATACAGGCCAACATGGATCCAGCGCACCGCGACCGCATCGCTTTTATGCGGATTTGCTCGGGCAAATTCCAGCGCGGCATGCGCGTGATGCATCACCGCATCGGTAAAGAAGTTTCTTTAGCCAATGCCACTATTTTTATGGCGCAGGACCGCACCAATATCGAAGAAGCTTATCCGGGCGACATCATCGGCATCCATAATCATGGCACCATTAAGATCGGCGATACATTTACGCAAAAGGAGCCGCTGAAGTTTACCGGCATTCCTCATTTTGCCCCGGAGCATTTCTGCCGTGTGCGGTTAAAAGATCCATTAAGAATAAAACACCTGCAAAAGGGGCTTACCCAGCTTTCGGAAGAAGGCGCGATTCAAGTTTTTAAACCTCTGTGGGGCTCGGACAATATCTTAGGCGCGGTCGGCGCTCTGCAATTTGACGTGACGATGGCGCGGCTCAAAGACGAGTACAGCGTCTATGCCGACTACGAAAAAACCGATTATGCGGCCGCCCGCTGGGTAACCTATGACGACGCCAAAATCATGGAAGATTTTCAGAAGAAAAATTCGACGAACCTTGCTCTCGATACAGAAGGAAATCTAGTTTATCTGGCCTTAAGTGAGTGGCGCCTCTCACACACCATGGAAGAATGGCCGCGGATTCAATTCCATAAAACCATGGAAAAAAGTTGATCATACGACCTAATTTTTCTTTTCATTTCGTTGGTTTTAAGCGTTTATCCATGCCAGTGAAACCGCAATCCGGTTCGTAGCAGGTGACATTAAGAAACTCGCATTTTTGTTTACAAACAGGGCAATTTTCAGGCGGGCTAACAACAACTATAGTATTGCCGCAGTTACTGCATTTCCACGTATTTTTAGGAATGGTTGGCTTATTGTCTGTCATATCAATATCTCCTTTCGGAAATTATGAACAAATTTAGCACAAAAACGATATTCGTTGTGAAGATTTTTTGCTCTTGTAATTAATCATTACTTTCGGTAAACGGATATACTATTTTTTTCCGGAGAAGAGCATGGCCAATGGCACGAAAAAAAATGATCTGTCCGGGTTGACTCTGCTGGGCAAAGCGACGAAACCGTTGCGCAAGCTGGAGACGTTTCCCAATCATAATGACCAGCGCGATTATGTAATTACCCTGCAAACCGAAGAATTTACCTGTGTTTGTCCCAAGACTAATCAGCCGGATTTCGCTAAAATCAAAATTCAATACATCCCAGATAAGAAAATAATCGAGTCCAAATCTCTAAAATTGTATCTATGGTCTTTCCGCAATGAAGGAGTTTTCCACGAACACGTCACCAATATAATTCTTGATGATTTGGTAGCCGCGCTCCAGCCACGCTGGTGCAAAGTAAGCGCGGAATTTGCCGTTCGCGGGGGTATTGGAATTACAGTCGACGCGGAATTCGACAGCGAGCATTCCCCGTAGCTTGCTACGGGATAAGCGAGCGAATACTGAATGATATCGTTCCTTAAGAATTGAAGATTATCTGCGGCTTGCCGCGGATAGCTTCAATACAAAAAGTGACGACTTCGTAAAAGGATGTGTTGTCCAATGGAAGAAATCAGCAAGGATAATGCGCGCCAGCGCTGGCTGCCTTTGATTTCGGCTATATTTGTCACCACTTTAATCATTTCCAATATTATCGCTGTAAAGCTCGTTTCCGTAGGCGGGTTAATCATGCCTGCGGCGATTTTTATTTTCCCCATCTCTTACATCTTCGGCGATATTCTGACGGAAGTATACGGCTACGCCCGTTCCCGCCGCGTTATCTGGATAGGTTTTTTCTGCAACCTGTTGGCTGTCGCAGCAATATGGATCAGCATTAACCTGCCCGCCGCTCCCGTATGGAATTTAGGAGCTTTTGAATCCTCGGCAACGGCGCAAAAAGCTTATGCAGCTATATTTAGCTTTACCCCGCGGATTTTGATTGCTTCCTTTGCCGCTTATCTGTTCGGTGAATTTATCAATTCTTTTGTGTTGGCCAAGATGAAGATAGTGACCAGCGGCAAACATCTCTGGACACGCTTAATGGGCTCGACTTTGCTCGGACAATTGGCCGATTCCGGCATTTTTATCACTCTGGCTTTTTATGGTGCAATACCAACTGCGATTTTAGGAAAGATAATTCTGGCCCAATGGATTATAAAATCAGCTTACGAAGCTTTGGCTACACCTTTTACTTACCTCATCGTCGGTTTTTTGAAGAAAACGGAAAAAGAAGATTACTACGATTACAGAACAAATTTTAATCCGCTGATGTGGAAGGAATAAATATACGGATGGCTGGGCAAAATCACTGCAAAGTTATCACGCGGAGATTAAATCAAAGTAGTCGAATCTTGCTGATTTCATGACGTAACTTTTCCTTTTCATTTTTTTTTTGAAATGAAGTAGCATAAAATAAAATTCTTTAAAATACCCACTGGGTATATTAATTGTTCAATTACGGTATTCATAATGACAATGCACATTACTACAACCATTAACGGAATACAAAACAAGGACCGCAGTTACATTTATATACCAAAAGAAGATCACCATTATTTTCCTGAACCAAATGAAAAATTCAAAATAATCGACTCAAAAAATAACAAAGAATATATCGTTCATCTTGAAAATTCTTATCGCATTCCCGGTCTCAAAAGTTTTTTTAAATCGCATACAGAAATCGGAAAAGGCACAAAAATACTAATAGAAGCTATCGAACAATTTAAGAGTTATAATATTTATGTAGATCACATCCCCGACGAACTGGATCAAACTATCAGACAAGACTTAGAAGTTATTGAAAGCGAGAATTTTACTGAAGGTGGGATGTCTTTAAGGCTTGTGAATTATTTTGAGAGAAATCCTGAACTTCGAACGGCTGCCATCCGGATCCATGGAACGACATGTCTGGCATGCGGATTTAATTTTGAGAGCAAGTATGGCGAGCATGGTAAAGATTTTATTGAAGCCCATCATATAAATCCGGTTAGTCGTAATTTGGAGGAAAAAATTGTCGACCCAAATAAGGATTTGGTCGTTGTTTGTTCAAATTGTCATAGAATGATTCATAGAAACAGAATGAAAATTTTGAGTTTGGAAGATTTGCAAGAATTAATTAAGAAAATCGAAAATTGAACATGGCAATCCAGCCGACTCGTTTCACTCTCGGCTGATTTCGTCGTTATACTAATTAAAATAGGAGGGGCATATGAAGGACAAAAATTATTTTTCAGTTTTATTTTTTGTTTCAATAGGCATTCTTGTCGGGATCTGTTTTTCTAACTACTTTAAAACGAATAACACTTTGGCTGGAAATGTACCTTATTCAAACTTGAACTTGAATTGTGAATATCTAAATCAAGCATCAAATGATCTAGGTGTGGGTTATCTATATCGATGTAAAGTTCCCAATGGATGGCTTCTTATACATGACAACAAAAAAAATGGTTTAAGTAATACTTATATACCTGACCCATCAAACACATGGAAATAAGAACTTTACTAACACTTCAATTCAGATTCCGAATGTTGAAGGAGTAGGCAATAAAATGCATGATAAATGGTATAACCGGTCAATCTAGCCGATCGCTACGCTCCGGCTGATTTTTTCGTAAGTTGCTCACGTGGAAATTTAAACTCGTTTTAAAAATCCCAACTCCTGTAAAATCTCTCTTGCCCTCTGAGCCTCGTCGGCCTTAACCATAAGACGGGCATAGGCTCCTGCGGCGATGAGCATAATAGAGCTTTCCCCCTGAAAAAAATATGTGATTCCTTCACCGTCAAGAACGGATTTTATAAAAGCGATATCGCCCTGTTGATAAGTGGAGAAAACCTCTACGAATTCTTCATCGCCGAAATCACCGGCCGGTTCAGGCGGTAGTTTACTGACCAGATCAACACCGCAATCCGCGCACTTTAAAAAGTCGTCTCTGTATTCGCTTTTACATCGGGGACAAAACATTACAAATTCCCTTATTTAGCCAGCTTGATAAAAACCACCGGTTCATCCCAGAGGAAGAATGATTTATCGGATGACTCGACTAAGTTTATTATATTTTTCGCGCTGTCAGTAAGACTTACCGTGGATGTATCAAATGATAGTTTCCCGTTTTCCTGCTTTTTCTTCTCTATCGTTCCTTTGATTTTACGTTCTTTTATCGCCTTGGTAAAAACTTCATTGGAGGGATGCCAGAAAATAAGTTTGTTGTCCTTTATTTGGAATCTACCCCAGATATAGTCGTCTTTACTATCTTTCTCCGGCAATATATTGAAATACAGCCAGGAATTGCCTTTCATTATTTTCAGCATTAATGTTTCAACTTTTTCTTTATCTTCCAGAAAAACAATTTTTATAATACCTTTTTCGGGATCAATTGCTTTGACGAGAATTGCCCCTTCGTCGTTTATCCATGTGCCGTCTATCTTTTGCGCATCCAACTTGAAATCCTGCAATCCGACGATATTTTTTGAAACGACGGGACATCCCATTAGAACCGCCAAAATTAATATCAAAAGTAATCTTTTTGCCCCGCTGCAGAAAGCTCCCGGCTTCCGCTGGAGGTTAAATGCTTCCTGCAAGCCGCGGGATGTCGCGCTTGGAAAAGTAGCCTCCGGCTCTAGTAACCTAAAGGTCATCTGCGACCGGAGAGGCTCCACTGTTTTCATTGAAGTTACCTCACGCTAAATGCATAAACAATTACTGCTTGAGTAATTCTTACACTTCAACTTTGTTCTATTATATCCCCACCGATTGGCTTCGTCGTTCCAGTAGAATAACATCACGCCATATCCCAGCAAGAGGGCCGTGCGTCATCTTGCCTAACCGCTCGCGCCGACCGATTTCACGAAACCCATGTTTTTTGACAAGAGCCAGACTTGCTTTGTTTTCACGGAATATCCCGCCTTGTAGAGACCATATTCCGGACTTTTCAGAGGCACCTATCAGAGCGGTCATAAGCGCTGATCCTACGCCTTGCTGACGTTTCGCGGCACGGACGTACAAACTGACTTCTGCCACGCCCGAATATACACGGCGTCCGGAAACCGGACTCAAGGCAGCCCATCCCATTATGGCATTTCCACCTCTTGCTACCAATCTGCAATCAAGCAGGTGTGCCACATTCCATTTTCCCCAGTCAGGAGTATCCGCTTCAAACGTTGAATGGCCGGTGGCGATTCCCTCTTGATATATACTACGGACCTGCTCCCAATCGTCAGGCGTCATCTTATCTATTACATATTCCATTATCTTGCCTCATCCTTCCCTTTGTAAGTATCTTATCCTTCTGCTTTTCCGTTAACTTTAAAATTTCATACCACTTTCGCGCCTCGCTCCAAAAGCAGCGCGCGAAGCACCGATCTGTGACAGCGCCGTTCATCGGCGCAATAGCAGCCAATGGAAAAGTTGGATTCGCGCGAAAGAGCGGCGAGCAGATCAAGAGTTCTACTATTCTCCGGGCTTGCCATTTCGGCGCGAAATTTTCGTAAGAAGCCTTTCCATTCATTTTCAGTCTTGGCGCTTTGTCTAAGTTTTAATGTTTGAGGACTAGGTGACAGATTGGGGAACCATACATCATACCAATTCTGAGAAGAATACTCACTTTTAGGCACGCCGCGGGGCGGACGCCTGACCGTTCCAATGCGAATGCCTTCATTGGGGACTTTCTTAGTTCCGAGACGAACTATATGTACTGTCATCATCAACTCCCTAATGATCAGCGAGGTCTCGAATTTCCGCGTTTTCAATTACCCGCCCCCGAATATTTTCTAATGTGGCTTTCAACATGGCCCGCCCGAGGTCTTGTCCATTCACGTAGAGGCTGCGGAATGGTTTCAATAATCTAAAGAGCGGCCTTAAGACCCGATATAGCCGTGGACTACTGCTCGATGATTCACCGTCAATGAATGCGGGACGCCAGCAGACCGCATTGACAAGAGACATAAGATCACGCTCGGTTTCCGCTTTCACATGCGCCCACAGGAAGCGACTGTTCATACTTGTGCCTTTACCGCTGATGAAATGGAATACAGCAGTTGGACTATGTATTTGTAGCGTGCTGGCCGCTGCGAGAGCGAAGTCGTGCGTAATCTTCCGATATTCCTCCCCGGAGACCTGTGTTGCGGAAATGCCCAGACAAAAGAGACAGGCATTGACATCCACGAAAGCTTCTTCGATGGACGCGTAATTTAGGTAATCATTGTGAATAAATACACGAAGTTTTTTGTGGGTGAAGCGAAGCGGACGCCGGGTAATCGCGCGAATCTCCTTGACAGCCGGCGAGGAAAAGCACGCCCGAAGAATACTACCGCCGGCGGAACCACTTGCGCCAAAGATAAGAACATTCATGGCCTATACTCCTCCTTACACAAACAAGGAGCGGTTTATGCTATTTCTGAATGGAAGTGACGAACCATG
>DLME01000244.1 GCA_002479215.1 Syntrophaceae bacterium UBA7544
CCGAATAAGCTCCAGTCCAGAGCATGAGAAAGTAGCGTCAGGGGATGCCAGTTACTGGAGACAACAGCGCTAAATGCCCATTTGATCGTTGCTGAATTAAGGCCTGCCTGAATATGATTGTTTTCAGTGATATAAACATTATCATCGAAATTGGTAAAACCATTGCCCAAAATCCGGCCAAAGGCAATGAGAGAAAAAACGACTAAAAAAACTACCGTAAGATATTTGTATTTTCTATCCATGGGCGGGAAATAGGGGAGAATGTATTATTTTTATTTTAGCCAGGCGAAAACTGCACGCCGTTTCCAAACAGCCCAAGCCGTATTTTAAACTGCGGATAAAATTAATGGAAGACGCTTCCGCGAAATAACTTGTCGGGCAGCTCACTTCGGCCACGGTATAGTCAAACCAGATAATTTGAGCAAGCATTTGATTATCAAAAACAAAATCATCGGAATTATTTTGCAGCGGCAGACGCAATAATAACTCCCGGGAAAAGGCGCGGTATCCGGTATGATATTCGGAGAGTTTCGCTCCAAATAGAAAATTTTCCACAAGAGTCAAAAAGCGATTAGCAATATATCTCCAAAACGGCATACCGCCTTTTAAGGCATAGCCGCCCAGGACACGGGAACCGAGCACGCAATGATAAAGGCCGCTCGCGATTAATGAGGCCATGGCCGGAATTAGCTTCGGCGTGTATTGATAATCGGGATGCACCATAATCACAATGTCCGCGCCTTCTTCCAGCGCGAGACGATAACAGGTTTTTTGATTGCCGCCATAGCCGCGATTATTTTTGTGAGCGTAAAGTTTGGTTTGGGGAAGGCCTGACGCGATTTTTACAGTATGATCGGAGCTGGCATCATCGACAAAAATAACTAAATCAACAATACCTTGAGCCATAACCTCCTCGTATGTTTTAAGGAGAGTTTTCTCGGCGTTATAAGCCGGCATGACCACGACTACTTTTTTATTCTGAAACATATTATTCTAAATCCACTGTTTAAGAAAATTGATTATTAAGTTTTTGCTGCTGCAATTTCGCTTGCGCAACAATTCTTTCCATAAGTTCAGCCACCGTCGGTTCATCATGAATCAAGCCGGTAACCTGCCCCACGGGAAGAACGCCCTTTTTCATATCGCCTTTTTCCGTAGCGAGTTTTATTGCTTTAAATCCATTGGCCATAAAGGCCAGTTGCCGGACGTTTTTCCATCCGGATAGCAACACTCCCAGAAACAACTTGCTAAAAGGCAGACCCAATTGCTGGGCAATCTCCTGCGAATTAAAGAAAGCCGCGGGTAAATTCAAGCCTCGCTTAACGGCTTTTTTAGCGGCATGTGTTTTCAGGACGCGGCATAAAATTCCGTCAAAACGATCGGAAAAAAGCGTATCGTTGACGTCTTTTTCGATGGATAAATTTTTATAAATTTCATGCAGGGGACTTTCCTTGGTGGTCATAAAGCGAGTGCCCATGGCAATACCTTCCGCGCCCAGAGCAAGAGCGGCGGCCAATCCCCGCCCATCGGCAAATCCGCCGGCGGCAATGACAGGAATATTAATGGTATCAACCAGAGAAGGTATAAGAACAAGAGATGTTATATGTTCGCCATGCGCCGCAGCTTCATGACCCGTTGCCACAACGCCGTCTGCGCCGTAATCCTGCGCGCGTTTAGCGTGACGCGCGTTAACAACCGTGGCAATGACTTTTCCGCCATAGGCGTGAGCCTCCTTTACCAGCCAATCGCCTTTTCCCAGCGAAAAATTAATGACGGCCACTTGTTCTTCCAACAAAACTTTGGCGTTTTCCTTTGCTCCCGGGAAAAGAAGAGTGGCATTGGCCCCAAAAGGCTTAGCGGTAAGCCCACGGATTTCTTTTATCGCCTTACGCGTTTGTTCGGCATTCAATGGACCTGTAGCCAAAATGCCTAATCCGCCGGCATTGGAAACGGCGGCAACCATTTTCGGCACGCTGATCCAGCTCATGCCGGATAAAAGAATAGGATACTTGATGCCGAAAAGTTCTGTGATCCGAGTTTTCATAAATAAAAATTCTCCTTAATAGAAAATAAATTTGTCAGCAGGAATTATGAGCAGTAAATTACACTACCATTACTTTTTGCTGTAGTCGTATACGCCCCGGCCTGTTTTGCGCCCCAAAAAGCCGGCGCGGACAAGCTTTCTCAAGTATTGAGCCGGGCGATATTTGTCTCCCAGCTCTCTGTGCATACCTTCCGTTATACGCAGCTGCGTATCCAGGCCGATAAGATCAGCCAGGGCCAGAGGCCCGATCGGATGATTGCAGCCCAGCATCATGGCCTTATCAATGTCCTCCGCTGCGGCCAGACCTTCATCCAAAACAAAAAAAGCTTCATTGATCATGGAGCAGAGAATTCTATTGACGACGAACGCCGGCGCTTCTTTGACAACGACTACTTCCTTGCCGATTTTCTTTCCCCAGGCCTTGGCAATTTGCAGTGTCTCTTCGGATGTTTGGTGACCGCGGATGATCTCCAATAAGCGCATTACCGGAACCGGATTGAAAAAATGGGTGCCGATGAAACGATCAGGCCTTCTGGTAATAGCGGCCATTTCGGTGATGCTGAGACCGGAAGTATTGGTAAAAAACAAACAGTGCTTAGGAACAATTTCTTCGAGTTCCTGGTAGACCTTTTTCTTTACCTCCATGATTTCAATAACAACTTCCACGACTATATCGGCTTTGCCTGCCGCCTCCTGCAAATCCAAAGTAGGTTTAATCCGGCCGAGAATGGAATCCATTTGATCTTTTGTTATTTTGCCTTTTTCCACATCGCGGTTAAGATTCTTTCTGATGGTGTTCATTCCGCCGTCAATAAATCTTTGCTCAATGTCCCGCATAAACACTTCATATCCCGCTTGAGCGCAAATCTGGGCAATGCCATTGCCCATTAAACCGGCGCCCAAAACGCATAATTTTTTGATTTCCACGTCATCCTCCATAATAAATATTTGTATTTATTATATAAAATAATTAATCCGGTTATTTTTTCCTGGGGAAACGTAGCAGACAAAACGCGCCAAAGTCAAGAAAAAACCCCGCCCATATAATTTTATTGAAGAGCTATCGCAGATGTGCCAGTATTGGTTTATGCATATTTTAGTCGACGGTTATAATTTAATCCGGCAATCCGATCTTTTACGGCGTTATGAGCGGCACAGCCTGGAGGCGGGACGCCGGGCATTAATGTCGAAGCTTAGCGATTATAAAAGAAAAAAGGGACATAGAATTACGGTAGTTTTCGACGGTTGGAAAAGCGGTTCCGCGGAAGAAGGAAGGGACAGACACGGAAATATCGAAATTATTTACTCGCGGCAGGGAGAAAAAGCCGATGAGGTCATCAAAAGAATTACCGATCAAACCGCCGAAGAAACAATAGTCGTTTCTTCCGATCGGGAGATAGCTTCCTATGCAACGCGGCAGGGGAAAACAGCTTTGTCTTCTTTGGAGTTTGAAACAATTATGAATAAAGCTATCTCTCCGTCATGGAGCGGAATATATGAGCAGGAAGGTGAAGAAGGTAGGGTTCACCGACGCAAAAAGAAGGGTCCGGCAAGAAGACTGCCGCGAACCAAAAGGCAGGCCCAGACAAAAATCAAAAAGCTGTGACGTGAGTTTTAATCAAAAAATATTTCCCTGAAAAGTTGCCGTTCAGCCGCAGAAGATTTAATGTTGCGGTCAATTTCCGGCAATTCACCCCGCTGCAGAAAGCTCCCGTCTCCCGCCGGGGGTTGAATGCTTTCTGCAAGCCGCGGGATGTCGCGTTTAGAAAAGGAGCCTCCGGCTCCTGCAACCTAAAGGTCATCTGCGACCGGAGGGGCTCCACTGCCGCGAGCCCGCCAAAGCATCAAAAGGGTGACGGCGGGAGTAAAATAATAGTTGAAAATTGATAATATTTTTGGTAAAATTGCATCAAAAATCTCATCTGTACGTTTAAGAAAAGGAGATAACAATGGCCAAATTAACCAAGGGTAAATTATTGCAGCCATTACTGCTGCTGATTTTTTTTGCCCTATTTTTTTGTCTGAGCGGATGTGGCGGCAGTCCGGCTACAACGGCCACGACTGGTGCAACAACGACAACAACTACTACAACACCTACAACACCTACAACAACCAACCTGAGCTCTCTTACTTTAAGCACTGCCTCTAATTCTGTAATATTCGGAACTCCCCTAAGCGCTACTGCGACACTCAAGGATGCCAACGGAGCACTACTACCGGGTGCGGTCGTGACTTTCGTGGCAGCAGATAGTTCACTTGTCGTGTTTACTCCTGCCACAACAGCGTTGACAAACGCCAGCGGCGTCGCTTCGGTCAACTTGAATGCAGCAACCTATAGTTCTGCGGGCGCTACCAGCATTACGGTATCAGCGCCGGTTACCACGGCAGGGACTACTACAACTGTTACGAGCACTCCCGTGGGCATATCGGTGGGCACCGCGGCGATTACTCTGGGCGCGCTTTTTGTGGCCCAGTCGCCAATCTCCGCTTATGGCAGTAGCATCGTCAGTATACCGGTATATATAAATAGCGTACTTGCCACGATACCTATCTCCGTGGCCTTTACTTCCCCCTGCGTCGGCGAGGACTTGGCAACGCTCACCTCGCCGGTAACAACTATCTTAGGCACGGCGACTTCCACGTATAAGGACAACGGCTGCGCTTCCGGAACAGACACGATAACGGCATCTGTGACCGGGGCTACTGCCAGCGCAACAATAACTGTGGCCATCCCGGCCACCAACAATATCCAATTTGTGTCGGTAACGCCGGCAATCATCGGAATTCAGGGATCTGGTGCTTCCACATTACCGGAGAGTTCTATCGTGAAATTCCAGGTGGTGGACAGCAACAATAATGGCAAAGCAGGAGTGCTGGTCGATTTCAGTCTGCTGCCGGCCAATTACGTGCTGCTGGGGATCACCATGTCTGCCGCCTCGGCGACATCGGACGCCAATGGATATGTCACGACTACGGTTACTTCAGGTACGGTGCCGACGCCGGTCTGGGTTGTGGCCAAAGTACACAGCAATCCGGCAATTCTCACTCAGTCCAACACGTTAACTATAACGACAGGGCTGCCTACACAAAACTTTTTCTCGCTGAGCGTTCAAACCCATAATGTCGAAGGCTGGGAATATGACGGTGTGACCTCCACCTTAACTATTATCGCTTCGGATCGTCTGGGCAATCCCGTACCGGACGGGACAGTGATCAACTTTATCACTGCGGGTGCGCAAATTAGACCGGCGTCTTGTACGACGGCCAAGGGAACCTGCACAGTTACATTCATAACCGCTGATTTTAGACCGAACAATATAACACCAGGAATAGCGGCGTTGGATGAACTCGGTAATCCGATTACCATTGATGGCGGAGCGCCGCTTTTTGTTACGAAGGGCCGGGTGACGCTGCTGGCTTACGCCGTGGGCGAGAAAAGTTTCATTGATGCCAACTTCAACAATATTTATGATCCTGGAGAAACATTTTACGACCTGGGCGACTTGTACATTGACGAGAACGAAAATGGCATCTGGGATCCGGGAGAGACATATATCCCTTACGATAACCCGGCGGGTACGCTAGCCTGCACGACCCAGCCTTCCCTCGCACCTCTGCCGGCTAATTACGCGACTTCGCCCAGTAAGGAAATGACCTGTACCGGAGTCTGGGGGGAAGCCTATGTGCGGCGTGACCAAATCATGACCCTGTCCTCCATTCATCCTGTAATATCACAACACACGTTTACTATGGGGGCAAGTTGTTATCAGACATTTTCATTCTGGTTGATGGACGAAAACTACAATCCCATGCCGGCGGGGACCACCGTGTCCATAGCGAACAATCATGTCACATATTCACCCACGGTAATTCCTATAGTGGCGGCGGTAAGCGTTCTGGGTCAGCCCGTCTACGATTCCAACCACGCCGGGGGAACACGGGTTAGCCTTACAGTAGACGGAGCGTCTGCTGCTGATGGTTGCGGGTCAGGACCTTTTCCCTATCCGACAGGACTTGTGGATATAGTAATTACGACTCCTGCTCCTGGAGTTCTTGCCACCAACATAACCGTTCTGGTGAACTAAAAGACACTTCGCCTTTGATGCGCTGCTAGAAAAGCCGGCTGGGGGCCGGCTTTTCTTTTTCACCATTCGGGATATATCTGGTCAGCTACCCTCTTGGGCACACGCTTTAATCAATGACACTCGCTGAAAATGAATGAACCCCGTTAGAAAGTCTGCCTTTCTAACGGGGTGAAATGAAGTTTGAAGCGTAAGTGGAATTGATCCCGGGAGCGCAGCGATTCGGGATCAACCGGGTCAGCTACACTCTTTAGCGCAAGCTTTAATCAAAAAATTCTCCAGTAAAAATCGCGGCTCCGCGGCCGTTGATTTAAAGGCGCGGTCAACCTCCAAGAGTGTATCGAGAAAATTAACCAGATCGGGATAAGAAAAATTTCCGCAGTTCCTCCAGGCATTATAAATGACAAACGGATGCTGGCTGAAAAGGAGGCCGTCAAACTTGGCCAAAGATTGGGCTATTTCCTTAAGCTTTGGATAGACATTCTTTTGGAACCAGCCGTATTCTGCATTTTTTTTAAATGCCGGAATTTTTCCGGCATCCACTAAAATTCTGGTCTGCAGTAAAAATCTAATTTCCCGGACGAGCATGGTCAGAATCATCAAATGATGTAAGCCCTGATCCAGGAGAGCTTTAAGGGCGCTGAGCGCCGCCAGTTGATTTTTTTCGCTAAGAGCGGCAGTTAAAGCAAAGATAGAATCTTTCCTGGTCTTGCCGACAACGTCTTCTACATCATTTTCCTCGATGAGGGGACTCTCCCCGACAAAAAAGACGAGCTTTTCGAGTTCCGTCATCGAGCGCCTTAATTCCCATCCTGTCTTTTGGCCCAAAGCGATCCAGGCCGCCTCGGTCAGTTTCTTGCCGTAATTTTCCAGCAATTTCTGCGCTTCTTTTATTAAATTTTCCTTTTGCCCGGCCTCCGAGCGGACTTTACCGAAGTAAAGTACTTCGCCTATAGCGGAGATGATTTTGAAAATTTTTTTCCTTTTATCAATGGCGGAGGCGGTAAGAATCAAGCAATTTCCGGTGGCCAAGCCTTTTTGCAGAATTTCTCCTAATTTCTCCGTATTATCGGCGCCGGACTCCGGGCTCAAGCCCAGACTGGAGGAAAGAGCTAAAACGCGGGGCAGCCACTTGGCGCGGTCTTCTCCCGCATCGCCCTCCACAATCCTGTGCCACTCTTCGTCGGTAATCTTCTTCCAGCCGTCATCTTGCAAATCTTCCCAGGAAAAGCCGGCCAGCTTTAAAAAGGTTAGAAAAGATTTTGCCGCTTGCGCCGGATTTTCATCAATGTTGTCGCGTATTTTTTGAATTAGATCGGCTAAATTTTCGCGGGATTGAAAAATAGTGGTATTTTTTACTACGACCACTTTCCTCGCGCCCAAAAGGGAAGGCGTTAAAAGGTAATTAACCAGACTATCCGTGTCGGCATTTTCTCCTTCCAGATAAAAAAGACCGAAATCCCGGTCAGCCGCAGGTAAAATTATATCCAAAATTTTATCGAGGGTTGCGCCGATTTGATATTCCTCTTCGCCATAAAGAAGATAACAAGGCGCAACAACACCTTTTTTTAAAGCAGCAAAGATTTTTTCCATGGCCATAAAGGACTAAATCAGGGGATCAAACTATAACGTATTTCTTAATGAGCTTTACGACTTCTTGAGGTTCGTCCACTATTTGAATCAATTCGAGGTCCGCGGGAAGAATTTTATCTTCCGTAAGCATATTTTTCTTCATCCAATCCAACAGGCCCTGCCAATACTCGCTGCCCATTAAGATTAAAGGAAAGGTTTTGATTCTTTTTGTCTGAATTAAAGTCAGCGCTTCGAAAAGTTCATCCATGGTGCCGAAGCCGCCCGGTAAAATCACGTAAGCGACGGCATATTTGACAAACATTACTTTGCGGATAAAGAAGTACTTGTAATCAAGATGAATATTGGCATAGGGGTTCGGCTTTTGTTC
>DLME01000053.1:0-4832 GCA_002479215.1 Syntrophaceae bacterium UBA7544
TTCATACCGCCGTATTCTTTACGCCATCTGTAATAGGTTTGTTCTGCTATCCCTATTTCCCATCAAATCTGCCCTACGTTCTTGCCCTGTGAAACCTTTACATCCACCTCCCGAAGTAAACCGATAATCTGTTCCATCGTAAATCGCTTCCGACTCATCCTGACCTCCTTCAAAATTATCTCTATTATACCCCAATCCTAACTTAAAAACTGGACCACTTTTCAAGGGGGGGGGCAGAATGTAGTCATTTTTTCATTGACATACAAACGTAACTTTACTATGTACGACTACATTTGAGTGGTTCTTTATCAAATCTAAAATTATTAAGGTGAGGTAATTGTGAAAAGCAAATTTTGCATGAGAAACAAGTTCTTTTCAATTGGTATGATCATTTTCTCGATATTGTTTATTATCGCATGTAGCCACCACGGTGGTGGCTACAGCATCTCCGGTACAGTGAGCGGCGCTATCACTGACGGTGTAACAATTACCCTAACAGGCGCGGCAACCATTTCTACAACGACTGACACGAACGGAAATTACATTTTCTCAGGCCTTGCGAACGGCAACTATGCCGTAGCGCCCTCCCTTATAAATTATACGTTCAACCCGGTCAGTTCGGTAGTCGTCGTCAGCGGAGCAAGTGTCACCAATACTAACTTTGTAGCAACAGCCGCTAGCGGCACGACCAACAACATTTCCGGTACGGTAACCGGGGCAGTGCAAACGGGCGTGTTCATTACATTGAGCGGGAGCACAGGTACAACCGGGGAGACCATAACAGACGCAAACGGAAATTACAGTTTCTCAGACCTTGCGGACGGTGGCAATTATACAGTGACACCCTCCATTACGGGGTACACATTTACGCCTGTTAATTATAATATAACATTGAGCGGCGTCGATTCTCTGGGAAATAATTTCACGTCAGTGGCAGCAGTGGCAGTGGCGCCCACCACATTTAGCATCTCCGGTACAGTAAGCGGCACTATCGCCGACGGTGTAACAATCACCCTGACAGGTGCGGCAACCGCTTCTACAACGACTGATACGAGCGGAAATTACAGTTTCTCCGGCCTGGCGAACGGCAATTATACCGTGACGCCCTCTCGTGCTAGTTATACGTTCACATTCTCCAGTACGGCCGTAAACATAAACGGAGCAAGTGTCACCAACACCAACTTTGTGGCAACAACCAATCCTGCGTCTACCTACAGCATTTCCGGTACGGTAACCGGTACAGTGCCAATGGGCGTGTTAATTACATTGAGCGGAAGCACAACTGGAACGACCTTTACAAACGCAAGCGGAAATTACAGTTTCTCGGGCATTCTGGACGGTACCTATACTGTGACGCCCTTCCTTACGGGCTATACGTTCACACCCTCCAGTGCGTCCGTAACCGTAAACGGAGCAGATGAAACCGTTCCGGCTTTTGCGGAATGACCTTTAGTGACTTTGTGGCCAGTAATGCCGCGATGACTGCTCCTTCCGGGACCTTTACCGGGCACATCAGTTCGTTGGGCACTGTAATCATAGACCGAAATACTTCGTACCATGGCCGATGTCGGATGATGGGAAGTTCGTTGTGGATATGCAGACTAAAGTTGACGCCAGCAACAACAGCTACTATGAGCTCGGTGTAAGCACAAGGCAGAAAAACCAGATGGGTTGAGGCCCTGCCCCTGCGGGGGCGGGGCCTTATTTCATGGCCTAACGATACTTTTCTTATGGTTGCTGGATCAGTTTTTACGCCAAAGAAGAAAATCAGTGCTCTGCATCTTTTGACATTTGACACCAGTGTAAACAAGCTCCGCTGCCCGGCCGAGCCAAATCAAGCGGGAAAGATATGCCGCTTGAAAGAAAATATGTCCGTGAAAAATCCTAAAAGCTCACTTACAGCAAGACAGCCGGATTCTACAGCAGCAGAAAATATACTATCAAACCTTCGCACATTTCATTTGGTATTCAATAAATTGCTCCAGAGGTACAGTCTCAACACTTGTATTTGTAACAAACAAAATGCATGATAGATCGGTTCAGGCATGGCTACGGACAGGGTTTTATGTCGTGCAAACGAAAAAAAGCATGCTCGATTTATTTGAATGATGAAGGTTGTTTCTGTCAGAAAAAAAGGAAATGGGTATAAATAGGGTAGAAGTTAAAAATAAAAGGGGTTAAGCATGATGCCCAAACCATTGATTTATTTGGTAGCGGGGAGAGGATTTGAACCTCTGACCTTTGGGTTATGAGACAAGTGAAAAGAATAAAGCAACATAAAACTAAATTTATAAAACATTAGGGGTTTTTGGCATTTAAAGCAACTTGCCATTAAACCCTATAAACTCATTTTGAATACATTCCGTTAGAAGAAATTGGTCCAAGAAGCTGGGAACGGAATGGCTATTACCAACCTGTCCTTTTTTTAAGGAATCTCTCTTAGCATTACACACGATTATCACAAGTGGTCGAGATTATTTGGACAGGAAACAGGGGATTTTAAGACCAAAACACATGAAAGACGGGGGCAACATAAACCCCCGTTTTTCTTTTTAAATATTTATTATGCTTTAACAAATTTAAAAATTCGTAGTTGGATACAGTTTGCTTGAATTGGCAACATTTCAATTATGATGGGCATAAAAAAGGCACAGGAATAGGGGACACCGGAACACCAATACCGTCACACCGGCCCAGCCTACGCTAAGTAAACATCCAACCAGTGTCCAGACGTTGTCCCCCGTGAAGGAGGTAAAGCATTAATGAATACTGGATTTACCCTAAAGGGCACAAGCCGGCTTGCCCAAGCATACGCGGGGCTTCGCTGCCGGAATGACATATAGAAGTAAAATCAACTTTTATACAAAACCATCATTTATATGCTTCTTCAAAAAGAAATCCCTGATAGACTATTTTTACTTTGCCTTCCAGATAAATTTCCTTAAAACGATCATTATGACGTGTAAAATAAATGCGCAAAGTTTCACCGCTTTGGACGATAGTATCGACAGGGGAATCTACTAAACCACGCTCAGCTGCGGCAAGAACTGCAGCGACAGCCCCAGTACCGCAGGCGAGAGTTTCGTCTTCGACTCCTCGCTCGTAGGTGCGCACTTTAATTTTGTGCCGGTCAAGCACTACCGCAAAGTTGGCATTGGTGCCTTTCGGCTGAAAACAATCATGGCGGCGGATTTTGCGTCCCCAATCAAAAACAGAGCAAGATTCTATATTATCCACAAAGTTCACTGCATGGGGAACTCCCGTATCAACAATATCCAAAACAAATTCCCTGCCCTCGAAAGCAATCTTTTTCCCCAGTATCACACGGGATGGATCAGTCAATTTGACTTTAGGCACATTTTCATGAACCTCGGCATTGACAATGCCGGCAATGGTTTCGAAGGATAGTTTTCCCCCGGCAATCCCTCGGAGAAACGCCAAGCGTGCTACACAACGGGCAGCGTTTCCGCACATCTCCGCCACCGAACCGTCCGAGTTAAAAAACTGCCACTTAAAATCGGCTGTATTTGACGGTTCAATTATGACTACGCCATCAGCTCCTACGGAAATTTGCCGTCGACATACCGCACGGACAAAATCAGGAAGGTTGCCTACATTTAAGGATAGATCACGGTTATCAATAATAATGAAATCATTACCGCTACCGCTCATCTTATAAAATTCAATCATTTTTGATTTTTTACCGGTCATATTACTGGCGTTTATTCCGCAGTAGTGTTCTTAGGTTTCAGCCACAATATCTTCTTTGTGATTCAACGAACGTGTCACGCGCAATACTTCTTCCGTCGTCGTTATTCCACTCATCACTTTATAAATGCCGTCTTTCTGCAACGTTATCATCCCCTGTTTTAATGCCAGTTCGTTTATTTGGTTGGCATCCGATGTTTTTAAGATAAGCCTCTTAATTTCATCATCAACAATCATGATCTCGAATATCGCCGTCCTGCCGCGAAAGCCGGTTTGCATACATAAATTACAGCCCTTTTTCCGGTAAAAAGTATTGTTTTTCAATACCGACTTGTCCAACCCAAGATTGGTCAAAGATTCTTTATCCGGCTTGTAAATTTCCTTGCAGTGCGGACAAAGAACGCGCACAAGACGTTGGGCGATGATGGCGATAACCGATGAGGTAACTAAAAAAGGTTCTATGCCCATGTCGATAAGTCTGGTTACAGCGCTGGCGGCATCATTGGTGTGCAGCGTGGAAAACACGAGATGGCCGGTGAGCGATGACTGAATGGCGATTTCCGCGGTTTCCCGGTCACGGATTTCACCGATCAGGATAACGTCAGGATCCTGGCGGACAATAGAGCGCAAACCAGCGGCAAAAGTTAAATCAATCTTGGGATTAACTTGAATTTGTCCTACACCGTCCATTTGATATTCGATAGGGTCTTCAATAGTAATAATATTTATTTCCGGTCGGTTGATTGTGGATAGAGCCGCATAAAGTGTTGTGGTCTTACCGCTGCCGGTGGGGCCGGTAACCAGAATAATCCCGTAAGGAGATTTAATCAGGCGGTTGAGCAGCTTGATGCGCTCATCGTGCATACCCAGATCGGAAAGCATAAGAATATTGGCGGATTTGTCGAGTAGACGCAACACAACTCTTTCGCCAAAAGCAGTAGGAATAACCGATACCCGAATATCGATCAGGCGGTCGGCTATTTTTATTTCGATGCGTCCATCCTGCGGCAGACGCTTTTCGGCGATGTTGAGCTTAGCCATGATTTTAATACGGGAAACAAAAGGAGATTGAATCCGCCGCGGCAGTCTCAAAATATCATACAAAATGCCGTCAATGCGGTAGC
>DLME01000053.1:4897-5223 GCA_002479215.1 Syntrophaceae bacterium UBA7544
ATGCCGTCAATGCGGTAGCGGATTTTGAGGTTGCCGGAGTAAGGCTCGACGTGAATATCGCTGGCCCGGTCTTTAATGGCCCCGGCGACCAGCAAGTTGACCAGTTTGATAATCGGCGCGTCGCTGGTTTCATCGAGTAGATCAGCGGTTTCACTGATTTCCGAAATAAGATCACCGGCAGTGGCTTCGTTCATCTCTTCGAAATAATCTTTGGCTGAAGCACGGCTCATATCGTAAGCCATATTAATCGCCGCTATGATCGCGTCCTGAGGGGAAAGAACAACCGGCAGATCCGGGCTCTGTAGAAGCCGCCGCAGGTCATCAAC
>DLME01000291.1 GCA_002479215.1 Syntrophaceae bacterium UBA7544
GCCTGATTGCGTTCTATAATGCTAACGACTTCCGAGGCTGAGCCTTTGCGCAAGACCACGACGTTGTTATTCGATCCGGTCTCCACCAGTGTCTTTTGTAGGCCTGTGGCCATCATCAACACGGCGGCAAAAACAAAGACGACCAGCGCCATGCCGGACACGGTTAGCACTGTTGTCAATCTGCGTTTCCAGAGGTTGCGGATGCTGTAGGAAATGGGAACAGCCATCAGCCAATCCTCCTTAAGCCAGCGGCAATTCGAATGCGAATTGCGTGACGAGTGGGGATGATCGCCGCCAGAACCGCGATAAGAAACGCGGCCGCAATATCATAATAAATCGTTTCCGCAGAGACGAGAAAGACCGGAAAGTAATTAGCCAGGCTATGGCCGAAAGCTTTGGCCGCGGGAAACGTCAGGATCACGCCGATAATGCATCCGGTCGCGGTAATTACCAGCGATTCGCCAAAAATAAGAATAGTTATATCTTTGGCGCCGAAGCCCAGCGTCTTTATAATGGAGTAATCACCAGTGCGCTCCCGTGTCGTCATAGCCATGGTGTTGGCAACTACCGCCATGATGATGAAGATGACGACGAAAGAAACCATTTGGATGGCCGTAACGATTGCTCCGCTCATGGCGATGAAGCCCTGATTGAAGGCCTTTTCCGTTTCCGTTAATGTTTCGGCGAGAGAATTTTTAAATGCATTATCGATAGCCAAAGCCACATCCGGCGCAATATCCGGCCTGCTGATTCCGATCATGTAAAAGCCGACTTTATCAGCCCAGTTAGGAGACCTTTTTTTTATCACTTCATTGAGGTAATTCCAGTGGAAGAAAAACTGGGTTTCGTCGATGGTTTCGTCACGACCATGGTAAATACCGCGGAGCACAAAGTCCCAGTTTCCGAGGTATATAGTTCCTTTGAGGGTTACCGTATCTCCAATCTTCCAGCTGAACCTATCCGCAAGTTTTCGGCCGGCAACAAAGCCTTTGCGGTCGGCAAGAAACGCCTTTTGTTGCAGCAGATCCAAAACAAATTCTGGATAGAGTTGAAAATAGGTTTTAGGGTCCACACAAAAATTAGGAAAAAAGTTTTTCTCCTCAATATAAACGCCGCCAAACCAGTTGCCATAGGAAACGGTTTTTACTCCTGCAATCTGGCGGATTTTCTCCTGATAAGCAATAGGCAGCGGAAAAATAATCGAAATGGCATTACGGGTGACCAGGCGTGTGGTTGAAGCAGCTTCGACGCCGGAATACCAGGAACTGATTACCGTCCGTAAAAGACCGAAGGCCAGAATTGCCACAGCGATGCCCAGGATGGTGAGGCTGCTGCGCAGCTTATTATGAAAAGCATTTCTAAAGAGGATTTTGAGAAGCATCATCGTTCAGATATCCCTTGTCCAGATGCCGCAGGATTTTCGCCCGCTGTGCTGCACGCGGATCATGGGTTACCATGATAATGGTCTTGCCCATCTCCGCGTTGAGCCTCTCTATCATCGAAAGAATTTCCTCAGCAGAGACGCGATCGAGATCCCCCGTGGGTTCGTCGGCGACAAGAATTGTGGGATCGGTCACAATGGCGCGGGCTATGGCCACTCGCTGCTGCTCACCGCCAGACATCTCACCGGGGTAGTGATCCATCCTGTGGGCCAGTCCGACCATCGTCAGTGCCATTTCCGCGTGCAGATGTCTCTCTTTTTTCGATAATGATGTTAGATGGAGTGGCAGCTCCACGTTTTCGATGGCCTTCAGCACGGGAATCAGGTTGTAGAATTGAAAAATGAAGCCGACGTGGTTGGCGCGCCAATGGGCAAGTTCAGTTTCCGAAAGCGTGGTGATGTCGACATCGCCGACACGGATTGTGCCTTTATCGATCTTATCGATTCCCGCAATCAGATTCAAAAGCGTGGTTTTTCCGGAACCGGATGGCCCCATGAGTGCCAGGAATTCTCCTTCGACAATATCAAACGTAATATCATACAAGACCGGAACAATAAGACTTTGCCGGTGATAGGATTTGTAGACATTTCTTATTTCAACGATAGTGCTTTTCTGATCAGTCATAATTTATTGTCTATCGTTATCCCCTCCTTTTCTAAAGGAGGGCTAGGAAGGATTTTTAAATGTTCAAGGATTCTTTCGATTACTCCATCAATATTCTTGAGAATGTCTATGTCGGAAAAACGCAGCACGGTAAACCCGAGCATCTGAAGGTATAGATCCCTTTCACGATCTTTTATCATTCCATCACTCTCATAATGTTGCCCGCCATCTATCTCCACGATTAGCTTTCCCTTTGAGCAGTAAAAGTTCACAATGTAATGGCCGATATTTTTCTGCCTATAGAATTGAAAATCGCCTAACTGCTTCCTCCTGATTTTTGACCAAATAAGCCGTTCAGCATCGGTCATGTTGCTTCTTAAATTCCGGGCGAACGGTTTGAGTTTCTTATTAAAGGGCAGCATTTAATAAATCCCCCTCAGCCCCCTTTTATACTCTAAAGGGCACAAGATAAAGGGGGATTTAAAAAATGAATCTTATCGTTCCGCGATTTTTATTTTTGATCCGTCCTTTAAACCCGTGGGCGGATTTATGACGACACGGTCTCCCGGTTTCAGTCCCGCTTTGATCTCCATCATTTCGCCCAGTTTTTCGCCAAGCTGGAGCGATGTTTGCTGAACGTGGTTGCCCCGGAGAAGAAAAACAATATTTTGATCACCACGATTGATCAATGCCGATTGACTTACCGCGATGCGCGGTTTCAGTTCTTCGGGCTTGAGGTTGCGGGAAAGGAAGGAAACTTTTGCGCTCATATCCGGGAGCATGCGGGGGTCTTTATCCAGGAAGCGCACCTTGACTAAAACTGTGGCCTTGGTGCGGTCAACTGTCGGCACAATGGCGTGAACCTCGCCGCGAAATCTCATATCCGCTAAAGCATCAAGCTGGATGTCGCAAGGTTGGCCGACCCGGATGGATGCGATGCTGGTCTCCGAGACATCTACTTCTACTTGCAGGGAGCTCATATCGGCAATTGTTACAACAGCGGCTTTGGCTGTGGCGGCGGCTCCCAGCGGAGTCACGATATCACCGACATCGGCATTTTTAGTCAGTACCACTCCGTCAAATGGAGCCCGGATCAAAGTGTAGTCAAGGTTAGCTTTGGCGCCCGTAAGAGACGCGGCTGCTGCCATTGCAGCGGCTTCTGCCGCTTTGACTCCTTCGATAGCGCGCTTGTAGCGGGTATTGAGCGCATCGTATTCAGATTGGGCAACATAACCACCTTCGGCCAACCTTTGATAGCGCGCGTGGTCCTTTTCGAGATTATCTCTATCCGCTTTGACCTGTTCCAGATTGGCGCGAACAGTATTGAGATTCGCGGCAGCCTGATCTTTTGCCGCGCTTACATCCGCGCTCTCCATCTGCGCAATTATCTGTCCTTTTTTAACTTTGCTTCCTTCTTCTACATTCAGCGCCACCAGACGTCCTGTCATTTTGGAGGCTACCGCTGCCTTGCGCTGGGCAACAATATAGCCGCTGGCGTTCAGTATGGAAAGAGATTGGGAAGGATAAACCTGAGAGACGGTTGTTACATCCACGGTTATTGCAGGGGCAATGATTCCCACCCTGTAAAGAATGACGAATATTAAAAACATAAGGATAATAGCGGCGATGATGAACGGTTTCTTTTTTCGTCCGGCAGTAATGATGACCTTATCCGCTTTTTCAATCTTCAGTTTTTTTAGATCTTCTGTAGGCATGATATGCTCTCTTTATTAGTGAAACTCCAATTCCGAAAGCTAAGCGTATAACCTAAAGGTCACACGTCGGAATTGATAAGTTGAACAATCCCGCAAAGCGGAGGGTATAATACCGCAACTTGCTTTAGGGATTAATACCCGTGATTTTTTAATTCCGGCAATAGAAGCGTTATTGCTTGCTTATATTGCTATTACTTTTTAAATCGAGAAATTATAAATAATTATGACATATTTATAACAGAACATTTATAACTTTACCACAATGATATAGAAATATTTTTAGTAAGAACAGACAGCCGATATGACCTCAGCTTATACAATCAACAGACGCTTGCTACTCATCCATCATCTAAAACCAGATCGTGGAAATTAAAAAAGCTTCCCACGAAGGTAAATAGTCGGTCACCCATTATTGCCGTCAGTAAACAGAGGAGTTGCTATCATTAATGAAAGCAGGTTTCAAGATTATGAAGTTTTAAAACGGTAAATATCCGCATGGCAGTATTCTTTAAAACCCGCCCGTTTATAAACATTCAATCCAAATTTAGATGACTGTAAAATAATATTTTTAAATCCTGATTGCTTTGCGGCTTGCATTGCGGCCAAAGTTATAAGTAAACCTAACCCCTTGTTCCGGTAAGTGGGAAGAGTAGAGACATAGTAGATTCCCGCCGTGTTGTTATGCACGAATAGTAAAGATGTGGCTACAGGTTTTCCATCTAAATAGGCAAGAAAAAGTTTTTGCGGTGATGCGATGCTGAGGTCAAACGATGAAACAAAAGCGCCATACTGCTCTCTGGCGCGCTGAGGCATTTCAAATCCATGAAAAGATATGTCTTCCCAGATGAGCAAATCATTTTTGTCTTTAACCGGAGAAATTGTTATATTGTTATGGATTTGCTTTTCTGACGCTGAATCGTTCAAAGCCGCGGCCATACAAGGAACTTTTTCAATCAAACACAATCCGGCATCTTGTAAAATGGTTCTGGTTTTCGGCGATTGCCCACTGGGATATATCCACCACCAGAAACGCAAATTTAATTTTTCGTAAATCTCTTTTATATCGGCGATTGACTTTGTGTCTTTATTTGTTAATGGTTTTTCATTCCAGACCCAGTTGAAATCGGAAATAGATACGCCCGTGTTCATTGTCCAAATTGATCCCGCCTGAGTCAACGAAGAATTTAAGCTTCCCCAATAACGGCCGACGGCAAAAGAATTTTCTTCGATGGATTCAATAAACTGCATTACCAATATTCGTCTTCACGTAAATGTAAGTTTGCTTTTCTAGAACTTTAATATGTTATTTAAAACGAGACTTAGCCTTGTCTAACCCTTGCTTAAAAGTACTCCAGGCGCTTTCTACTCCCTGCTTGAGATCTTGCCAGGAGGCCTCACTCGCTTGTTGAATTTCTGCTATCTTGGTTTTCGCTGAATCGTACCGCTGGCGTAATGCATTTATTTGAGTTTCATATTCCTCCCTAGTCTTTTTTGCCTTGGCCTCCAGCTTGTCTATCTCTGCGCTCCATTCATCAATTTGGGTTTTTAGTTTCTTTACATATGCGTCCTTAGTTTCCATACTATTGTCTCCTTTCAGGTTGTTGAATTATTACACCGGCTAAAAAGTTGCCTATACAGAAATAATGCCTTAAGTTAGATTTGACTTTTGGGCACTGCTGGAAATTAAACCGCTAAGTTTATTAATGCGTACAAATCAGTTAATGCGGGCAAGTCTGGTCCAACTGGAACTTTCCCAATGACGATCAATACAATCTTGTTTATTGGACGCGGGCTGCAAACCGCATTTGAGAGCAAAATAGCGATGCAGGGCAAGGCATCCGGTTAATTCCGGGTGAAATACCGTCACCAAAATATTTTCGTTTTCCGCAGCAGCTATATAGTCGTCAATTTTCAAAAGGATATGGACATCTTTACCAACCCTAGTGATTTTCGGCGCCCGGATAAAAGTTAGCGGTATCGGCTCGCCAGCGACAGCGGGAATCAACGCTTCATTGACGAAACTATCAAGTTGACTGCCAAAACTGTTGCGTTCGATTTCCATATCGATCAGGCCAAGACAGGGTGTTTCGTTAATTACTTTTTTGGCCAGTAAAATAGCGCCCGCGCAAGTGCCCCAAATTTTCATGCCCCTGCGGTGCGCGTTGAGAATAGTTTTTTTAATTCCGAAAATATTGAGCAGTTTAGCAATGCAGGAGCTTTCACCCCCGGGAATAATCAGCCCAGCCAAATCCGTAAAATCAGCCTCTTGTTTTACCTTCTTATGAGCGATTCCCAAACGTTCCAGATGGTCTAAGTGCTCATGAACTCCGCCCTGTAAGTCCAGAACTCCAATTGCCGCGGGTGCATTTTTTATCAGACGTAAGGTCATATTTGCCTACCAACCGCGGCCGGCCAAAAGCTGATCAGGAGGAATTTGAGATATTTCTAGGCCGGGCATGGCTTCGCCCAGTCCCATCGAAGCTTCCAGTACTTTTTTCGGATCGTTGAAATAAGCTGTTGCTTTGACTATTGCCCTTGCGCGTAGTGCCGGATCGGCGGATTTGAATATGCCGGAGCCGACAAAAATTCCGTCGCAGCCCAGCTGCATCATCAAGGCCGCGTCCGCGGGAGTGGCGATGCCGCCCGCCGCAAAATTCAC
>DLME01000302.1 GCA_002479215.1 Syntrophaceae bacterium UBA7544
CCTTTGCCAACCTCTTTGGTAGTAAAGAATGGATCAAAAATATGTTTCAGGTTTTCCTTATCAATTCCAGGGCCATCGTCTTTAAAAGTTATCTTGATAACTCCATCGGACCTCTCAGTGGTGATTACTAACTTTCCTTTGTGGTGTGCTTCCAACATCGCAAATTCGGCATTAACAATAATATTGAGAAAAACCTGCTGCATCTGAAAGTGATCGATCATGATTTCCGGCAGGTTAGACGCCAAGTGGCTTTCAATCTCGATATTGTTTACCTTCTGCTCATAAGCGCGCAGCCTCAGGACTTCCTCGATCACACTATTGACCTGACTAAGCTGTTTAACCGGCGCATGCTTTCTGGCAAATGTCAGAAGATTTTTGACGATCCCCGAGGCCCGTTGGGCTTCACTATAGACAATCCCCAAATCCTCCTTAATATTTTCAGGGACATCGCCCTCCATTAACAATTGTGAGAAACCAATAACGCTGGTTAACGGATTGTTAAGTTCGTGAGCAATACCCGAAGACAACTCACCGATTGATGCCAAAGGGTCTGTCATGATCAATTGTTCTTCGATACGTTTTTGTTGGGTTACATCTCTAGCAACGGTAACTGAACCGGTTACTTCCCCCTTTTCATTAAATAAGGGAGAGGATGATTCTTGGAAGTGAATCCCAAGATTAGCGTTAAATGATTCCATCGCGATGGCTTTGCCGTTTATTAATGTTTGCCAATGAGGGCAATTCACTGGAGGTTCTTGAGTCCCGTGCATTACCTCGTGGCAGAATTTACCGATGAGTTCCTTCGGAGTCGTTTTAAGCATGTCGGCAAATGCCCTGTTCACCCTGACGATGCGGTTATTCTTATCATGGATCGAAATAAGGTCAGTAATAGAATCGAAGGTTGTTCTCCATTCCCGTGACGCCTCTTGCAATCTCTTTTCAGCCTGCTTGCGCTCGGTAATGTCTCTGCAATAACCTATATATCTATTTTGAGGTAATCTTGCTCCTTTTATGTTTACCGATATCAAAGAACCGTCTTTTCTAATTAGGCTAATATCCTGGTCCATTTCTCCTGTTTCTTGAAGTTTAATAAATTCATTTTTTATTTCTTCCAAATCTTCAGACGGCGTAATCTGTAAAAGAGACATTCCGATAAGCTCTTTTTTGGAGTAACCGAGAAACTTAGAGGCAGTGATATTTACATCTGTATACATACCAAATTGATTTACAATAAAGATGCCATCAGGAGAATTATCAATATAAGCCTTGAGATCAGCTTCTCGCTGTCGCAACGCTTCCGTAGCATTCACACGCTCCGTAATGTCATTGTAGAGAGTCTGGTATTGCTGTTTCCCATCCCAAAATACTCCTTTCATGGATACGTCTAAATGCTTGATCGTGTGATCCTTACGTTCAATGTCAATTTCAACATGGTCCGGCATCGGCTCACCGCGCAGAAATTTCTCATGGCGTTGAACATAACTGGCATAAGACTCTGGGGTGTAATGTTTCCAAGGAGGGCTTTTCCTCACTTCATCGGCATTTAGGTAACCAAAAATATCTAACATTGCCTGATTGGCATAAAGGGTGTTTTGATCTTCATCGACGATGTAAACCCCCATGGGCGAATTATCCAAGGAGTTACGGAAATTTTGTTGCGATGCTTTCAGCGCTCGTTCCGCCAGTTTATATTCCGTAATATCATGCAAAACAACTAAGTCGCCTATTATCTTGCCTTCTCTTCTAAATGGTTGTGCATTTATTTCAAAACTTAATAATCCCCCGTTTTTTTTAAACATCTCAACCTCGTAAGGTGGTACGTGAACTCCAGTCAATCGTCTTTGGAAATTAGTTAATACATCCTCCATGCTTTTTGGGGTAATTATCTTAGCTAATGCCCTGATGTTTTCACCTACCAGTTCCTCCCTATCGTAACCGCCAATCCTTGTTAACGTTTCATTGGCATCAACTATGTTGCCCATCTTGTCAATGAATAAAATGACATCATAGGAAGATTCGAGTACTGCTTTGTAATTTTCGTTATCCCCAAGCAAAAATAATTTCTTTCCAGCCTGGTTCTCCTCACCACTTGCTTCCAATTTTTTGACAATTTCTTGCTTGGTTGTGTTGGACTTTATCATCTTTTCCTCCTGTCGGATGTCATTGATTGTGCAGCTTAACCAGAATAACTCACCTTGTAACCGAATTATTAATCACTGGTTTCATCAAGCTCCTCTTCAGCAAAACGGCCAGTGGTAGAAATGCCGCCGAACTGCAAATTCACAATATACCAAAAGCGAAAGGCATCCTTAACGGGTTCTTTATCCACCACTCCCTTGTGGTCAACAAAAGGGGTGTTAGAATGAGAATTGATTCTCACTTTGGTACCCATCTTGAACCTGGGCGTTACGATACGATAACCCCAATGGATGTCATATTCTTGTCTTTTTTGAGGGTTTGAAAGAATGGCATAAGCCTCATTTATATTCTTCATTATTTCATTGGTCTCCGGATTCGCCGGATTTCTATCAGGATGGTATTGAAAAGCTAGTTTGAGATAAGCTTCTCTAATCTCCGCTTCACTGGCATTTGGCAAAACGCCCAATTCTTGGTAATGATCTTGCGCAACCTGCATTGTTCATACCTTCTTTTCTATTAATTCTTGCAAGATCCATTTCGTTCTTCCTGCGTGGTGTTTCCTTATCTCCCAAAGACAGCGATGAGGTTTTTTAATTGTCCCGAACTATTTCATAAACTGATCGGTCTTGAACTTAACGAGACTCTCGTACTTAGTTTTGTCCAAACAGCGCACTTCATTTTGTATTAAAGATTTGGCAGTAACAAATCATAGGAATTAGTGTCGATAAATAAATTCTTCTCTTACGGGGATGTTATACCGGTTTAGGAAATCCTGGAAATCCGCCATGCTGACGCGGGATTGATTGCTTGGTAGTCTTATGGATGTCAGTTTTCCGTCCCTAATCCACCGGCGCACGGTGCACGGGCTTACCATGCAATAAGAGGCCAGATCTTTCACTGCAATATGCTGATGCTCCATCGTGCTCGGCTGCTTTAGCGGAATATCCTTTGCGTTTGAAATTATTAAATTTTCCATTTTATCTCCTCTTTTTACTTGCGGTTTCGGCTTGCAATATTTTTGTCCAATTTATACATGTATCAGCATCTGTTTGGGTAACGGTAGTCTCAACATGTTTTGACTGATATCCTGGAGATGGGCCATTATTCATCTTTTAACTCCTTTCTGTTACAATGATTTGTTTACCTTTTTGGCGCTACCTCGATCAACTGTTTAAATTGTTGCATTTGCAGCATAAACAAGGCATAAAGGTCCCACGCTTAAATATAAACATTTCATAAACAAAAAGATTTGACTATCGTGGGATGTTTTGCCTAATCAGTGGATTTGTTGATTGATATGATTCTGAATTTGAAGAAATTTACTAACAGCAAGGCAAAATTGGTTAATGTTAGGTTGTACTGCGGGTATTGATGCAGGAAGATTACATGATCAGAAAATTAAGAAAATTTCAAAAGGATGTTTAATATAAAATCAGAATTAAAGATTTAACTTTGATCAACTAAATTTAAGACAATTGGTGTCAATTGCTAATTCCGGTCGGGTGCTCTTCGATTAAACATATAACCCACGCCAGGAACGGTAATAATATATCTGGGCTCGGACAGATTTGGCTCCAATTTAGCCCGAAGACGGTTTACAAAAACTCGTAAATACTCGGTTTCCCCTGAATATTCTGATCCCCACACCTTTTTTAAAAGATAAGTATGATCGAGCACTTTACCAACGTTAGTAGCCAGTTCGCGTAAAAGACTATACTCAGTTGGGGTTAGTTTGACATCGTTACCGGAGGAAGTGACCCGTCTCGCATTAAAGTCGATGCACAAATCACCAGCAGTCATGACAGGTTGTGCTGGAGGGGTTTGGGTAGCCTTGGAACGACGCAGGACGGAAGTAATGCGCGCGATCAACTCTTCCATGGAAAACGGTTTGCAGACATAGTCATCTGCTCCTGCTTCAAGACATTTAACTTTTTCTTCAGTATCACAAAAGGCACTTAGCATGATGATCGGTATCTGAGACCACTCGCGCAGGCGGCGACAAACCTGCAATCCATCCATCTTAGGCATCGCGATATCCAGAATTACTAAATCAGGCATTTCTTTCTCAACAGTCTCGATGGCTTCCAGCCCGTTAGTGGCCGTTAATGTTCCGTATTCCGTATCTTTAAAAGCAGCTTGGAGGAATTTTAATACAGTCAAGTCATCATCTACAATGAGAATACGATCTCGATTCATTTCGTTAATCCTCGTTGTCTCACGGACAAATTATTATTCGAATGCAATTATTGTCCAACGGATCAACACGGTACCAAGATATTACCGAGATGTTAGCATTTTCTTTGTTATTAATATGATTTTAATACATTTTTAATTGGTTGTTAACACGAAGCTTATGCTCCTTGAGGAAAATTGTCAATAACACACGCCTACCCGTAATCCACCATCAAATGAAGCTAATTAAGGCAAGGTAACTTCACCAAAAAGGTGAAGTTACCTTACGCTCATTTGAGACTAATAGATGGTGGATTTTGGTTATCACACCTGATAATCGATTTCTGTGCACTAAAAGGAGTTATCGACGATGAAAACAAGAAAACTTGGTTTGGCACCGCTGCACCTGTCAACCTTGGGGTTGGGCACGTGGCCGATGGCCGGCACGGACCGGTTCGGCTGGGGCCCGCAGGATGACGATATTTCCATTAAAACGATTTATCGCGCGCTGGAATTGGGAGTGAACTGGATTGATACCGCCCCGATTTACGGCACAGGACACGCGGAGGAAGTCGTTGGGAAAGCGCTGAAAGGGATGTCCCAAAAGCCATTAATCGCCACAAAAGCTCTGTTCATGTGGAAACCGGATAAAACCACAATCCTGGTGCGGCTAGACCGGGAACGCGTGCGGCAGCAATGCCAATTGAGCATGCAGAGACTGGGCGTTGATTTTATCGATATGTATATGATTCACTGGCCGGACCCGTGGGTCTATGTCGAAGAAGCCTGGGAAACACTGGCGGAACTGAAAAAAGAAGGCAAGGTCGGCTGCATCGGTGTTTCCAATTTCTCCACCGAACAGATGGAAATGGTCAAATCGGTGCACCATATCGCTTTCCTCGAACCGCCCTACAGCATGCTGGAACGCGGCGCCGAAAACGGCTTGCTGGATTATTGCGGGAAAAATAATATCGGCGTGGTTACTTACAGTTCCCTGCAGCAGGGCCTGCTGGCCGGCGGTACGATTGATATCAACAAATTTACCCCGAGGGATGTGCGGCGCACCAGTCCTCATTATCAAGAGCCGGAATACAGCATCAATCTAAAGCTCGGACCCGAATTAGCCGCCCTGGCGAAACAGTCCGGGCATACGGCCGCGCAACTGGGTATCGCCTGGAACCTGCGTAGGCCTGAAGTGACCTCGGCCATTACCGGACCCAGGACACCTGCCGAAATAGAAGATACGGCCAAAGCCGCTGAGTGGCAATTGACAGCGGCAGAAATCGCCGGCGTGGAAAAAATCCTGGCGCAGCGTCAGGAAGCTTTGAAGTCGGCGGGAAAGTAAAAGGCAAGATGATATTCAGCGGTCAGCCTCTTAAAATGTAACAATAAAAAGAGGCCGGGCCAATCCGGCCTCTTTTTTAATTGACAATACTTTTATCAGCTTAATGCCCCATGGACTTTTTTAGTTTTTGGTCGATCCAGAACCGCGCGGCATAGAAAGAGAGGCTCTGGGGACTGCGCGAAATCGAACCGAACTGCCCGGAATATCCTTTCAGCCACGGCTGCGCGATGGAGTATTTAACCGGGTTCATCAGGGAGATAGCGAAGTGCTGCCGGGCCGCATATTCATTGGCCTCGATTAAAATCTTTTTCACTTCTGCTTCAGTCGTCGCTTTAATGGCGCGGGGATAAAAACTATCCATCACCGGGTCGCTGACTTTCAGTTGCGGCGTTCCGGAGGAATTGGTGCAGAAGCGGGTAAGCTGGCGCAGCGGTTCATGGCCGGTGCCGAGCGAGCCGCCGGCGCGGGCCGCCATCTGGTCGTGTTTCTGTTCAGTCTGGATAAAAGCGACTAGTGCGGCGGATTCCATTGGACGTATTTCCATATCGATACCCACCCGGGAAAAATACAATTTCACAATTTTCATCAGTTCCAGGTCGGCGGCAACGTCCACCACGATATTCGTCTTGAAGCCGTTGGGATAACCGGCCTCCGCCAGCAGTTTTTTAGCCAGCGCCGGGTTGTAGGCATATTCATCTTGGAGGTCCTGCGGCCATTTTTCGAACGGCCAGGCCCACCCCTTCATATACCGCGAGGTAATTGAGGATGGGTACGGCTCAACCGCGCCGCCGTAATGGTTTTTTGCGATGGCGGGTAAATCGATAGCCATCTGCATTGCCTTGCGCACCCGGATGTCGTTAAACGGTTTCACATCATTGCGCGGGTCGAGCGTGGTGGTGGAATCAGGATGGGCTGTAATCAGCATTTCCGGGTTGGTCTTCTTGATTTGCGCCGCCTGGGCAGCGGAGATATGGTCGATGACGTCCACTTTCCCCGCACATAATGCTTCTATAGCTTCAGCTTCGCCCGGAATGACCAGAACTCTCAGCGAATCAACGTAAGGCAGCCGGTTTTGCGGGTGCCGCTCGTCATGTCCCCAGTATTTTTGGTTCTTCACCATGGTCGCAGAAATGCCGCTGTCAAATTCTTTTAAAATAAACGGGCCGGTACCGACAGCATGGTGCCAATCATCCAGGCCGCCCCATTTTTCCACGACTTCCCGCGCTTCGATGGCCGCCGTCGGGCTGTGCACCGTTATCACCGTCTCCCCGATAAATTCCGGGTTGGGGGTCTTCCACTTGAGCACCACCGTGTATTTATCTGTTGCCTTCACCGAAATTAAATCTTTGTAAGCGCTGACGTTGCCGTGGTAAGGCGCAGGTTTGGTAAAGCCGCTGCCCAGACCGTACAGGCGGTGATAATGATATTCCACATCATAGGCTGTAAACTCGCGGCCGCTGACCGGCGGGATATCCTGCCAGTTAATCCCCTTGCGGATATGCACGACCAGGGTGTCCGGCGCGGGGAATTCCCAGCTTTCCGCCAGCAACCCTTTTAAAAACTGCTTGGGCGGCACGCCTTTGAAATCGTAAATATTCGGGTCCAGCGTCCAGTCTTCAGCAAACAGCCTTTCCATCCAGCCGGAGTAAATCTGTGTAATATGGTCGCTGTGAATCGGGTCTAAATTCGACGGGTTGGTGGTGCTGCGGATGACCAATTCGCCGCCGTACTGCGGCTCACCGAATTTATCCCACCATTTTCCAGCCTGCTTTTTCATGAAGCCAGCCTCCTTATCTTCTCAATTTTTCGAAACCGGGGGCACGCCTTCCGCCGCATCCCTGAACACGCAAATTTTATTAATTGTGATATGGCCGCTGTTAAAACACCACGGAATATTTGAATTTCCGGGGGACGACTGTACATGTTATGAATACGAAAACATCGGGACCAGGCAACCAAATATTGCAACGCTTTAATATTGTATATTGAGACGAATATATGATATAGTATTCAGTATCGAATATTGCAGATTAGAGTGCAGTATATCATCGGTTTTTACCCTTTGTCAAATTGGCAGCCGGCAAAAGCTGGAATTCCGCATATATTGCTAAATACTGGTAATCTGAAGTAAATTAAAAGAAGAAATCAAGTTAACGATTGAAGAGAGGTTTGAAAATGACTTTTGAAGATAACAAAGTCCGCAACCGGCACATGCAGGCACGACAATTATTAGGCAGGGCCAGGCGTTTAATGCTTTATGCACGTAATAAAGAACTGGCGCCGTATCACATCTCTTCGAACCAGGCGTTTCTCCTCTTTGTGATTTATTATCACGGTCAGAAACATCCGGA
>DLME01000064.1:0-269 GCA_002479215.1 Syntrophaceae bacterium UBA7544
CTGGAATGGATCAGGATGTCGCCCAAAGGACGCCATGCCAAATCCAAAGCGCGCATTAACGCTTATGAGGAGTTATTGGGACAAAACCAGGAAAAAGAATCAAAAACGCGAGAAATTTTTATCGCGCCTGGTCCGCGTTTGGGCGATCTCGTCATTGAGGCGCAAAATGTCAATAAAGCTTACGGCAATAAACTGCTTATGGAAGGCATGACTTTTTCACTGCCCCCGGGCGGTATTGTCGGGATTATCGGCCCCAACGGTGCCGGCAA
>DLME01000064.1:318-12212 GCA_002479215.1 Syntrophaceae bacterium UBA7544
TTCGGCTTTCTCGGGCCCAACGGTGCCGGCAAAACGACCCTTTTCAAGATGATTACCGAGCAGGAAAAACCAGACGCGGGCAATATCCGAATCGGCGATACGGTAAAGCTTGCTTATGTCGACCAGAGCCGCGACGCTCTTGATTCGGATAAAACCATCTGGGAGATGATTTCTGACGGACAAGATATCGTGGCTATCGGAACCAGACAGGTAAATTCCCGCGCTTATGTTTCGCGATTTAATTTTTCCGGCACCGATCAGCAAAAGAAAGTGGAAACGCTCTCCGGCGGAGAACGCAACCGCGTCCATCTGGCGCGAATGCTCAAAGAAGGAGCCAACGTGCTTCTGCTTGATGAACCGACCAATGATCTTGACGTTAATACTTTGCGGGCGTTGGAAGACGCGCTCGAGAATTTTGCCGGCTGTGTTGTGGTCATCAGCCACGACCGCTGGTTTTTAGACAGAATTTGCACGCATATTTTAGCTTTTGAAGGGGAGAGTAAAACGATCTGGTTTGATGGCAACTATTCCGAATACGAAGTTGACCGCAAAAACCGACTGGGAGCGGCAGCCAATCAACCGCATCGTATAAAATATCGTCAACTAACCCGCAGATAAAAAAGTAAGCGCGAAAGCTTCCAGACAACAGCCCGATGAACCGAATTAAAATCTAATCTGCCGGGATTTTTATTTTTCTCAATTCCGGCTGCGGATGTGGCCGGTAGAAGATGGCAATGTTGCCGATAGTTCCGACTAACTCGCTTTTAGTGAACTGAGCGATTTCCGCGGATATTTCTTTTTTGGCTTCTTTGAACTCGCCGAATTTTACTTTAATCAACTCGTGATCATTTAAGGCAACTTCTGTGGAGGCAATCAATTGGCTGTTAATTCCGTTTTCCCCCACTATCACCAGCGGCTTTAAATGATGCGCTAGAGAGCGTAAATATTTTCTTGTTGAGCCTTTCATTTTCCAAATTACCTTCTTTGAATTGCCTTCCTTCTTGAACATGTACTATCACAACCAAACCGGGCAATAAACATTTATCACAAAATACCAATGTAATATTTCTTGATTTCGCTATCTTATTTTGTTTATAACAATACAGCACACATTACAATCAAGTCTGAACTGCCAAGTATTTAACAAATTCAGTCAGTTGTATGTCACGTGAAAAAAAAGATGGAAAGGGTAAATGAAAAGAAGGTGCACCAATGGAGGAAGTTGGCTTAGTTAATAAAGACGTCAAAGCGAAAATCATATCCCTGACAGAGGCTCAATCAAAAAAATTATTAAAAAGTTACGGCGTGCCGGTTGTGGAAGAAACTGTTGCCCTGACTATAGAAGAAGCAGTTTCCCAGGCCAGCATTATCGGCTTTCCTGTTGTCGTAAAGGGTCTGGGACCGAAACTGACTCACAAGACGGAAAGAGGCCTGGTGAAGTTGAATCTGCACTTAGCCGAGGAAGTGGCGAGCGCCTGTTTGGAAATTCAGAAATCAGCGGGAGAGGATTTAGAAGGATTCTTATTACAGCCGTTAATTGAAGGAAAAAGGGAATTTGTGGCTGGTCTGTTTCGTGATGGACAGTTCGGACCGGTGGTGATGTTTGGATTGGGAGGTGTATTTACCGAGGCGTTAGAAGATGTTGTTTTCCGAATAGCTCCTTTTGGCGAGATTCAAGCCAAAGGCATGATGGATGAGCTTTTATCACGGAAATTGCTGGGCGATTTTCGTGGCGAGCATGCCGCCGATGAGCAGCAATTAATCAATGTATTGATGGGATTATCGCGCTTGGGAATGGAACGTCCCGAAGTGAAAGAAGTCGATATTAATCCTTTATTGATTGCTCCTGATGGCCGTGTGACCGCCGTCGATGCTCTTGTGGTTCTTAATCAGGAGAATGCTTCGGTTGATAGCAATTTAGAGGAAGAAAGGACGCCCCAGGAAATCAAAGCCATCAATGCCACCCTCGACGCGATGATTCACGCGAAAAGCATTGCTGTCATCGGCGCGGTGAGACCCCGCACCAGAGGTTTCCGCGGCATGTTCGGCTGCATTAAGGATTTTGGTTTCCCGGGAACACTCTATCCGATAAATCCGAAGGCCGAAGAAATAGACGGTATCAAGACATATCCCTCTCTTGTTTCATTGCCTAAACCGGTTGATCTGGTTGTTATTGCCGTTCCGGCGCCATTTGTGCCCGACGCTCTTAGGGATTGCGTCGCTTCCGGAAGTAAAAATGTCCACATTTTTTCTTCCGGTTTCAAGGAAACGGGCGAAGAAGCAGGTACGAAGCTCCAGGCAGAAATTGAAAAAATCGCCCAAGAAGGAAAGCTCAATGTCATCGGTCCTAACTGCATGGGATTATATGTCCCCAAATCGCGTATCCTGACCTGGATTGGAGCTCCCGAAAAAAGCGGTCCTGTTTCTTTTGTCAGTCAAAGCGGAGGACATGCGCAGGATTTTACCAATTACGCCAACGTGCATTTCGGCATTTATTTTAATAAGGTCATCAGTTACGGCAATGCCCTGACGCTGGATAGCACCGATTTCCTCGAATATCTGGCCAATGATGACGAGACTAAAATTATTACAATGTATCTAGAGGGAGTAAAAAACGGGCGAAAGCTTCTGGAGCTGATTACTAAAATCAATCGAAAAAAACCGGTCATCATTTTGAAAGGCGGTTTGACGGAATCGGGCGCGAGGGCGGTATCATCCCATACCGGTTCCATGGCCGGAGGCGAGAAGATATGGAATGCCTTTTTCCAACAGAGCGGCGCGGTAAGAGTAAGTTCGTTGGAGGAAATGGCCGAAGTCACAGAGGCCTTTCTTCATTTAGGTAAGGCTCACGGCCGCCGGGTGGCTGTTATCGGAACCGGCGGAGGCATCGGTGTTGCCGCGGCGGATAGCTGTGCCCAAGCGGGGTTGGACCTCCCCGTATTGCCGCAGGAAGTCACCCAAAAACTTCGGGAATTCATACCTCCCGCCGGAAATATGATTCGCAATCCCATTGATGCACACATACTGTTTCTCGATCTGGAGATGCTAGGAAAAACTTTAGCACTACTTTCTTCTAAATACATTGATATGTTCGTTATTTCCCTCCATCTCGAATGGCTGTATAATTTTGACAACGGTGCCCAAATAAAAAACATTGCTACATACATGGCTCAATCGGCGCGCAAGCATGCCAACGGAAAGCCGCTTGTGGTTGTCTGGCGGCAATATCAGCCCGATCCGAAATACGCGAAAAAGCGTATGATGCTGGAAAAAATTCTACAGGAAGCAGGCATCCCCGTCTATGAAGGCTTACAACGGGCAGTATTTGCATTGGCTAAACTGGCTGAATACCATGAATTTCAAAGAAAGCAGACTGACGATAAGAAAAAAAGTTGTGCCGAAAAAAAATGTTAGTTTCTGTTCGGAGCGAACAAGGGTAGGCCATCTAATCTATGCCTCGGCATTTTTTAGCGCCGCTGCCAGATAAATAGAAAATGTCGTTCCGGAATTGACGATGGATTCCACGGTAATCAAGCCATTGTGGTTTTTGATAATGGAATCGCTGATCGCCAGCCCCAGACCGATTCCTCCCCGTTCCTTCTTCTCTTTGGTTGTAAAATAGGGATCGAATATCCGGGAAAGGTTTTCTCTGGGTATGCCAATGCCAGTGTCTTTAATAATAATCCGGATATAGTTGCCTTGTCCCAGCGTCCGAATATTTGTTACGGTCGTTGTATTTTCGGCAATAAGCTCCACGGTGCCACCGTTAGTCATGCCTTCCTTGGCGTTAATTAAAATATTTTCTATCACTTGCCTGATTTGTACAGCATCGATTTCAGAAGGCCACAGGTCTTTTGCTATAGAAATGTTACAAATGACACCGGAATCATTAAAGACATTTTCCGCTGCTTCTCTTAACAGCGGTTCTAATTTTTCCACTTTGTGGACAGGATAACCTCCCTGCGCGAATGTAGTCAGCCGGTGAGCTAATTCTTTTGCCTGCAGGCCGGCGCGTTCTACTACGGCCAAACCATCCTCCATAATTTTGTCCTCATCCGTAGCGGATATTTTGGCCAGAAAGACGTTTCTCAGAATAGCGGTAAGCAGGCTGTCAAAATCTTTGGCCACACCGTCGGCAAACGTGCCCAGTGATTCCACCTTGCTTCTACGAAGCAGCTCTTCTTCCGCCATTTTTTGTTCGGTAATGTCTTCGAGCGTTTCCATCACGCCGAATATATTGTCGTTTGGATCTCTGATGGCCGCGGAAGTTATACGAAACCATTTCCCCTTTTCGCCCAGATCGGGAAAATAATCCGTAACCTCGTAAGCTTCCTCCAGCAAATTTGATTTCGCCCAGTTTCCAGAGTAAAAATTGGTAATCTGTTCGACCTTGTTATCCAGAATCAAATCTGCCATGCACGGACGCTGTGTTTTATAAAATACCCGCCAGTGCTGATTGGTGCCGACAATTTCACGAGGGCTGATTTTACTCAGCGCCTGCAAGGCTTTGTTCCAGTAAATTACTTTGTGCTCTTTGGATATTACGAACGCGGGAATGGGAGAGCCGCGGATAATACTGATTAATTTTAGCTCATCCCGGCGGCCGCGCCACATCACATAGGCAAAGCTGACAATGACTGTCATCGCCAGACTCAAAATAAAAATTAGGAAATTAATATTCATGTCCAACTTGCTCTTCGAAAATAATTCAGGCTGAAAATAAATTCCTATTCTAAGATATTTTCAGAATAAAAATATTATCTCCGGCTAATGCATTTTAAAATAAGCCAGTTTGCAGGCAATTCGATAGCAAGATTGGAGGAAAAAAGCAAGTGTGAGGATAGAAAATACAGACAGCGCAGGAAAGCTGGTTCATACTCCTGATTTCTTGTAAATTTCCCGCCTGTGGCCAATTCTAAGAATGAGAACGTCGTTATCAATGATGGTGAATATTACCCTGTAATCTCCCACTCGCATTTTTCTTAATCCGGCAAATTCACCTTTGAGAACCGGATATGATTCAGCACGTGCAGAGATATCCTTTTCGATTTTGCCAAGAATCCGGCGTGCCTCCTTTTTATCGAGACGGCTGAGGTCTCTTTCAATGGATTTCTTGTATTTGATATTAAAGGCCAAGAGTTTTCCTCAACCCTTTTCCTGAAATAATAACATCCTTCGGATTTCTCAAACGGTCAATGGCGATCCGCAAATCAGCAAAATCTTCAATATATGCTTCCAATGCCTTTTGGATATGAAAAGAACGCGGCCTTTCCGTTTCTTTCGCAATATCGTCAAGATGCTTTGTTAACTCGTCGGGAAGACGAATAGACACTGTAGCTCTCATAATATACCCCTTTTAGATTACTTGTGATGTATTGTATACGATTTATTACATGTATGCAAGAATTATATTTTCAGATCACATGATCACCGGCGGATTAATTAAGAAACACCTTTTGATAAGTTCCAAAAAGTTACCGGATTGTTGAGCTAGTACCTCTGTGCTATTTATCGGCGTTTCCTTTTACCGTTACCATTACTCAGTTATTTAACCGCAACTTTAAAGTAATCAATTGCTATAAATGTGAGATTCAAAACAATACTAAAAATAAGACCGGAAGCGATACAACCGAGAATTGCGGTTCTAAATTCAACTTCTTTTCTTTCTGACTTGAAAGCTAAAGGCATTATTTCTATAATTATAAAAACAATTATTGCTACGGCAAGAATGGAGATGATCATATAAAATTTACCTAATTTTTCAAAGTACTGGTAAATTGTTTGTGATATAAAAAAAACAAATGAAGCAATAATGCCCAAAATTATATTTTTCAGATAATATTTTGTGTCAACTTTTTTTGTAAATAGAGGAAAAATGAAAATAAATATTAAAAGAAGAATTGTTCCAACTGTTATTCCGGTAGCAAGCTGTATAAAAAAGACATTACTCTGATCCATGCTTATATAATATAGCGCAAACAAAATGGCGCTTAAAATTATTGCCTTAAAAATAAGTCTCGAAATAAAGCTTGCGGCTCTTTTCATTAAATTATCTCCTTAAAATTACTTTGATCAGAACTATCTTTAGGGGACTTACCAAAAAGTTACCGAATTAGTGAGCTAGTTCAACCGTCCCCCATTATTTCCTTGGCGCGAGATTTCAATATATTCCGGTTATAAACCTGCAGGTGGGACAGTAATTTTAATCATCGTCATGTCCTCGCAATGATGTCATTAACCCAGAACTTTCTGCATCCACTTCCAGATCGCCCCGAAGGTCTCGTCCCTGTTCACTTCGTTGAAGTTCTCATGATAGTTCTTTTCATGGACGATTAATGTCAGGAGCTTTAATGGAATCGAATACAAGGCGTTCTTGCTGCCCTGGATGTCGGCAAGTTGATCTTCGCCGGCCAGGACGGCAAACACCGGGAAACGTTCCCACGTCTTCATGTTTTTAATCACCCACGCCTGGGTCTTTTCGCTCTCCACGCCCAATTTTGCAGAAGCCGTTGTCCCCCTCAAGCCGATCGCCTCGTCATAATGGTGACGGACGGTAATCTTCTCGTCATGGGTTAGCACATCCGTAAGGGCCGGGGGTTTGACGGCGAAGGTTGGATGTATCCTCGCTATTAACTTGGCGATCTTTTTCATGATGGCCGGGATCTTGACCCTGTTTTCCAGCCAGGGAGAAGAAACGATGAAGCCCTTGATATCGGTCTTTTTCGCCAAGGTCAGGGCGTACTTCAGGGCGATGAGTGCACCATTGGAATGACAAATGATAAAGATCGGGGCTTGGGGATGGCGCTCTTTCACCCAAGAATAGAATTTGTGTATATCATCGACATATTCGTCGTAGGAATTGATATGGAAAAAAACCTTCCCCTTCTCATTGTATTTCGGATAGGTTCCATGCCATCGCAGATCCGGGGCATAGGTGGCAACACCCTTCTCCTTGAAATACATGGCCGGCGTCACCCAATCACCGCCATGAGCCATACCGCCATGGATACCAATCATCACAGCCTTGACCTCCTGGTCTGGCAACCATTCATAGACGAGGAGTTTTGTCTTTGCATCAGCTTGAAATAATTCTGTCTTTGTTTCTGAAAAATTCACAAATCATCCTTTATGTCTTTTTCGATCATCAGTATTTTGTAATCTAGTGTTCAGATATGCGAAAGTGATTAATATGTCAATATCCGATTGTTTTTTGTCAAATTATCGCACGTCCGGGAATAATTTGGGACGTCCCGATATTTCCTAGATTAAAACCACCAGAAAGTTAGAACCATACCCTTTGTCATTCCGGGCAAGTAAAATGCGACCCGGCTTGTGCCCTGTAGGGTTAATCCGGTATTTTATAAAAAAGTATAAAAGCTAGGACTGGTGAGGGTTTGCGTTGTTCTTTAGTGGCTATTGTCAAGAAAAAAAATTTGACCCCAGTTTCTCCAGTCATTTTAGTAAAGGGGATTTATACTGCGTGAAAACGCAGCTATGTTTTTATTACCCCTTTAGTATCATGGATTGACCAGTAATGGAAACTCGGATGAATCAAGTGCGACGTTGCCCCGCTTTAGGTACTCGAAATATCTGTTCATGATGACCCAAGAACGGCGAGTTACTTCTGTTGTAACTGTTCCCGGCGTATGCCCTGGCCTTCCATGCCGTGGATTTGCGGAGTAATCGGTAATGTATTTCAGATACGCCTCATCAATTTGAAGCGCCTGTTGAAGCTGTTGCCACGCCTGTTTGTCATTCGTTCCAGGTGTGGCGACAAGATGCTTTAGACGGTCCATGGCGCGTGCGCAGTCCACAAGGGAAACGTGAGGCAAGGATATCGCCGCGACGAGATCACGTAATGCCATGAAAAGCGGGACACTTTGAATGACTTTTGCACATAGTTCACCAAAGCCCTGATCCAGCGAGAATGCAGTGCATAGCGCAGCAAGACCCTCGTCTTTTTGGAATATCGGAGAGGCTATCCCGTTTGAGTCGATGAATGTTTCCAAAACTACTGTTAGCCCCCAACCCATCTTGAATGCGATCAAATCCACTTGCGCGCGACATATATCAAGTGCACGCCTGTAGAACTCACCAAGGTGCTCAGACCTGTATTTTTCAGTTCGACATTCGATATCGATCTTCGAGTTTTCAATGTGGCATGTGAATTCCATGGCAAGACCGATATCGGCCTCTTCCCACTTGATGCTTTGATTGAAAGAGACCGTTACTCGCGCGGGCGGAGGGAGGACTCTTCCGAGAAAGTGGATCGATTGCATTTAGTATCCTACTGGCGCAACTCAGACGCCCAACGTATTAATATCCGAACTTCACTTTTTCCGATGATTTACATATCATTTTAACACTTCCAAATTATTTATCAAAAAGAAAGAGTAAAAATAACGATCGATGGGTTTACGACATCTTTAGGCCAAACCTCAATCAACGGCAGAGTCCCTTACTTTTAGCATATTCTAACAGTAAGATTATAGTTCATTTTAAGTGTATTTTCAATTTTTAAAGCCATTAATTTAGACTTTACAAAAGCCCCTGATCCTGATTAAAGTAAGGACGAAATGTCTAGGGAGATATTTTCTGTGAGCAAAGCAAAATTGCCCCAATACGATTATGATACGGTTATTATCGGCGGCGGGCCGGCAGGTTATACTGCGGGCATTTACACCGCACGCGCCGGGCTTAAAACGCTGCTGGTGGAAGGCGCAGCAACGGTAAGCCAAATAACCATTACCGATCTAATCGAAAATTATCCGGGAATTCCCGACGGCATTAACGGTTTTGATCTGATGCAGTTATTTAAAAATCAGGCTCTTAAATTCGGTTTGGAAACACTGGCTAAAGATGTATCTGCAATCAAAAATAATACGTCTTCCCCTGTTATCTGGAATGTTACAGTGGGAGATAAATCCTTCAAAACTTTAAGTATGATTGCCGCAACCGGCGCGCAGTGGCGCAAACTGGGTGTCCCGGGTGAGGAAGAATTAGCCGGAAAAGGAGTTTCCTACTGCGCTACCTGTGACGGCCCGTTTTATAAAAATAAAGATGTGGTGGTTGTGGGCGGCGGTGATACGGCGATTCAGGAAGCTCTCTTTTTAACTCATTTCGCCAAAAAAGTTATCGTAGTCCATCGCCGTGATAGGCTGCGCGCCGCGGGAATTTTACAAAAAAGAGCATTTGCCGAAAAGAAAATCGAGTTTGCCTGGAAGGCAAATCTGGTTGAGGTTATCGGCAAAGATTTTGTCACCGGGATTAAGATAGCCAATGTCCAATCCGGAAAAGTAAGTATTATTTCTGCGGAAGGAGTTTTTATCTTTGTCGGCAGGATTCCCAACACCAGCTTGGTTCAAAATGTTTTAAAATTAGATGCAAACGGCTATATACTAACGGATGATAATATGAATACTTCCGCCGCCGGTATTTTTGCTGCCGGAGACTGCCGGGCCAAACTTTTCCGGCAAGTAGTAACAGCCGCAGGCGATGGGGCTAACGCAGCGTTCAGCGCGGAGCTTTATGTAGGAAATATGAAAGGTGAAGCGTATTAAAACGCCATGCCGCTTTAATGCAACATGGCATAACTTAGCGTAAGGAAATTAAATTATGGAATCTTTAATCAAAGCCTGGCAACAAATACCTGCGCAAATAAACCCAGCTATCTTCAGTATCGGTTCTTTTCAACTGCGCTATTATAGTTTGATGTACATAGTTGCTTTCGTTATCGTTTATTTTCTTGTCCTTTACCGAATAAAGCACGAAAAGTATAAATACACAGCCGAAAATATTCAGGACTATCTGGTCTGGGCAATGATTGGATTGCTCATCGGCGGCAGGCTCGGTTATGCCTTATTTTACAATTTCGGCTATTACTTCCAGCATCCGCTCGAAATAATTTTGCCTTTTGATTTTTCCAACGGCATCAGATTTATCGGCATCAGCGGCATGTCTTATCATGGCGGCCTTATCGGCGTTATTGTTATGACCATATTATTTTGCCGCAAACGCAAGATCAAATTTTGGCAGTTTGCCGACCTCCTTTGCCCGGCTATTCCACTGGGCTACACCTTTGGCCGGATCGGCAATTTTATTAACGGCGAACTCTTCGGCCGGGTAACTACCGTGCCCTGGGGAATGTATTTTCCGCTTGATCCCTCACATAGCCTGCGTCACCCTTCCCAGCTTTATGAAGCACTGTTCGAAGGAATTGTTTTGTTCATCTTGCTGTGGCTGATTAGAAAAAAGAAAATGTTTGACGGATTCTTTATCGGAATTTACATTTGTGGCTATGGTTTTGTGCGCTTTTTCATCGAATTCTTCCGTGAACCCGACTCTCAGCTTGGTTTTGTTTTAGGCCCGCTGAGCATGGGACAGGTTCTGTGTATATTGATGATGATGGCGGGTATCGCCATTATCATCTGGCGCAAGCAAGCATCCTCTTCCCCTAAATAACGCAGGAGGTTTTATGGGAAAGAATCTGGTCATTGTCGGCGGCGGCGCAGGCGGGGCATCAACCGCCGCCGAGGCTAAGCGCAATGATCCTTCATTAAATATAACTATCCTGGAGGGAGGAAAGTTTGTTTCTTACGCCTCCTGCCCCACACCCTATTACATCGGTAATGTAATAAAAGACGAAAATAACTTGATCGCGCGGACGCCGGAGCGGTTTCGCGAAACGGGTATTGACGTTCAATTAAATACCCCAGTGGTAAATATCATCAATAAAGAGAAAATAGTTAAACTCAAAGACGGCAGAAAATTACCTTTTGACATTTTAGCTTTAGCAACGGGCTCCAAATCGTTGATTCCCGATATTCCCGGTGTTGATAAACCCGGAATTTTTACTTTAAAAAATCTGGAAGATGCGATTAAAATCAAGACCTACCTGCGCGAAAATAAATGCCGCAAAGCGGTCATTATAGGCGCCGGTTTCATTGCCATGGAAATGAGCGAGGGCCTGCACACAGCCGGTGTCAAAACGGTAGTAATCCACAGGGGATCCCTGCCGGTCAATCGCTGGGATGCCAGGCTCTCCTCGTTCATGCTGGAAGAGCTGAAAAATAATGGTGTGGAGTTTGTGCCCCATGCGGAAACGGCGGCTATCGAAACGGGAACCGAGGGGCCGCTCTGTGTTGTTACCAATCAAGGCAAATGGGATGCGGATATGATTTTACTTGCTATTGGTATAAAACCGGATATCCGTCTGGCGCAGGAGTTGGAGCTCACAATTGGCAAAACGGGCGCTGTCGCTGTAAACCATTTTCAGCAAACTTCTCAAAAAAATGTTTACGCCGCGGGTGATTGCAGTGAATCATGGCATCGCGTGAGCCGCCGCTGGGTAAACATTCCCTTGGGTGACATCGCCAACAAGCAGGGACGTGTGGCCGGCCGCAATATCGGCGGCAAACCGTTTAAATTCGCGGGAATTGTCGGGGCGCAGTCTTTTCGGCTTTTTAGTCTGGAAGCGGCGGCGACCGGCATTGATGAGAAGGAAGCGGTGCTTGCCAATTATAATCCTGTCAGCACTTTGGTTTGGGGAAATGCCATTGTAGGATCACTCGGCGAAAAGAAAATCGGCCTGAAACTTATTGCCGATAAGGCATCGGGAAAATTACTAGGCGCGCAAGCCGTAGGATTTGCGGGCGCAGTCAGCCGGATTAATTCTTTGTCCGTAGCACTTTGGGCGGAAATGAATCTTGATGAAATCGCCTATTTGGATTTAGCTTACTCTCCATTTTTCAGCGGCGCATGGGACATAATTCACAATGCCGCCCGGGTTTTGCGCCGGACGATTTAATCCCGCGACTTGGAATCCCCCGGCTCCGGCCGAGGGGAGAAAACGCCGTGACCCGCGGGAGGTCGCATTATTTTAGGGAGCCTCCGGC
>DLME01000107.1 GCA_002479215.1 Syntrophaceae bacterium UBA7544
AATTCGACCTGCAAGCTTCAGTGCACTTTGTTTCTGAAGCTTGGGTCTCATTATCAGCGAGTCTCATTATATTTTTGACAAAAAGACGTTATTCATATATTTTTTACCCTAAATCACGGGTATGAACCCCAAAGCTCGCTGCGGGGTATTATACCCTCCACTTTGCGGGATTGTTCAACTTACCAATTCCGATACGCTTCGTCCGGCATGCGCCGGATTTCACTTTCGTAATTGGAGTTTTACAATAAAATCCAATAAGTAGAACCTGCCATGCTCAAGTATAAATTATATTCTTTACCAAATACAAAAAAGACAGCAGTACGATTGGTAATTTTACTGCTGAGCAGCATCATTCTTGTTATTAATTTGTCAGGGTGTGGTGCATTTTATCAGAATTATATCGATAGAACTATGGACCCTTATGAAGAAGAGGTAAAAGCGCGTGCCACCAGAGGTGAAATCAATGCGATTCTGTTGCCTGGGTGCGCAACACAACCGGGAGCACAGGATACACTTTTCAGTTGTCTGAAGTTGTCGCGCGATGTTAATCCGGAATCGGTAAAATTGCCGCCCGGTGAAAAACTTTACCTTGGTCATGTCTCCGAATTTATTGTGCGTGCATTAAAATATTATCAGTTGGAGGAAAGCTTTAAGGATTTCTATGGCTGTCGCATTGTTTTGAAATTTCGTAAATTGACTCCTTTAGAGCTTCGTTCCCGAACATTTACGGATTATTCGAGTTTTGCCGTGGGTATGACAACTACAGTTGCCGGCATGGTAACAATGATGCCTTTAGGCGTAGTTTTATTTCTTGTGGACGGGGTTAAAACGGAAATTGGTCGTCAGAACTTTGAAGAACACACTGAAATGATAGGCCTGCCGACGCCGAAAAAAAATATGGTTTATCATCAACTGGAATCCGGAGGACGAACGCTTTTATATGTAAAAGACAGAGTAGCACTTGAGGTGACCGGGAACAGCAGCGCCAGGATACAATTTGATGATAAAGTAACAAGTTATATGGTGGAAGAGTGTGTTTTGGAAAAAGTCACTCCTGAAGAGATGAGTATCTATCAGGAACAGATTAAACTTTTTAGAAATCACGGGTATGAACCCCAAAGCAAGCTTTGGAAACAGATTCCGTAGCAAGCTGCGGGGTATTAAACCCTCCGCTTCACGGGATTGTTCAACTTGCCAATTCCGATGTGCTTCGCTTTCGGAATTGGAGTTTCACGACCGCCGCTTCACGGGATTGTTCAACTTGCCAATTCCGATGTGCTTCGCTTTCGGAATTGGAGTTTCACGAATAAAAGCGGCTTGGTATTATTTTTTTGCGGTTCTGGTTTTTTCTTGCTGGGCCTTTTTTAATTTTTCTTCCTCGGCTTTTTTCAACTTCTCTTCTTCGGCAATTTTCACTTTGGTTTCATTAATAAAATATTCCACCTTATAATCAAGACCGACGTTCGCGTAATCTCGCGCCACTGTTTCAAAACGGGCGAGGGCGGCCTGATATTTTTTCTGTTTGAAATAAAACTGCCCCACATAAAATTCTTGTTCCGCCAGCTTTTGCTTGCATTCGCGAATCAACTTCTCGGCCATGGTGGCAAATTTACTATCAGGGTAACGGGACACAACTTTTTCCAGTCCTTTTTTTGCTTTAATTGCCGCCGTCTGATCGCGATCGATTGCTTCTATTTGGTTGTACTGGCACATACCCGTTTGGTAGAGGGCATAGGGAACATTCTCGTTAGTAGGATGAAGAGTGATAAAATCGTTGTATGCATTTTCCGCTTCCGAGTATTCCTTATCACTATAATAGCAATCGGCTATTCCTATTTCCGCTAAAACAGCCAGATTATGCAGGGGATATTCTTCTTTAACCCTCATAAAATATTCCCGGGCTTTTTTATAATCGTGATAATAATTGCTTTTCTGAAATTCGGCAGCTCCGCGCGAGTAAAGCCCTTCCGGAGTATTCTTGACCGTTTCTTTCTTGCTAAATATATCCAATAAAGAACAGCCACTAAAGCAGCATAATGCCAATAAAACAATTATGAATATTTTCCAATTAAATGTTTCCCGCAATATTTTTAAATACATGTCTTCACTACCTTTCAGCGGTACATTCTTGATTTATAAACTTTTCTTAACGAATTCTTCCAGTTTTTCTTTAGGAACAAGGCCGATGAGAGTATCGAGTACTTTGCCTTCCTTAAAAAGGATCAGGGTTGGTATGCTCCGCACAGCGAAATTAAGCGCTGTTTTTTGATTTTCGTCAACATTTAATTTCATTATTTTGACGCTGTCTTGGAATTGCCCGGCAAGCTCTTCTACTATAGGGCCGATAGCTTTACAAGGCCCGCACCAGGGCGCCCAAAAATCGATGAGCACTGGCTTGGCGCTTTTCAGAACTTCACCTTCGAAGTTATCGTCGGTGGCGACGCCTAAAAATTCACTGCTCACTAATCGCGCCCTCCTTAACTTTTTTTGTGAGACTCCAATTCCGAAAGCGAAGTTTATAACCTAAAGGTCACACGTCGGAATTGGTAAGTCGAATCAATGAAACTCAGATATTACAAGCACAGCGCAGTAATATCTGTTAGTTGAATTGATCCTGTATAAGCAGGGGTATAATACCCCGTAGCTTGCTGCGGTTCCTGAAAAGCTGATAAGAATAGTTTCCCTTAACCCCACACGCGATTAATATTCATGCGTGTATCTGGGGATATATCATCACAATGCCATTTCCTTAATACGCTGGATCACCGAACTCACGGCCTGCTGTGCGCTGCCATAGAGCATGCGCGTGTTTTCTGCGTAGAAGAGAGCATTCTCAATGCCGGAATACCCTGCGCCCTTACCGCGTTTAATGACAATAACATTCTGCGCCTTGTCAGCATCCAGGATGGGCATGCCGTAAATGGGGCTTGACTTGTCCGTGCGCGCAACCGGGTTCACCACATCGTTCGCACCGATCACGAGCGCCACATCCGTCTGCGGGAATTCCGCGTTTATCTCATCGAGATCGAATATCTTTTCATACGGGACACCCGCTTCCACGAGCAGTACGTTCATGTGGCCGGGCATGCGACCCGCCACGGGATGGATTGCAAACTTGACCTCCACGCCCATCTCCTCCAGGAGTTTTGCCATCTCCCATACCTTGTGCTGGGCTTGGGCAACAGCCATGCCGTAGCCGGGTACGATAATGACTTTGCGTGCGTAGTGCATCATGGCAGCGGCATCCAGCGCAGTCGCTTCTTTCATCGTGCCGCCGCTGCCCTCGCCGCTTGTTTGCGCCTCCCCGGTGATCGGGTTGAACAAAATGTTTGTCAGCGACCGGTTCATTGCTTTTGCCATGCGTTGAGTGAGCAGCGTACCTGCCGAACCCACTACGATGCCGGCGATGATAAGCGCGGGATTGGCGAGTACGAAGCCTTCGAAGCCCACGGCGAGGCCGGTGGTCGCATTAAAAAGCGAGATCATTACGGGCATGTCGGCGCCCCCGATGGGCATGGTGATAATTATACCCAGCATGAGCGAGAGCACAAAGAGAGCGACAATCAGAATCGGGGTGGGGTAGGCGGAGGTCACGATCGCGATGCTCACGAAGAATGTGCACGCGTTTAGAATTACGTTTACGACATTATGGGCAGGCAGGCGGAACGCCTTTTTCATGATGCCCTGCAGCTTGGCAAAGGCAATGCAAGAGCCGGAGAAAGACACAGTCCCCATGACAGTACCGAGAACAGCGAGCGCCGTAACGACCGTACCGTGCACCTCTCCTTCGGCAAATTTGACAGCCGCAATTGCGGCGGCGGCTCCACCGCCCATGCCATTGTAAATGGCGACCATCTGCGGCATATCGGTCATTTTTACCACCTTGCCCGACCACCATGCCGCGCCGCCGCCAAGAGCAAGCGCAACTACCATCAGCGTATAATTGTGCATCCCCGGCCAGCCGAACGTAACAAGGGTGGCGAGCACCATGCCTGCACCGGCCCAAAGGATACCGCGCCGGGCGGTTACCGGCGAGGACATGCTTTTCAGGCCGAGGATGAAGAGAACCGCGACGATGAAGTAGCTTGCATTGATAAGGATGCTCGCACTCATTTGTCGGCCTTCCCGCTCTTGAACATGGCGAGCATGCGTTCCGTAACCACGTATCCGCCCGCGGCGTTGGCCGCACCGAGCAGCACCGCGATAAATCCGATCACCTGTTCAAGCACCGTGTGTGCTTGTCCCAGCGCGACCATGGCACCCACGAGCACAACACCATGGACGAAGTTAGAGCCGGACATGAGCGGCGTATGCAGAATCATGGGCACACGCGAGATCACCTCGTAACCGGTAAAAGCAGCCAGCATAAAAATATAGAGCGCAACAAACCCTTCCATGAAATACCTCCCTCATAAAATCTCAAATACTATTCACTTGACAACATATCGAAACACATCGAGATCTGGCGTCTGGAATTTATTTGTAACGTGATGCTTAAGATTTGGAGCGTAAATATTCCTCCATTGTCTTCCTCACTCCTTCATGCTGTATCCGGCATTTATGCGTAAAGGCGCTGCCAGCAATGATCTCATCGTTCCAGTCAAGCTGAAGTTCGCCTGCCTTAATAAACGGCGAAATGAAGTTGAACAGGTTTTTCGAGTACATCTCAGAAGCATGGACCGGCATGCGGGAGGCAAGGTTAACGGTGCCGACGATGCTTACGCCGTGGACAACAACGGTTTCCCCGGGACGCGAACCGGCAACATTGCCGCCCGAATCAGCAGCCATATCCACAATGACCGATCCCTGTTTCATTCCGTGCACCATGTCTTCGGTGATGATGAGCGGACTTTTTTTGCCGGGGATCGCAGCCGTGGTAATCAGCACATCAGCATGGGAGACGGCTTTTGCCAAATTTTCCTTCTGACGCTTCTTTTCTTCATCGGTCAGCTCGCATGCATAACCGCCCGAGCTGGCAGCTGCCACGCCGGTGTCGACGAACTTCGCTCCCAAAGACTCGACCTGCTCTCTCGTCTCCTGCCGAACGTCATAGGCCTCCACGATGGCACCGAGACGGTGCACGGTTGCTATCGCTTGAAGCCCGGCGACCCCTGCGCCGATTACCAGCACCCGCGCGGGACGCAGCGTGCCCGCGGCGTACGTTATCATGGGGAAAAATTTGGAGGAGAGCACGCCTGCAATCAGAGCGCATTGATAGCCGGCCACCGTGGCCTGCGACGAGAGAGCATCCATGCTTTGGGCGCGGGAAATACGCGGAATCAACTCGACGGCAAAGCTGGTGATTTTTTTTTCGCACAGGAGAGCAGCCCGATCCGCACCCTGGTAGGGATTTAGAAATCCGATGAGGATACTTCCCGGCCGCATTGACCGAATTTCGTCCAGCGGCGGGGGCTGCACTTTGAAGATGATCTGGGATTGAGTGAACACCTCGTTGCTGTTTTCAACAATGCTCGACGGGCTGAAATCTCCGTCTTGAAAATAACTGCCTGCTCCGGCTCCGCGTTCTATACAGAACTCCACGCCGAGCGATTTGAACTTCTTGACCACTTCGGGCACGACAGCAACGCGCCGTTCTCCAGATGCCGTCTCCCGGAGCACGCCGATTACAATGGACATGATATTCCTCCATACCACAATTTTTAAAACTCACAATCCGGACATATATGATCGCGCATTCTATCATAACATCTTTTTATTATGATAGCCGGCCGTCATCCCCGTCATCGAATCAGAAGCAAACCATCTCCGCTCGATGAGATAAGCATCTTGTGCTTTGTGAGAACGCGACCACTTAATTTTATAAACATTCATCCGAAATAATGACAAGCGGCATGAAAAAATTGAGCGTCCTTCCCCATCCCGGATTTCCTCAACGTCATAGTCATGATTTCCAGAAATCGAGGTAGATATATTCATTATAAAATCTTAATACCCATTCCTGACAATGACTAAAGCTTCTCATGAAAGCGGGTTCGGTTTGGGGACAGGTCACTCAATACTTTCCACTAATGTAATTACTCAAGTGCTCTATCAGTATATCCTTCTGGGATATGGTGGATTTCACCACATCGCCGATAGATATGAGTCCGACAAATTGATCACCATCAAAAACAGGCACGTGTCTTATCCGTTTACCTGTAATGAGAACCATACAATCTTCAACAGGGGTATCAGACTTGACCGTATACATTTTCTCCGAAGGGGTCATAATCTCCTCTACAAGTGTTTTGCTGGAGGATTTCCCTTTCAGAATCACTTTTCTTGCGTAGTCTCTTTCAGTAATAATTCCAACTACGTTATCTTTTTTATCCATGACCATTAATGCCCCGATCTCTTTCTCATCCATGATCTTCAAGGCATCAAATACGGTTGACTTTGGTGAAATAGACCACACCTCTTTTGCCTTACTTTTTAGAAGATCGCTTACTCTCTGCATAGCTGATTTCCTCCTTATGAATTTAGGGAATTTGAATCCACTATATTGTAGTGGTTCTGACCTGCCTCTAATACTTGTACCACATGTTAAGTTAGAGTTCAGCAGTTTTTTGGTTATTTCCGATTGAAATGTTGTGTGAATTGGGAAAATAAGAAAAACAACATTACAGGAAGAAGTGCTTACTGACTATACCTACTACTCAATAGAAGCTCTGGGCTCAAAAAAGAGAAGATTAACGATTGAAAAAAAAGAGGGTAACAACGCAAATCAACCTTGAGGAGACCACGCAACGGATTCCGAATGGGGTGAATTTGCTGGTTGTGCAGAATTTATCTTTTTTCGTGCCTTACGATCATTGAGCAAATATATGGCCATAGGAACCATGAGACCCAACACCCATCCACAAGGAATACCAATATCTAGCGAAAGAATCGCCAACCCCTCGGTCTCTCCTTCATCAAAAGGGCCGACAAATAAGTATATCACTAGACCAGCAATAAGAGTTGCTATGACTGGACCGGCGAAAGTCCACGCATAGACAATTTTACATCGACTGACGGACTTAAAACAAAAGCCGGCAATTAGTCCCGGAATGACAAAGACAACCACGCTAGCGGGCAAAATTAACAAGGGGTTCGGTATAGTATATAGAATGTCTAAAATCTGTTCCATATTTCATGCACAAAAATTACCTAACAAATTGAAAAAAGACTAAAAATAATTGTAATTAACGTAAGATATAATTTTCTATCCTTCAACATAACTCACCCCTTATGGGGTGATAATTACCACTTAAAACAGACATTAATTTCAGGGCGGACAAAGCCGTTGTGCAGATCGCCACAATCAGGATACCGATAAATAACCTACTGAAGATAAGGCCGCCGGAAGCCGTACTGCCGTGATAATTGATTATTTCTTGTCATATCTTGCCATCAATCAACTTGGTCAATTCCGCCTCCGGCATGGTGCCTATGCGTAGCCTGCCATCCGGCAGAATAATTGCCGGTGTTCCAGTTATCCCCAGGGATTTGGCCAGTTTTAACGTGTTGTCAACTTCCTCTGTTTTGCAATCCGTTTTTACAATTTCCTTTTTATCAAAGCAATCTTGAAGCAACTGCATGGAGTTATTGCAGACTATGCTCTTGGATTTCCAGTATGCGTCTTTGTGGAATTCCAAAGGATACATTTTAATATAGAAGGCAATATCCTTTCTCTTGTCGCTAATTTGTTTCATTACCTTATGAAGTTCGCTACAGTATGGACAGTCCGGATCGGTAAAAATAATAACTTTTTTTTCTGCTTTTAAATCGCCCAGGACAAGGGCTGCGGTTAAAGAGATTTTGGAGATGTCAATCCGCTTTTTATCCTGGATTTCCCTGGTCGACTGGGCTGTGCAATTGGTCATGGTCTTCATTTCCACCAGGTTGCCAAAAATTAGATGGGTTTTGGCAATATCAAAATAAAAAATGGCCGGCTGCCCACCACGGTCTATAGCAACTTCGCATATCCCGGCCAGAGGAGATTCTTTTATATATAATACTGCCGCATTATTAGCGTTTATGTTTTTCAGAACATCCCGAATTTCCGACTGCGAAATCGTATCGCATCCTTTCTTCTCGCCGCTATCTCCCGCGAAAACCGGACAAACCATAAAACACAAAATTAATAAATGTAGAATAAAACTTCCTGAAATGTATTTACGCATTTTTGTAATCCCTTCATTGAAATTAAGTAAATTTGTCCAAGGAATTTCGTATGTTCTAGGTATTATTCCATTTCTAAACCAAAGATGCTATAAAGGCAGCATTTGATAAGACATTGCTTGTTCATGGTTGAACTATAAGAATTTCGGTCTTGTATGTCAAGGAAATATAGATCTCAAAATATGGGGTATAGTGTCGATGTCTGTCGTTGGGCGTGAATTCGGTAGTGAGCGCATTCTCCATAGCTTGCTGTGGAGTAAGCGAGCGAATACTGAATGATATTATTCCTTATGAATCGAAGATTCTTTGCGGCGTGCCGCGAAGATCTTCAATTGTATTTATTCGTGAAACTCCAATTCTAA
>DLME01000104.1 GCA_002479215.1 Syntrophaceae bacterium UBA7544
TGCTTTAAGGGGGGTTTTTTATGTGGCTTGCTTGATCTTTTTTGAGAGCAAAAAATCCGGAAAATCTCTGTGGACAAATCAAAAATAACGCATATAATAATTAAATTTATTTTATCAAAGTCCAACAATACAAAAATAGCATTTAAAAAATAGGGGAATTTGAGGTGAAGATTAAAAAAAATATTATTTTAGCATTTCTTATTATTGCTGCTGTATTTTTAGTAGCGGGATGTGCGGATAGGTCGAAAGAATTGCTTACCGAGGATTTTAAGAAAATGGGGAATGAGGATCTCCTTCGCTACTTTTATCGCCTGAACGATGAAATCGAAAGCCAAGAAAAACAATCGGGACCGCAAGTAGGTATCGGAGTCGGTGGTTTTGGACGCGGAGTTGGCGGTGGTGCCGGCGTAGGTACGGGTGGCTCCGGATATACAGCCGAAGACTTGAGGGAACGCCGAATCGATGTTCGCATGGAACTAAAAAAACGGGGCCTCGTTCCATAAATTAACGAAAAAGATTTAGTCGTCTGTTTCGTTAATTGATTGACATCTAAAATCGTATCAGAATATTTATTAACACAGTTATTTTTTGTAATATTGTTTTATTGCGTTTATCTACCTATATGCGAGGGACACAATTTTGGCGGAGGTAAACAGGGACAGAACACCACGAGTGGTCGTTATCGGTGCTGGATTCGGCGGATTATGGGCAGCCCGGACTCTGGCGCAGGGAAACGTTGATGTCCTTCTTATCGATAGAAACAACTATCACACTTTTCTTGCCCTTCTATATCAGGTAGCCGCCGCCGAATTGGAGGCGGAGGATATTGCCTATCCCGTCCGCAGTATCTTCTGGAAGCATTCTAACATAGATTTTACTTTGGCTTACGCCTGGCGTGTTGATTTGCAAAACCGCATAGTCGTTACCAATGGCGAGTCTATATCCTACGATTATCTGATTTTGGCTACGGGAAGCATCACTTACTCCTTCGGCCTGCCGGGAGTGGCAGAAAATGCTTACTGCCTGAAGACACTGGAAGAAGCTGTCGCCCTGAAAAACCATATCATCTGCTGTTTTGAAGCTGCCGCGCGGGAGGAAGACAAGGCCAAACGCGAAAGCCTGCTTACATTTGTCATTGTCGGCGGCGGAGCCACGGGAGTGGAGTATTCCGGAGCACTGAGCGAACTAATTCATGGTCCTCTGGTCAAAGATTACCGGAGAGTCGATTTTCAATCCGTCCGTATTATTCTTCTGGAGGCGGCGGACGGATTGGCTGCTAATATGCCCCAGTCCGTGCGCACCTATACGCTGGAGAAGCTCCAGAAGATGGGAGTTGACGTGCGCTTAGGAGCAAAGGTCAGGGAAGTAACGCCCAATGCAGTGCTCTTGAGCGGTCAGGATAATATTACCACCCAAACAGTCGTCTGGACTGCCGGTGTAAAAGGAGAACCTCTGGCTGAGCTATCCGGTGTTTCCACAGGACGTGACGGACGGGTTCCCGTTCGGGAAACTTTACAGGCGTTGGAGCACCCGGAAATTTACGTCATTGGTGATTTGGCTTCCATCAAGGAAGATACCCGAGTTTTACCGATGGTCGCGCAGGTGGCTATCCAATCCGGTATTACCGCCGCGCAAAATATCCTGCGGCAAATCTCCGGACAAGCACTTCAGCCTTTTCATTACCACGACCGGGGCTCGATGATTACCATCGGCCGCAAAAGCGCCGGTGTGGCTATCGGCGCAAAAACTTATACAGGTTTTGTAGCCTGGCTTCTTTGGCTCGTTATTCATCTTTTCAATCTAATCGGTTTTCGTAATCGGATGATGGTTCTCATCAATTGGGCGTGGGATTATCTGCTCTACGAACGTGCCGTTCGCTTCGTCTTCCCCTCCGAGATGCCTTCACTTTCCAAATCGTCGTCCTGTGTCCGTGGGGGTGGGCTAGGCAATGAATCTATACCTAAGAGATAGTTAATTAGGGCGTTGTTCCTGTTTACTTCTAACTTTTTATAATCAAATATTTATCAAAATCCTGTTAAAATTAACTAATCAGTCAAAATTAATATTTATCTATCCCATTCCCTTTATAATAAAAATTTTTCTCAAGGCAATGACGCATAGTTTTATATCATAGCATTGTCCCTCGGCAGGTGACTTTCTCTGAAGGTTTCACCTACAAACAAACAATTATGGTAAATAAATATTTTAATGATTTGCATTTGAAATGTTTGATCACGAAAAAAAATTACCGGATGCGTCATTGATTCGGTGAAATGATTTGTAAACAATCGAGCGTACTTACAACTTATTCAAACTGTTGTCTATAACATTCAATTGATTATCCTACATGGGGTGGCTTTCATCTGTTTCTCAATATATAACTTGGGAAAGCTTCCCGAAGGGCATTGCGGACAAGGTTATGGGCTGGTTCGTTCCATCTTTCCGGGTGCTTTTCCAGGAACTTGGCAACGATACGGCACATCTGGTCGGCTGTTATATCTTTTGGCAAGGAGTAGTCGGAAGCCGTTGCTTCAACAACACCTTGAACATATCCCAGATAGTTTCCAACCAACAAAAAGTCGGCCTTTGTGTAATCCGTCTCTGATTTTAAGTATACTCTCATTCCAGGGATAAGATCGTTTCCGCTTATAGCAAATGCAGAATGAAAGCTGAAGACAAATACAGTAAACAACACTATTCCTAATAGTCTCTTCATAAGCAATCTCCTATTCCGGTCATTCTGTTCTCACAACAATTAATAGTCGAGTAGACCGGTTAATACAGGTTGATGTTTGTTTTCTTCTTTTACAGCCTGGTTCCCCGACGGGGTGTCACAATATTTCAACTATTTACGTTTGTAATGTTGCATAACTTTCAGAATTCGTCAATTAACTCTTACAGGAAGAAGTTCTTGCTGACTACACTTACTTAGTTTCAGTAGTGGACAGCTGTCATAATTGAGGATTATCATCTGTAATCAATGATACAGCATGCCTACTTAATCAGCGGCAGAATCCTCTGGAATTTGCGGCTTCCAATAATTTACAATTCCCCAATTCACATGCTTTTCGCGCGTCGCGACAACCGGAAATTTTATCGCCTTGATTTAGATAAACAAAAGCCCTGTTGTTGTAAGCGTCGGCATAATCAAGTTTTAACCGGATGGCTTCATTGAAATCCTCTAAGGCTTTTTGATAAATACCAATCTTCATATAGACGATTCCCCTGTTGTTGTAAGCTTGTAGATAATCAGGATTCAAGCCGATTGCCTTATTGTAATCCTCAATGGCCAGTTGATACTGACCATGTTGGCCATAAATAATTCCCCTGTCGTAGTAGGCTTGGTACAGATCAGCTTTCAGACGGATTGCCTCGGTATAGTCCTCTATCGCCTGCCTGTAATTACCAAGGCTTTTATAGACGATTCCCCTGTTGATGTAAGCCATCCAGCAGGCGGGATTTCTCGCGATAGTCATTTTCCAGAGCGTTTCGATATTGCTATAATTGCAGGTTTGTCTCCAGGTCAAAACGCCTAGAACTAGCAACAAAATCGCGCTGAAAGCCGGTACCAAGAAAACGTTTCTCTTCTTCAATCGGTCAGATGCCCATGTTATTCCAGCAGCCACGAGTCCGATGGGTCCCATGATTGAGAAATACTGCCAGTGGTCCGCTACCAGCGAGAAACGCATGAAATAAATGTCCCGAAATCCCAGAACTGGTAGCAGCATCGCCACAAAGTATCCCAGCCCAAATAACCACGCCTTGCCCCACCCCTTGCGAAAGCGCAAGAAAACTGCAGCCCACGCCAGCACTAGCAACCCAGGCACATATGACAGCAGCTTAGTCGCATCGATTTGCCACTTTGGATAAACGAATATGAGATTCACCGGAAGCAGCACCTTGTAGAGATAAAACCATACCGCCCAACCCGCTCCAGCCAGGCGCGACCAAAGGCTGTCCGCACGTACCATTTCTGCTCCTATGGCATGGGATTGGAACCAGACGGTGATCAAACCCAGCAGTACCGCAACGCCGAAAAACGGCAGCGTAAGCCTTACATCCCGGCTGCTAACCCGATCCCTCTGCCACCACGCTAATCCCAACAGCACAATTGGTAGCGGCACCACCGCTGTCTTGCTCAATAACGCGAGCACAAAAGACCCCAACGCCATTCCATACCAGCACCATCGATCTGTGTCCTCAAATCGCAGGTAGAAGAGAAGACTCGTGACATAGAACAACATTGCCAGCGTGTTCTTGCGCTCGGTGATCCACGCCACCGATTCCACATT
>DLME01000008.1:0-6402 GCA_002479215.1 Syntrophaceae bacterium UBA7544
GGTGTGATTCTTTTCCCCATTCTTGGGGAATCTGGATCCCGCCTGGCTATTCTAACAGCTATACCCGACATGGGCTTTATATGTAGGTTGTAGATGTGTACAATACTAAAAAAGGGAGGGAATTATGGAACAAAAAAAGTTTGAGGTAGGAGGGAAAAGGGCAACTTTCGTCCTGGTCATTTGTTGCATACTCTATTGCATCAACTGGATGGACCGTCAGGTCTTTTCGGTTGTGGCCGCGCCGATGATGAAGGATCTGGGTTTGACCAAAGCTCAGGTGGGCTGGATTCAGAACTTCTTCATCTTGAGCATCGGTTTCTTTGCCCTGCCGGTTTCATACTTGGTTGACCGGTGGAGCAGGAGAAAGTCCATAAGCATCATGGCGATCTTATGGAGCATCGCAACCTTTGCGACCGGCCTGGGCAGAAGTTTCACGAGCGTCCTGATCCCGCGGATCGGTGTCGGTGTCGGTGAGGCCGGATTTGGTCCCGGCGGAACCGCGCTAATCGGCGCATCCTATAAGCCGGAAGAAAGGGGCCACAAGCTAAGCTATTTCAACATGTCCATCGCCGTAGGGGTCATTCTCGGCCTGGTCCTGGCAGGATTTGTCGCCCAGAATTGGGGTTGGGCGGCGGCGTTTTTCTTTTTTGCCATCCCGGGCGTCATTTTCGGCATTATCGCCTTGTTCATGCAGGATTACCCAACAAGGCCGAAGGCGGAATCAGGGAACTTCTGGAAAAACTTCTTCACGCTTTGGAAGATTCCGACGCTCCGGTGGCTCTATGTCGGTTTCGGAATGCACATGATGGTGATCGTGACCGTCGCGCATTGGAACGTAACGCTCCTGGTCTACCGGTTTAACTTGAGCGTCGCTTGGGCCCCGACCATTATGGCGGTCATCCTTCTGGCTACCCTGTTCGCCTATCCCCTCGGCGGACGGCTTTGCGATCGATGGGAGAAAAGGAGTCCCGGCGGCAGGATGCGCTTCGCCGCGCTCTGCACCTTCGGCGGCGCCGTATTCGCGGTGCTCTATTTCTATTTTGCGTTCATACTTTACACCGGAAAGCTTAACGAATGGGGTTTTCTGATGATCCTCGGATTTCTATTCTACATACTGCACACCGTGGTCATTGCCGGTGTGGGCGGCGCGGTCGGGGCGACCACCCAGATGGTCGTGCCGGTGCATCTGAAATCGCTCTCTTTCGGCGTTGCCATGGCTGCGATGTATGGCTTGGGGGGTGGCTGGGGCTCGGGCATCGCCGGATCGATAGCGGATGCCATGGGGACGGGAAAGCCGGGCGACTGGTACGGGTTGACGATCGGTGTCATGATCGTCTGCACAGTAGCGATCCTCGGCCTGTTCTGCTGGCTGCGATCGGCTCACCATTATAAAAATGACATTCAGAAAGTCCAACACTGATATCGATATAGTGCTGTCCGGAAAATCAATTTAGCATGAGCTTAGCATCCATCTCACCCGTTCTCCGAAACGGGTGAGATGGACATAATCCACAAGGGGGTAATACCTAGATGAACATCGCTGAATTAGCTTTAAAAAATCAAGAAGTAGGAGAACATGTTAGTTATATCTTTGAGGGGCAGGAGATAACGAACATGCAGATGGACCGTGTCGCCAAGAAACTGGGCAATGCTCTCAAAAAATTGGGGGTGAAAAGGGGTGACCGTGTCATCATGCAGATGCAGAACTGCCCGGAAGTCCTCCAGGCCTTTCAGGCCATCTGGAAAATAGGCGCTATAACTATCCCGATCAACTATCTGGTCGGTCAAGAAGAAATCAATTTTATTTATAAGGACAGCGGGGCGAATACTATCATTACCTCCCCTGAACATCTCGACAAAGTAAAGATAGCACAATCCAAAGTTTCCGGAGTCAAAAACATCATCATGGTTTCCGACAAAGAACACCCCGGTACACATTCCTTTAAGAAGCTTGTTGAAGAGAATTCAGATAAGCTTAAAATTGTTGCAACTGCCGACGATGACGTTGCCGCCCTGATTTATACTTCCGGTACAACGGGCACCCCAAAGGGGGTCATGCTCACTCATTACGGTCTTTACTTCGTTGCCAAATGCCAACAGGATACGACCAACCTTCCGCAGGATCTGGTTACGATTGCCGTTCTGCCGCTTTGCCATTCTTTCGGGGTCGCCATGATGAACGGCGCCTTCCTCCGCTATCACGGCAAAGTCGTCATTATGCGGCAGTTCAATCTCGAACATCTTTTCTCCAACATCCAAAAGTATAAGGTCCAGAGTGTCCCGGCCGTTCCTACCATGTATGTCTATATGCTGCTGTTTCCTGACGCCGACAAGTATGATGTAAGCTCCGTTAAGAACTGGGTTAGCGGCTCGGCGCCGCTGTCCTTGGATACCTGGAAACAGTTCAAGGAAAAATTCGGCGGCGAAATCGCCGAAGGATGGGGCCTGACCGAAGCCGGGGCCGGCAATGCCGGTCAATCCCATGTGGCCCTGAAGAAGCCCGGCTCCATAGGGATCCCCATGAAGGGAATGGAGATAAAGATCTTTGATAACAATGACAAGGAAGTACCCCAAGGTCAAGAGGGCGAAATAGTTCTCCGCGGGCCGATGGTCATGAAGGGCTACTGGAACCTGCCCGAGGCGACGGCCGAGGTGATCAAGAATGGCTGGCTCCATACGGGCGATATAGGTTACGTTGATAAGGACGGCTACTTCTTTATCACTGACCGGAAGAAGGATATTATCATTAAGGGGGGCGAAAATATTTCGCCGCGGACGATTGAGGAAGTCCTCTACAGCCATACCTGTATAGTCGAGGCGGCTGTTATCGGCATCAAGGACCCGGTCTATGGCGAAGATATTAAGGCCTTTGTGACATTGAAACCGGGGCAAACGGCGACACCGGAAGAAATCAAAGTGTACTGCGCAGGCAAGCTCAAGAAATTCTTCGTCCCCAAGGAAATCGTTATCATGTCTGCCCTCCCCAAAACGCTGGTGGGCAAGATTCTGAAGAAAGAATTGAGAAAACTGCAGTAGGACGGCTTAGCAGGCAATCCGGCTCCCTCTTTTTCCAGCGAGGGAGCCTTGCCCTTTTATATGGTGATTTTTGGAATTCTGAATCCCGCGGACTTGTATTTTATCCACAGGCAAGGTCGCTTACCTACATTAAGAAAACAGAGTGCACATTGAAATAGATTGATACTCTACTCTGTATGTGGTATTTACATGCCCATCTTTGAAATTCAAAGAATAGTCCTTGAGAAATTTAAAAAAACTAGGAGGGGAAGACTATGCTAAAGTTTAACCGCAACAGACTTATTTTCGGATTGTTTCTAATTATACTTGTAGCGATAGGTTATTTGGCAATGGAGGCATTGCAAGTACCCACCTGGCCGGCATTTATGGTGCTGATTTTCTTCCTGATGGCCAAGGGTGATAAGAAAACCGCTCTTCCAATCCTGGTAGGCGGCACCGTCGGAATCCTCTTTCTGGTTGTAGCTAAGTTTTTCGTTATGGGCGTTGGACCGAGCATAGGACTGGGCACGGCAAAATTGATCTTTATTCTGCTTGTGGTTTATGTCATCGTCGCTTTTGCTGAAATTATTCCGATCTTCGTGAACATTTACAGCTTCATGTTCTTCCTCATCGCCGCTCTGGCCACCAACGTTCCCAATCCAAATCCCAAAATGGCTCCGTTTTTATGGATTGGAGTTTTACTCATTGGCGGCGGATTATTTGTTCTCGGCATCATAGGCATCTACAAGATCTTAACCGCGATCGTACTGAAGAAAGTCGCCAAGGCCAAATAAAGAAATTATTGGATTAAATTTTTAAAATAAAAGGGGTCAATTTTCTGACCCCTTTTATTAATCCTCAGACAGATTTATGATGAGCATTTATCACGGCAATACGGCTTCTGCGGCCTTAGGCCTTATATCGAGCGGGTGACACACCGCTATCTCGAGGCAGCCTGTCCCGCACCTGATACTGAGGCAACCTCTACAATGGCTTTGCCCAAGCACACTTCTTTCCAAGGAGAAAATTATGTTCAAAACAAGAATGACTCAGATGTTCGGAATTGAGCATCCCATTATGCTCGCCGGTATGAACTGGATTACAGAACCGAAACTGGTATCGGCGGTATGCAATGCCGGAGGCTTAGGCATACTGGCTATAGCGCGATGCACTCCTAAAGAAACGAAGGAAAATATCCGCCAGTTAAAAGATATGACCGATAAGCCCTTCGGGATAAATCAGATTTTGGTCGGCCCCGGGGCAAAGGAAAATATTACCGTGGCGATTGAAGAAAAGGTGCCCATCATCAATTATTCACTGGGTAAGCCCTGGTTTGTCAACGATGTACATGCCTATGGAGGCAAAGTGGTAGGAACGATTGCCATCGCCAAACATGCCACGAAAGCTGTCCAACTAGGCTGTGATGCTCTGGTGGTAACCGGTCACGAAGCGGCGGCGCACGGCGCGGCGGCTACCTCCATGGTTCTGATTCCTCTGGTGGCCAGCATGGTGAAGGTGCCTTTAATCGCGGCGGGAGGATTTTACGATGGCCGGGGATTAGCGGCGGCGTTGGCTTTAGGGGCAGACGGTATTTCCATGGGTAGCCGTTTTATGGTAGTCAAAGAAAGCATGGTTCATGAAAACTTCAAGCGTTTGTGCATCCAGGCAACGGAGCAAGACACTCTCTACGATAATGTGTTCGACGGAATGGACGGCCGTGTGCTGAAAACAAAGGAAGCGGAAGCAATGATGAAACGCGGTTTTCCGCTCATCGCAGCCATCAAGGGAGCGCTTCTGGTCAAACGTTTGATGAATCTATCCTTTTTGAAATTTATGGGTGTCAGCATGGAAATGTTAAGGGCTGAAGAAGGTCATCCGCTTATGGTGCTCGCCCGTCAGGCTGTGGGAAATATGAAGCATCTGAAGGCTCTTAACGAAGGCGATGTGGAAGGCGGCATCCTCTTTGCCGGCCAGTGCTGCGGCGGTATCACAGATATACCCACTACAAAAGAACTTATGGGCCGCATTATCAGCGAGGCGGAAGCGACTTTGGCTAAACTAAATACACTGAAAGTGTAACATCGAAAAAGAAAGCGATAAAATAATGAAAGTGCAGATATTCTTTCCTGCACTTTCCAGTTAAACATATCACCCTACCCTTTTAGTTGCTTCCCCCCCCCAACGAAGCCTAAGCGCAAGATCATAAACCTTTTTTTTGGATATACCTGTTTGGCTTACAACTTCGGCTACTGCATCGCGCAATGATAACTGCTTATTTTTTAAAAATGACTTTAGTTTGCTTATTATTTCTTCATCAGTTAAAGTGACCGGGGCTTTTTGTTCGCCCTGGATAATTATTGTGATCTCTCCCTTAAGTTTTGCCTTACCGGCAAGAAACTCGGATATTTTACCCCGTTTAACTTCTTCAAATATCTTGGTCAGCTCGCGCGCCATAACTATTTCCCTATTACCCAGCACTTCCTGTAAAGTTTTCAGCGAGTCCAAAAACCTCATGGGTGATTCATAAAAAACAATCGTTCTTTCCTCGTCTTTCAGAGATTCCATAAATTTTCGTCTTTTATTTTCCCGGGCAGGCATAAACCCGCAAAACAAAAAACTATCCGCGGAAAAACCGGATGCACTCAAAGCGGTAATTATCGCGGATGGCCCCGGAATGGGAATAACTCTGATATTTTCATCATGGGCAAAACCTATCAGGTAATGACCGGGGTCGGAAACACAGGGAGTACCCGCATCGGACACGTATGCCACATTCATTCCGGAATTTATTTTGGAAATGATAAGCTCGCTTTTTTCCTTTTCATTGTGTTCATGCAAACTAATCAAGGACGTTGATATCTTGCAAGCATTAAGTAATTTTCTGGTATGGCGTGTGTCTTCGGCGGCAATAAGATTAACTTCTTTCAATGTACGGATTGCCCGTAAGGAAATATCTTCCAGATTTCCGATGGGAGTGGCAACAATATAAAGAATCCCCTTTTTTATGCTTGCTCTTTCCGCCATAAAAACCCGCACAAAAACATTTTTTTAAGTTGACATCTGAAGCCTGTTTAAGTTTAATAGCAAAACCACAAGATATTTACCACAATGAATAATAAAATTATATGATAAAACGTATATTAATTACCGGTGGCGCCGGATTTTTAGGCTCTCATCTTTGTGAGAGGCTGCTCAACGAAGATAACGACATTGTTTGCCTGGATAATTTTTATACGGGTAATAAAGATAATATAACCCATTTTTTGACGAATCCCCATTTTGAGCTAATTCGCCATGATATAATCAATCCCGTTTATCTGGAAGTTGATGAAATATATAATCTGGCCTGTCCGGCATCGCCGGTACATTATCAACTCAATCCGATTA
>DLME01000008.1:6483-14848 GCA_002479215.1 Syntrophaceae bacterium UBA7544
TCAAAGCTAACGTCATCGGAGTCATAAACGTCCTGGGTATTGCCAAGCGGGCTAAAGCAAAAATTCTACAGGCTTCCACTTCGGAAGTTTACGGTGATCCCGAAATGCACCCGCAAAACGAATCATACTGGGGACGCGTCAATCCTATCGGAATTCGCAGCTGTTATGACGAAGGGAAAAGAGCCGCGGAATGCCTGATGATGGATTACCGCAGGCAAAACGGCGTCAATACTAAAATAGCCCGTATTTTTAACACTTACGGACCGCGCATGGCAGTTAAAGACGGCCGCGTTGTCAGCAATTTCATTATTCAAGCCCTGCAAGGCGTAGACATTACTGTTTACGGAGATGGCAGTCATACCAGATCCTTTTGTTACGTGGACGATATGGTGGAAGGATTAATCCGAATGATGAACTGCGCTGATGATTTTTACGGCCCAGTCAACCTCGGCAATCCGGAAGAATTTACCATTCTGGAATTGGCGCGATTAATAATTAAACTGACAAAAAGCGCCTCGAAGATAATTTTCCAGCCGTTGCCTATGGACGATCCGACTCAGCGCAAACCGAATATAACTCTGGCCGGAAATAAGCTGGGATGGAAACCTAAAGTAAATTTGGAAAAAGGTTTGAAAAACACAATCGAATATTTTCGTGATATTCTAAAGCATACTTAACTTGCGGAGGCTCTATTAGTAAAATAAAATTCAAAAAGAAGATACTTTGTATCGGGGCAGGTTATGTCGGAGGCCCTTCGATGGCCATTATTGCCTATAAATGCCCTGATTGCGAAGTAACTGTAGTTGACATTAATCCGGAACGCATTGACGCCTGGAATTCCAATGAACTTCCCGTTTATGAACCGGGATTGGACAAAATTATAAAAAAAACCCGCGGCAAAAACTTATTCTTCGCCAGGGATATTGAAAAACAGATCAAAGAAAATGACATCATTTTTGTCAGCGTCAATACGCCGACAAAAACATTCGGCACCGGCGCGGGTATGGCCGCAGATTTGCAGTACTGGGAAAAAACAGCCCGGCAAATTCTGGAAAATTCCCAATCATCGAAAATCGTAATAGAAAAAAGCACTCTGCCCGTGAAAACCGCTCTGGCTATGGAAAAAATTCTAAATTTAGCAAAGGGTAAAATTAGATTTGATGTTCTATCCAATCCGGAATTTTTAGCCGAGGGTACCGCTATTGAAGATTTGGAAAATCCCGACCGCGTGCTTATCGGCTCCCATGAAACAAGAAGCGGCTTAAAAGCCCGTCAGGAATTGGTAGATATTTACTCCAGATGGGTTCCTTCAGAAAAAATAATCACCTCCAATATCTGGAGCGCTGAGCTCTCCAAATTAGTTGCCAACGCTTTTCTGGCTCAGCGTGTTTCATCCATTAACTCGATTTCTGCTCTTTGCGAAAAAACCGATGCCGATATTTCGGAAGTCGCCAAAGCCGTGGGAATGGACAGCCGTGTGGGTAGTAAATTTCTCCAAGCCGGGATAGGATTCGGCGGTTCCTGCTTCAAAAAAGACATCTTAAATCTTGTCTATCTGTGCAGTTATTACGGTCTGAAGGAAGTGGCCGATTATTGGGAAAGTGTAGTGAAAATCAATGAGTACCAACAGGATCGCTTTATGGCGAACATCCTCGGCAGCATGTTTAACACCTTGGCCGGAAAAAAGATTTGTATTTTAGGTTTCGCTTTTAAAGCCAATACCGGCGACACCAGAGAAAGTCCGGCCATTTATATTACGCGTAAACTGCTCGCGGAACATGCTGAAATCATCATCTCCGACCCCAAAGCTCTGAAAAACGCCGCTTTCGACCTTGTTGGCGTTAAAGGCAGTGTAAAATACGTCGAAGATCCATACAGCGCCGCCGCCGGCTGTCATGCCTTAGCCATTCTTACCGATTGGGATTTATACCGAAAATTGGATTTCCGGAAAATATATAAGTCCATGGTCAAACCGGCTTTCCTTTTCGATGGCCGCAATATTATCGACCACAAGAAATGTTTTGCCCTTGGCTTTAATGTTTATCCTATCGGTAAACCGGCTTTGAGCCATTTTCAGCCCGAAAACAACTCTTAAGAACCAATATAATCAAACGCGTTTTTGAAAAGTTTAATTTCGTTTCCGGAAGAAAGCATTGTTATGGCTATCACGTCAAACCGCGCGCTGATATCGATAATTTTTTTCTTTTGCAAATACCACATGGCCAGTTGAGACATTTTTTTTTGCTTTCGTACTCCCACCGCTTCTTCAGGATAACCTAATTCACTTGATTTTCTGGTCTTCACTTCGACGAAGACAATCGCGCCTTTTTCACGCGCCACTATATCTATTTCACCCAAAAGACACCGAAAATTTTTATCGATTATCCGGTAACCTTTTTTTTTCAGAAAATCAGCGGCAATTTTTTCTCCTTCCTTTCCGGTAGTGATTTTTGTCTTATCTTTCATTTTACTTCAAACAAATCCAAGATGGTTTGATTTAAATGTTTGATATGAAATGATTTACGATGAATTTTACACAGGCCGAATTGTTTTACGGCGCTGCAGTGTTCTTTAGTTCCATAACCCTTATTTTGCAAAAAATTATACTGGGGAAATTGGCGATGGTACATTTCCATAATCCTGTCGCGTGATACTTTGGCAATAATCGATGCCGCGGCAATGGAGACACTGCGGTTATCTCCTTTGACCAATGGTTTTTGGGGGATTTGCATAGGGATACAATGAAGGCCGTCAATTAAAAGAAAATCCGGTGGAGTGGAAAGTTCCAGTACCGCCTCGCGCATAGTTAAAAAAGTTGCTTGCAGAATGTTAACTCGATCAATTATTTCTGCGTCGGCAATTCCCACACCGACGGCAATCGCTTCGCTTACAATTATATCGTAGAGTTCTTCTCTATTGCGCGCGGAAAGCTTCTTGGAATCTTTTATTTTTGAATTTTTATAGGCAACGGGAAAAATTACCGCCGCAGACACGACCGGTCCCGCTAGTGGTCCACGCCCTGCTTCATCAATGCCGGCAATTTGTTTGTATCCTTCATGGTGGGCAAGTTTTTCGAAAGTATCCATTGATAGCAGATACCAACAATTAATGTTTCCCTACCGAAAATTCAAGGCATATCGGTATAAATTTAAAAATAACTTACTCTTAATTATTGTTTGTTGCTTCCTTAATCCTCGCCTTTTTACCTCTCAAGCTTCTCAAATAGTAAAGACGGGAACGGCGCACCTGCCCTTTGCTGACAACTTCAATCCTGTCAATAATCGGCGAATGCAAAGGAAATGTCCTTTCTACGCCGACACCGTAAGAGACTTTTCTTACCGTAAAATTTGCCCGGCTATTGCCGCGTCGTTTGCGGATGACTATCCCTTCAAAAGCTTGAATCCTCTGTTTTTGACCTTCAATAATGCGCACGTATACTTTCACCGTATCACCCGTTTTGAAACCGGGAATATCACCTCTCATGTGTTCCTTTTCAATCATTTCCACAATATTCATTTTCTATTTCCTCCTGCAATCCGCAACCTATATATAATAATTTAGCCTAATTACCCATAATTCTATCCAATATTATAGCCGCCGCCGAACGAACGGCAAGATGATTATTATACTTTTTAACTCCTATTATCGGCTCCAGGCGGAAATCGGCTTTATTTACCAATTCCTCAGCAATTCCCGAACCTGTACCAAATATTAAAAGATAAGGCAAATCACCATTTTTTAATATTTTTTTCAGCTCTGTGAATGATAAAAGCCTGTCTTTCAAGTTTGCTCCGGTTACAATCGTTTTCGGGACAGATCCCGTTTGCCCTTCAATTTCCATCAAAACCTCTTCGAGATTTTCCTTTAATCTAACCAGTTTCAAGGCTTCTTTGCGCGGTGGATTGAAATTCGCTCCGTAACCATCCCGCCAGTGACTGATGATGTTTTTCGCCAAATCACGTTGGGCAGATATGGGATTGACTATATAAAAACATTTTACATCGTAAGTCTTGGAGCATCTGGCTATATCATGAATATCCATATTCACGATAGCCGTGGTCACAACCTCTCCATCTTTATTGTATACTGGATAATGTAAAAGAGCTATATAAAGCATAAGTGCTTTTCTGGTTTTATATACCTTAATGGAAAATACTTCCCATGTGAACCTTCCCGTCCTGATTCGCTTACGGGATTAATTCTACTAACGCTTCAAACTTCACGGTGTTCGTTTTCAGCGAGTCTCATTAACCACGGGTATTAATTATCCCCTCCGCCTATGGCGGGATTAATTCTACTAACGCTTCAAACTTCACGGTGTTCGTTTTCAGCGAGTCTCATTAATTAAAAGAGCTGCTTTAACTACCGCAAACGGCTTTCAAAATCAAGATATTATGTGTCTTCCAGCTTTATTTTCTGTAGATTTTTTTTATCTACCTCTGAAAGTTCGGTTTTTTCCAGTAAATCCGGCCGGCGCTTATATGTCCTTTTGAGCGATTCATACCTGCGCCATCGTTCAATCTCGGCATGGTTTCCGGAAACCAAAACTTCCGGCACCTTCCAGCCTTTATACTCAGCAGGCCTTGTATATTGAGGATATTCCAAAAAACCATGAGAAAAAGATTCGCTAAGCGTTGATTCCGAATTCCCCAATACACCCGGTATAAAACGGGATACGGCATCTATTAAGACTAAAGCGGAAAGCTCACCCCCGGTTAAAATATAATCTCCTATGGATATTTCCCTATCAGTTAAGTGTTCTCTTATTCTTTCATCCACTCCTTCATAACGGCCGCAAATAATTATTACTTGCTCTTTTTCGGCTAATTCCTTGGCAATTTCTTGATCTAAAGTTTCCCCCTGCGGCGTCATCAGCACCACCAGTGCTTCTTTTTCGGGATTTTTAATAGCCGTCAGCGCCCTTTCCACCGGTTCGACTTTCATAACCATACCGCAACCGCTGCCATAAGGGGCATCATCGGTCATTTTGTGTTTATCCTCCGCCCAATCGCGTATATCATGCAGGGAAACCTCCACAAGACCTTTTTCCTGGGCTTTCTTTAACAGGCTAAAACTGAGGGGAGAAATCAACATCTCGGGAAAAATAGAAAGGACATCAAACCTAATCACTTTATTATAGCCCTTTTGGCACTTTTACAGTCATTATCCCGCGAGGAATATCTATTTGCCGAATAACATCAGCAATCGCTGGAAGAAGTATCTCTCGTGGGCCTCCTTTGCAGACATAAACATCATTACTTCCTGTGGGAAAAACAGATTCTATCCGTCCCAGATGCTTCCCTTCCTCGCTAAAAACATTAAGCCCGATAATATCCTGCCAGTAATATTCATCCTCCGCCAAGTCTGGAAATAATTCTTTCGGCACAAAAATCATACAGTCGACAAAACGCCCGGCCGACTCCACATCGTCTATTCCTTCCAGTTCGATAAATAAAAACTTACCCGATACATCAATTTTTCTGATGTTATGGCGATTTTTTTGCCCCGCCGGCTTCTCTATATAAATAAACTTGAGCCCGGCAAATTTTTTCTGCGTCTTCGCATAAGAGAAGACTTTTAAACATCCGCGGAGACCTCTAGTTTTTACGATCTCCCCGATCGCAAAGAGATCCATTTTTTTATTCAATAATTTCTAAAACTGACCGCTTATGAATCTTGGCAGAGGCCGCGCTTAAAATTGTGCGGATAGCTTTGGCTGTTCTGCCTTGTTTTCCGATGACTTTACCTAAATCTTCTTTGGCCACACGCAATTCAATCACAGATGTTTGTTCCCCGACGACTTCAGTTACTTCAACTTTTTCCGGATTATCTACCAAAGCCTGAGATATATACTTGATCAACTCTTTCATCGTCATAACCTCCACTCTTTTGATTAATTCTTTGGCCCAATTATTTTATCAACTACAATTCTTTTGTTCAGGCGATGCGTTGTCATACAAAGATTTCTTTCATTATACAGTTACAAATGATTAAAGTAATCACGGCTATGAACCCTAAAGCAAGCTATTGGAGTTTCACGAATAAATCATTTTTACTTAACGCCGGCTTCTATTCCCTTTGTCTTCAACAGGCTGGCAACTGTCGGAGTCGCTTTTGCTCCTTTAGCCAACCAGTCACGAACGCGTCCTTCTTTTACAGTAATTTCCACCGGATTTTTCTTAGGATCGTAATTGCCTAAAATTTCCAAAAACCTTCCATCTCGGGGAAAATCCGTATCCGCCGCCACAATACGATAAAATGGTTTGCTTTTCGCACCCATACGAGTTAGTCGAATTTTAACCGCCATTGTTTTTAAGTAAAACCTCCTTAAACAATAATTTTATGTAGTTATAATTACTTACCATAGTTTTTTATATTTTGAAAGGGAAAATTCCTCATTAAAGATTTTATGGAATTGTTTTGGTTAAATTTAGACATCATCTTCTTAATTTCGCCATAATTCTTCAGCAAACGGTTAACGTCCTGAACTGTCGTGCCGCTGCCTAAAGCTATTCTTTTTCTCCTCCGTCCGTCGATAATCTGATAATGGAAGCGTTCTTTTGGTGTCATGGAATCTATAATCGCCGTTATTTTTATAAGTTCCTTATCATCGGGTTCAATTTCTTTTAGGGTTTTTACTTTTCCTAAACCGGGAACCATGCCCAAAATTTCTTTAACCGATCCCATTTTTTTAATTTGGCCTAATTGATCACGGAAATCATCCAGACCAAATTCATTTTTTCTTATTTTCTTTTCCAGCTCCCGTGCAGTCTTTTCATCGATAGAGGCTTTAGCTTTTTCCACCAATGTCAGGATATCACCCCTGCCCAAAATGCGCGAAGCCATTCTTTCCGGATGAAAGACTTCCAGGTCATCGATTTTTTCTCCAACACCGACAAATTTTATGGGTTTCCCGATAACCGACTTTAGCGACAGTGCGGCACCACCGCGTGCGTCACCGTCCATTTTGGTCATAATAACGCCGTCGATACCGATCAGTTCATTGAATTTTGTGCCGACATTGACGGCATCTTGACCCGTCATTGCATCAGCAACATAAATAATTTCCGCCGGATTGATTTTTTCCTTAATGTTTTTTAGTTCTTCCATCAATAAATCGTCAATGTGCAATCTTCCGGCTGTATCAATAATTACTACATCACAGCCTTCTTTTTTAGCTTTCTCCAAAGCTTTAGTACAAATTTCTACCGGGTCTTTTAGTATGCTACCGGCTTCAAAAACACCCGCGTTTATCTTTTTTCCCAATACACTAAGCTGCTCCATAGCCGCCGGACGGTAAATATCAGCCGAAACGAGATAAACTTTTTTTTGCTCACCCGATAATAAACGCGCCAGCTTTACGGCTGTCGTTGTCTTACCGCAGCCTTGTAAACCAACAAGCATGACGGCAGAAGGAATTCTAGCTCCGAATTTAATATTGGCACTGGTCCCGCCCATTAAATTAACAAGTCGATCATAAACGATTTTCACGACCTGCTGGCCGGGAGTAATACTGTCCAATACTTCTTTGCCTATCGCCCGGACGCGTATATCTTCTACAAAATCCTTAACCACCTTGAAATTTACATCGGCCTCCAGAAGCGCCATACGTATTTCTTTGAGCGCGGCAGTTACGTCTTCCTCGCTTAAAATTCCGCGCCCCTTTAACTTCTGGAAAATATTTTCCAGTTTTTCCGATAGATTTTCGAACATAATAAAATAATTGGCCTCTTTTCAGTTCTTCTTCACGCTACTATCAACATTCCTGATGATACACTTTGTCCCTGTTTTTTTGGAAATTTTTACAGCGGCCGCCTGCACCTGCGCTTTACTTTCAAAGCCGGAAATAACAACGCGATACCAGGTCCCCTTACCTTTAATTTCTATCGGAACTATCAGCGCTTCGAATCCCAATGCCGCTATTTTCTTATTTAACTGGTAAGCCTTAGCCTTCTCCTTTAAAGAAGCCGCCTGAATTATAAATTTTTGTTTATTCGCAGGGGCCAATGCCGGAGTTTCTTTTGTTTTAGCTTTGCTTTCTTCTTTAGTTATTTCTTTAATCGCGGCTGATTTTTTTTGCGCTTCCAAATCTGCATCGACATTTGAACTTTCCTCATTGCTTTTTGCTAAGGAAGCGATTGTTTCCGGCTGCTGAGCCTCTATGCTATCCTTCTTTGATGCAACAGGTTGTTCTTTAGCCATGCCTTTTTTACTGGTTAAAGTATTGTAATATGTAAGATCAATATTTTCTCCGTCTTTGGAGTCTTCTTGCTGAATTTTTGCCGGACGCCAGATAAACGCTAATGCCTTCCGGGGCAGTGCGGCAATTTGCTCGGGATAAGTATCGATATTTTTCCCTACATCT
>DLME01000008.1:14888-20643 GCA_002479215.1 Syntrophaceae bacterium UBA7544
TCATCTACTCCCAATAAAAAAGCAAAACATAAAAGGGCAGCCATTCCCACAATGACGATGATCAATCCCAGCTTTTTCAGTCTCAATTCAAAGTTTTTTATATTTCCCGAAGCCATTTTTTTACCTGCTACTGCCAACTTCCTGTTTTTACGATAATTACAAAAAAATATTATTTAAATTTTCGGCAATTTCTTCTTTTTACATCTTTTCCGGTGCACTCACACCCAATATTTTTAGCGCGTTTAGCAAAACTATACCAATTGTTTTTACTAATAATAACCGGGCGGCAGTTAATGTACCATTTTCGGAAATTACCTTATTTCTATTATAGTAACTATGGAAAACTCCGGCCAGTTCATTTAGATAAAACGCAATCCGATGCGGCTCCAGAGTTTTTGCCGCGCCCTCGATAATTTCCGGAAAACGAGCCATTAATTTAATCAAAACTTTTTCCTCGGGCTCATTCAATAATGCCGTTTCGATATCCGCGTAACGAGGCAGAGAAATGCCGCGCTCACGCGCCATATTTAAAATAGAGCAAATCCGGGCATGAGCGTATTGCACATAATAAACAGGATTTTCGCTCACTTGTCTTTTAGCCAGTTCCAGATCAAAATCCAAATGGCTGTCGGAACGCCTCATCAAGAAATTATAACGGGCGGCATCTTTACCCACTTCATCGAGTACTTCCCGCAAAGTCACAAATTCGCCCAAACGTGTCGACATGGCCACCGGCGTTCCGTCTCTCAGTAAATTAACCAATTGCACCAAAATGATTTTTAGACTGTTTTTATCATGACCAAGAGCCTGAATTCCGGCAAACAAGCGCGGCATATAACCGTGGTGATCGGCGCCCCAGATATCTATAATTGTCTCAAAGCCGCGGGAAAATTTATTTTGATGATAGGCAATATCGGCGGCAAAATAAGTAGGCTCACCGTTTTTACGGATAACGACACGATCTTTTTCATCATCAAAAGCAGTGGTTTTAAACCATAAGGTTTCACCGTCGGAATAAACAAATCCCTTCTTTTTTAAACTTTCCAAAAGTTTTGTTACGCCGTTATTATCATACAATTTTTTTTCACTGAAATATTCATCAAAGATAACTCCAAAATCCATTAAATCCTTCATGATTTCATCCAGGATAATACGGCCGGCAAAAGAGGTAAAATATCGGATTGTTTCTTCCTCCTTTATCGCCGTCAGGTATTTATTCCCTTCCTTTTTAATAATGTCACCGGCAATCTCTTTAATGTAATCTCCCCGGTAACAGGTTTCGGGAAATTCAATTTTTTCACCTAATAGTTCACGGTACCGCAGTAACACTGATTTGCCCAGATTATTCATCTGGTTTCCGGCATCATTGATATAATATTCTTTGGATACTTTATATCCGGCCGCGGTCAGTAAATTTGTAATTACATCGCCCACAACCGCACCGCGGGCATGACCGATATGCAAAGGGCCCGTCGGATTAGCGCTGACAAATTCCACCTGAACTTTTTTGCCGCCACCTATGTTTATCAGGCCATATTTTTCTTTTTGCTTTTCGATATTTTGAAGAGACTTCCGCCAAATATCGTCTTTAATAAAAAAATTAAGGAAACCTGGGCCGGCTATTTGAGTTTTCTCGATGATTTTTTCGGCGTCAATTAAATTCGCCTGGATAATTTCGGCTATTTTACGCGGATTTTGCTGGCTTGGCGACGCCAGAATCAGGGCAACATTAGTGGCGTAATCGCCGTGAGAAGGTGTGCCGGGAATTTCTACTTCGATGTAGGATAAATTTACTGCGGGAAGCAATTCCTTTTGAACACAGGTTTGCAGAGCCTTTTTAATCAAACTGATAATTTTGTTCTTCATGAAAAAACCTTTGCCTATGTTCCTATGAAGCTTAAACCATATCCCCTAAAAAAAATGGCAAGCGGCTTTAAATATCATTTGCCGCTTGCCACTGCAAGTTGAACTATTATATTTATTCTTGAAACTCCGATTTCCCTAACGAAGTGCAGGGAAATTGGTTAGTTAAACAATCCCGCGCAGCGGAGGGTATAATACCCGTGATTAAGCTTGCTGATCCCGCTTTAGCGCTTCATCGATTTCCGCGTCTTTAATGGATAAGTCGCGGGAATAATCGGGACAGTGAACAAATCCCTGCGCATCGGTAGCGACACTGAAACGTTTTTGACAACCGCCGCGCCAGGCGCATATCGCGCAATATTTTTTTTCGGCACCCATAAGCAAATCCTTTTCCTAATTAACTCAACATTAACCAATCGCACAGTCGAGTTTTTCAGTAATTCGGCACGAAACTTTATAAAGATATCGGCGCTATGTCAAGAAATTTTGTTTTTTTGTTTCTGGCCTCCTTAATAAGGCGTATGCCAAAAATAATTTTCCCTTACTGTAGACGGATATCTCGCCAATAAATCAGATTATTGGGCGGATAAGGCCAGACAGTTGGATCAGTTTCTTTTTGTGTATGTGAGCCTGATCCTGATTGGACCTGGCTTGAGGAAACATAAATATCTGTTCCACCATAGGGGTTACGGGAAACGATCGGAGAGTTAGGTATGCCGATACCAATAGTTTCCGATCTGACGTTATTGGCGAATACGCCTGCACCGGTAATATAATTAATGATATATAGTTGTGCATTGCCGCTTTGATCACAGGGGTTATTAGGATTAGGAGGAGTAAAAGTTGTGAAATATATGTTTTGGAAATTTATATTGGGAGCCGACAATACTTTTTCTCCACTGGCTAAGTTAATATACCATCCATGCCTCGTAGATGAATCTGTATATGTTCCCGAAGTGATGTTGACCAAGTTGCTAAGATAATAAGTTGTTGATCGATCATTATCTTTAATAGCATAAAAGCTATCGTTCGTAGCATTAAAAACAGTGGGATCGGTATTATCACCCGTACCAAAATAAACCCAAAGATTATTAGATTGATCAATTGTGACGGCAACTGAACTGAATATTTTTTGATTAGTAGAAGAATTACTGAATAACAAACCACCCGACCAATTGGCAGTGTTGCAACTTGTTCCGTCACTGGCCAAACAGAATTTAAAGCGCCAAACATTACCACCCAAATCACCAATATATGCCGTATCTAGAAAACCGTCATTGTCGTAATCCACAGCAACCGGTCCGGCCGCAAGATCAAATTTCATGCTTGCGTTATTACTATTCGTGTATCTCCATAAGATGGAACCGTTACTTAAATCAACCACGTAAAATCCCTTACCCCGAGTGTCACAAGTCCCGCTGGCCGGGCAATTAACTCCGGAATAACCGCCGCCGATCAAACCTACCCATTTTTCGGTATTGTTTATCAGGACGCGCCCGATATACATTTTGCTCCAGGGCTGACCCAGATACGCACCATCTGTAGCTGATAATCCGCTACTTCCTCCTAAACGCCATTTATAAACTGGATTATTCAAAGTATTGGTAACATCAAAGGCATAATAGCCGCAATAGTTGGTATAAGTTGAAGAATATTTTGAACTAAAGCCGGATTCGCAGTCTGTGGCTGAACTCCAGAGAGTCAAGTTCCCACCCCGCCCCTCACTCATAATGGAATAGGTGTGCCAGTCGCTGGCCGACTTATATGTAGTGTTTATGGGTCCTGCCATCCCCAGCCAAACGTCCGCAGCGCTCAAGGGTCCGTCCACAAAATAAGTGTGTATTAGCGAGGTAGGATGCGTGTTATGAGCGATATCCGCCAATTGGGAAAGTAAATTGGGGGGTATAAAACTCCATGCCTCTGAACCGCCGCCTGCACCAGCTGCCCCCATCCTGAAGGCATGCAACTGTCCGTCATTATCTCCGACGAGGATTATTCCCATGCCGTTACTGGTAGTACGTATATTATTGTTAAGAAAAGTCGTAAAGGCCTTGGGATTACTTTGATCCCACCGATCATAAAACGCAGAGTTAGGCGTACCTATGGCCATCGGTGAAGAATGAAATATATCACCTAATTTCCAATTGGTTACATCTTGGCTAGTCTCACCATTAAGGATAAAATTTACAATTAAACTTTCTTTCGTCGTGGTAGTAACGCCAAAATCAGCCGGCGTTAAATTGGTAGAATTAAATGCTATTAAAGAACCGGCCTTATACGTTAAGACTGTTCTGGCACTTTGCGCAGATAAGACAGCGGCTGCATCCCAATCCGCCGTGTTAGCAATGGAACCATCGGCGTTAATGGTATATCGCATTAAATGACCAGGCCAAAAGGGATCGTAAGTGAGCGGTTGAAACGATGCTTCATAAAGGTAATCTTCAGCTGTGGTCCTCACCGGCGGAATTGATGCCTGGGTGAAAGAATAAGTCGAGTTGCGAATTGCGCCAAACGCAGCTTCCAGCGCTGCCGTTAACGTATCCCCATCTTGCGCGAGGAAGGCATAGCCGCCAAGAGGAAGTAAACCTGGATCATTCGTGTTCGCATAAAACTTGGCAGTGCCACCAGTGCAGTTAGTACCGGTGCCAGTACCGCATTCTGGATCATTAGAACACGATGTATTTGTAGTGGTCATGCAACTGGTAACACCGGACGGATAGCACGCGGTTGGGTTCGTAGAGAAATTGCAGCAGGCTGTGGGAACAGCCGGATTGGCATTACAGCCCAAAGGAATACTATAGGCTGTTGGGTCACCCGTATTGTCCACAAGGGGGTTATTGGTCCCGCCATAGTAAGACATCCAGTTAAGCGTATTTTGCAAATAAGCCGGCATTGTCGAGCCAAAACCGATGACATACACCTTATAACCAGCATCGCCTAATTGTTTTGCCGCCGCTACCGTTTCTACCCGGCGTTCATACATTCCCGCTTGGCAGTCGCCCCCATTACCACTGCAGCTATAAGTATCTGCCCCATCGGTCATTAAAATGACAAATTTCAGCCGGCAGGCTTGAGCATTATCCTGGCTTTTATTATAATCTAAATAATTTTTAGCTAATTTGAGAGTTGAGGCCAGAGGCGTGCCGCCAGTGGCTTGTTCACCAATTATACATTCACCGGACGGATTACAGCTGTTCACAGTGGAAGCGCAACTGGTTGTATTGTTGCAATAGATCTGGCTGTATGCGCTACCTATGCCTCGAACAAGCGCTGCACAACCGCTGCTTTTAGTGCTGCTTCCCCATGCAATAACAGGAACATCGCCGCTACAATTATAGTAGCGCATAAAGCCGATTCTAATATTCAAGCTGGTGGAGTCGTTACTATCAATAGTACCATTATTATTGTCATCTAAAATATTAAATAACGCTCTTTGGGCGATAGCCACCTTGCTGCAGTTAACATTACAGTTGGTTTGAGAATTCTGACAGAAGCCACCACTGCAATTGGTGCTGTGTCCGATGTTGGCGCAATTCGTGGTATCCGCGACGCAGGACGTGCTGCTCCCATAGGGGGCAGGATTATTATTGACTTGTATACCCGCAGGATTATCATTCATACTACCGGATAAATCGAGAATTATCAGCGCATCAGGGGCAAGAGAAGTAAAGGTGGCAGATTCATCATCATCCTGAGCCCATACATTGCTGGCCGAACAAATAAATATAATTATATTTATTAGGACAACAAATAATATCAAGCTTTTCTTGTTTAACATAGTAAGCTTTCCTCCTTAATTAAAAACAAAACGGTTAATTGTTTACACTTTAACCACATTGGGCTCCTTAGTTCCCGTATATGGGATTGCTCGGATTCGATGTAGATACCGTCA
>DLME01000008.1:20697-33582 GCA_002479215.1 Syntrophaceae bacterium UBA7544
TGGGCAATGCTCACCGATGAGTTGTGACTGGCGTCGCTACCGGTAACAGTCGTGTCATAAACGCTTCCTCCAGAGCCCTGAGCGAGGTTTCCACTGCCGGCTGCAGCCATTGTCGGCATATTGGGATCTCGAATAGGGATAGTAGTAGTGTAGCAGGAAGAAGGATCATTGGTCAGATCAGCGCATGCACTTATAGCTTGAGGTGCGGCGATATTAAGTGATACACACAATTGCTGCGCTCCAGCTTCTGCCGCCGACAGGGCCTTGCGCTCCCCCACCAACCGCGAGCTGATTAATATATCCTGGCTGGTGACAGTTAGAGCTAAAAATCCCACGGCCATCAAAATCATCACGGCCATCAGCGCGGCAATAAGAACAAAACCGCCTTCCGATTTTTGGCGATAATCAAATATTTTATGGACTAGGTGCATGGTTCCTCACAATAACATTGGTGGAATAAATCATTCTTCTCGGTTGACCTGTGTTAAGATCGTTTTGGGCGGTATCGGCGACGATCGTAATTAAAATCCTGCGTATCGCCGGTATATTGACCGGCGCTACTAATTCGTTATCATTACCATCAAAATAACGGAATAAATTAAATCCAGCTGCCGCATTGCTAATATTGCTACCCGGAGCGGCACCGCCTAAAATGGCCGAATTACCACCACAACTGACATTCCTATTAATGGTATTTACTCCATCATATGAATACGCTATGTATTCATTGAGACCGGCACAAGTGCCGATTCCCCCGTTCCCGGGAAGGGTTGTGCTGCATGTATTTGGCGGCCCGCAACATGAACCACAACTACAACCAATCGCACCATCACCACTTAAATCCATTGCTACCAGAAGGCCATTGCCATTGGCAATCTGAATGCCTTTATTGGCAACAACAGGAGCTGCGAACCCTATGGGTGGGGATGCCAGGGATGCGCAATTATTAGGTATTGTACTCCAGGTATTTCCCAAAGAATTCCTTGTCGGATTGTATGAGGCCATGCGAATTTCCATCGCCATAAAATCAAGAACAGCCCGCGTATCCTGTTGAGTTACTACTTTGCGTCCTAAATTAGCCGAAGTGCGCTGAACTATGATCATCGCGCTGTATACCGCCGCCATGATCACCAACCCAACAACAACCGCTATTAATACTTCAATTAAAGTAAAACCGTTTCTTTTCATCTTAATATAATTTGCTCGTATAATTAACAAGAATACAGTTGCCTCGTTACGAATATACTGCTGGTTATACCACTGGCAGGCCCCCCTGTCCAGGTAACCGTAACATTCACCAACCACTGATTTGGACTTCCTGTCGGAGAAGTGATCATTGTCACAATAGTAAAAGTGGCATCGCCAGTAGCCGCGCTTGTGCCGTTTATGGGGTCACTTACTGTAATTGTTTGGTTAATCGTACAGGGGGGTATCCCACAGGTTGGAGGAACACCAGTGCACATTAGTTGATTCTCCCGATGTTCAAGCTCGGATTGCATAATTCCGACCGCCCTGCCCAAATAATCCGCTCGAAATCCCGTTCTCAATGATGTACTCTGCATGGGCAGAAGAGAAACAACGGCAACGGCGGTCAAAAAAGCTGCAATCATCGCCTCCACGATACTAATGCCTTTATTATTAAATATTTTATTGAACACTCACTCTTCCCATTAAATTCGCGGTTATCGTTTTTGTTAAAAGGCTCTGTGTGTGTTGTAATATAACTGAAACTGGAGCTGCACCCATCATGGTTCCTCGTGGCTGAATAGTGATATTTGCTGGACTATTTGATATGATAACCTGACTGCTAATAGCGCTGGGACTTTTTGTTACAGCCGGATTTAAAGCTGTGTAAGTCCCGGTGCCAGGAGGAGTTTCTATATTCACTGTATAGTTATTTGCCGCTTGATTAAAAGTAATTTGATAACCCCTATTTTCCGCGACAGCTCTTTGCCTATATAAGGCAATATCGGAAGACAACTCTCCCGCCGCCTCACTTAAGTTGGAATTCTGCCGATAGGTCATAAATGTCGGCGTTGCCACTATCGCAATAAAACCCAACAGCGCACAGACTATCATCATTTCAATTAAACTGAAGCCACCATTTGCCCTTATTTTCACGACTAACCCCAAATAAAATTATAAAAAAATCTATCTTATCTCTACAATATAGCATTACAAATTTTTATTAACACGTCCATGCATCAATATCTTTTAATATCAGCAGATTATTTATTGTTTTCCCTCATCAATCTATTCCCTTTTCCCCATCCGATCTCCAAATATCTGGTTTAAAATATTTTCACCATTTTTCATGTTCTTATTTAATTAATATTATATTAATAACGCAGGTATAACATGCGCATAAAGCAATCCCCCCAAAAAAGATAAGCAACTGCTGCTGCTGACAAAAATGGTCCAAAGGGCACGGCGTACTTCATATCCTGCTTTTTGATAATCATCGCCGTTATACCGACAAGCGCCCCGAAAAAAGAACTAAACAATAAAATAAAAATTAACGATTTCCATCCCAAAAAACCGCCGATCATTGCCAAAAGCTTAATATCTCCCCCGCCCATTCCTTCCCGTTTGGATATAAGTTCATAAAAAAAGGCAATGGCAAAAAGCACCCCGCCGCCGACGGCAAGGCCGATTAAAGCTTCCAGCCACGGAACCTTCACGACAAATACAGCCAACAGGAAAAAAACTGGTATTCCGGGCAAGGTCAAAATATCAGGAATAATTTGATGGTCCAGATCAATAAAAGCGATTACTATCAAAACAGCAGTGAAAATGAAAAATATTAAGAAATTCCAGAATAAATAAAACTTGGAAAATAATAATAGGGCCAATACAGCGGTGATTAATTCCACCAGCGGATAACGCCAGGAAATTTTTGCCCCGCAGTCGCGGCATTTTCCTTTCAAAATAATAAAGCTGATCAGCGGAATATTATCAAAAAAACGGATAGGATGATGGCAATGCGGACAACGCGACAGCGGTTTTATAATCGACTCATGTGCCGGCAGGCGAAAAATACAAACGTTTAAAAAACTACCGACGACAGCTCCAAAAATAAAGGCAAACAAATTTAATAGCATTAATTTGCTTCCAATCAAATTTTAATTAGTTATGTATCTGGGATGGGGATATAGAATTGCTGTACTTCCGTAGAAGTTACCCGGCAGTTCTGCCACCCTATCCCTATAAAATCTACAAGACTTAGGTCAGTAACTTTGCGTCCCGTCTTTTCAAACGGTTTGCCCTTTCCAGAATTATGGATTCATTATATAATATTTATTTCCAAAGTCAAGAATAATTTTTAAAACTATTTTATCATTAAATAAATGATATCAGCTATTTTACAAATTATCATCAACCGGGCCATACCTTTATCCATTATCCATAAATCAAAGGAATCCAGCTCAATTGCTGATGATTTTTTTACAAAATAGTTGAATTTAGCCGTCCTTTCTCTCCCAATCATAGGGTATTTCACTGCCGTGAGCGGGTAGACGAAATTCATCCGGTTCATTATATTTGTAAACCTCCGACGGCACATTTATTACAATTGCCTCTTTTTCCGAAATACATTTAAAGCCGTGATAAACAAAATGAGGGATATGCACCAGAATGGGATTATGAATCCCCGCGAATATTTCATTGATTTGGCTGAAAGTAGCTGATTCTTTGCGGCTATCGTATAGAACTATTTTCATCATTCCTTTGACTACGGCCATGTTATCATCCTGTTTCTTATGATAATGCCAGGCTTTAACAACTCCCGGATAGGCGGTGGTCATATACACCTGACCGAATTTCCGGAAAAATTCGTCATCAGCACGAAGTATTTCCATCAGCCTTCCTCTCTCATCAGGAATTACTTTAAGTTTTTTCACCATTACACCGTTGATCATATTTTATTTGCTCCTGTTTTTGCCACCATGTTTCCCGCGGATTGCAGGGATTCAAAAGTTCCGGCATCAGACCACCAGCCTTCCAGCACATCCCACTGCATCTTCCCTTCGGAAATATAAAAATTATTGACATCTGTAATTTCCAACTCGCCGCGTTGGGATGGTTTTAGCGACTTGATAAATTCAAAAACACTGTAGTCGTACATATAAATTCCTATAACGGCATAATTGGATGCTGGTCTAGCTGGTTTTTCTTCTACGCGAATAATTTTTTTGCCGTCGAAGACAGGCACGCCGAATCTTTGCGGATCGGTCACTTCCTTCAACAAAATGCGGGCTCCTTCTTTTTGTTGGCGGAACTTTTCTGCGGCAGCCTTGATGTTTCCCTCGATAATATTATCGCCCAGAACTACGGCTATTTTATCCCTATCCGCAAAATGTTCAGCAAGACTCAAAGCTGCGGCAATTCCGCCTTCTCCCTGCTGATAGGTATAATTGATGTGTTTCAGGCCGAAGTCTTTGCCGTTTTCCAAAAGGCGCAAAAAATCACCGGCATTATTGCCGCCGGTTACAATTAATATCTCGCTAATGCCGGCATTGACTAAAATCCTGATCGGATAATAAATCATCGGTTCATTATAAACGGGAAGCAAGTGCTTGTTGGTCACTTTGGTCAGGGGGTAAAGCCGGCTGCCCAATCCACCGGCAAGAACAACGCCTTTCATGGCCGCTCCTTAAATTAAATTGCTTTTAGTTTAAATATTTAGAACTTGTTATTTCATATCACATCTTGCGACATATCGACAATAAATTTCTTTGCATATGATAGGACAATGGGGTAATTATAAAGCATGAATGACGAATACTACATGAATTTAGCTTTGCAGCTTGCCGCAAAAGGCCGGGGCAAGGTCAGTCCTAATCCTATGGTCGGCGCCGTGATTGTCAAAAAGGGGAAAATCATCGGCCGGGGTTATCATCAACGCTACGGTGAGAGTCATGCCGAAGTAAACGCAATCAAGAACGCGACCGCGGATATTGCCGGATCAACTCTTTATGTTACATTGGAGCCATGCTGCCACGAAGGAAAAACGCCACCTTGCGTGGATATTATCGCCCAAAAAAATATAGCGCGCATAGTTATTGGGGCAATAGATTCCAATCCCCGGGTTTCCTGTCAAGGTATTAATTATCTGCAAAACCTGGGTATCGAAGTAAAAACCGGGGTTCTGGAAAATGAATGCCGCAATCTCAATGAAGTTTTTTTCCATTATATGGAAACCGGGCTGCCCTTTGTAACCATTAAATATGCCCAAACCCTTGATGGCCGCATAGCAACAATGAAAGGCCAATCGCAATGGATAAGCTCTGGGGCTTCCATGAAATATGCCCATAAACTCCGAGCCGAACATGACGCCATTCTAGTCGGATCCGGAACCGTAAAAAAAGATGATCCTGAACTTACAGTGCGATTAGTTCGCGGCCGTAACCCTCTGCGGATTGTTGTTGATTCCGGATTAAAAATTCAGCATCGATACAAAGTTCTACAAAACACCTTACCGGCAAAAACACTTATTGCCACAATTAAAAATTCCAGTGATGCCGAATTTCAAAACATTACAGCAACAGGCGCCCAAATAATCACCGTCGCTGCCGACAAACAAGGAAAAGTTGACCTGAAAAAGCTATTAAAAAAACTTGCCGCAAGGGGAATATCGTCGGTGTTAATCGAAGGCGGAGCTCAAATCATTACTTCTATCTTAAGAGATAACTTAGCCGACCGCTTGGTAACGGTGATTGCGCCAAAAATTTTAGGTAAGGGAATCGAAGCAGTGGGTGATTTGAATATTAGAGAGATGAATTCGGCAAAAATTTTATCTATTCGTAAAATTAGAAGATGCGGAGAAGACATCATTATCGATAGCCGTTTTTTATAGACAGAAGGTTAAAAATCTATTTTAAAAAAATGAAATTGGCGGATATTATCAATGCCTTGGTATGCCGTACACACAAAAAGTCGCCATGAATATAAAGCAAACTTTGCTCTTGCCCAAAAAAACTTTACAACCTTTCTGCCCGAGACGGAAGTATGGAGCAAGCGCAAAGACCGGAAGAAAAAAATCTTTATTCCCCTTTTCCCCGGATACCTTTTTATAGAAACTCTTTGTTTGGACAATGAAAAAAAATTAGCTATTTTAAAAACATCCGGTGTCGTAAGCATTTTAGGTAAAAAAGAAAATTCTGAACCTATACCTGTACCGGATGATAAAATTAGTGCCATTCGGCATTTGATAGAAACAAAAGCAGAAGTTTTTACCATAAAATTTCCCAAAGTGGGCGAACCGGCGCGCATTATCGACGGACCTTTTGCCGGATTGGAAGGTATCGTAGTAAAGAGCGATTTCAAAAAGGAGCTTTTCGTAATTACCATAGAACTTTTGCAACGCTCGATTGCCATGAAATTGGAGGGGTATCAAATCAGCAAACTTTAATCTATTTATTGCCTTTATCACAAAAAATTGCATGAAAATACTTGACTTTCCAGCCATTATGCGCAACATACCTTGGCCTGCTAGTATCATAATACCAACATAAAACTTTTTTGGGGATTGAATTTTGAAAGGATACATAAAAATTGATAAAGAACATTGCAAGGAATGTCATCTCTGTATTCATTTCTGTCCCCAAGGTCACATTATGCCCACAAAAGAGTACAACTCCCGCGGCTACCATCCTGTGTGTGCGAACAAGGAAAAAGAATGCACCGGCTGCGCTTTATGCGCCACAATGTGTCCGGATGTAGCCATCGAGGTTTACCGTGAATAAAGTATTGATGTCGGGAAATAATATCATCGGAGAGGCGGCAATTCGCGCCGGATGCCGCTTTTACGCCGGTTACCCGATCACTCCCCAGAATGAACTTACCGAGTATATGGCGAATCACATGCGCAATACTCCGGACGGTGTTTTTATTCAATCGGAAAGCGAAATTGCCGCAATTAATATGATTGCCGGCGCCAGTGCTGCGGGAGCGAGAGTTATGACTTCTTCATCCAGCCCGGGAATTTCTTTAAAGCAGGAAGGAATTTCTTCCATGGCTGCCTGCGAACTGCCGGGCATTATCGTCAATATTATGCGCGGCGGACCCGGATTAGGAAATATTCGTCCATCGCAAGGGGATTATTTTCAGGCTACCCGCGGCGGCGGACATGGTGATTACCGCACGATTGTTTTCGCTCCGGCCACCTGCCAGGAATTGGCCGATTTAACAATGGATGCTTTCGATCTTGCCGACAAATACCGCTCACCGGTGATGATCCTTGCCGACGGCATGATGGGCCAAATGATGGAGCCGGTAGTATTTAAAAAACCAAAAGCTCGTATATATAGCGAAAAATTCATTCTGCAGGGCGCGGGTACCGGCAAAAGCAAATTTATACGTGGTCTTATTCTCGATGCTATTGATATGGAAGAGCACAATTGGAAACTGGCGCGCAAATATAAAATTATTGCCGAAAACGAAATACGCTATGAAGAGCATCAAATTGAAGACGCCCAGATGGTTATTGTCGCCTATGGGACGGCTGCCCGTATTGCCAAGGGAGCCATTAAACGCTTGCGCGATAACGGCCTGAAAGTGGGGCTATTCCGTCCCATAACTCTTTGGCCTTTTCCCGAATTGAATCTGCGCGCTTTATCGGCGAAAGTTAAGAACTTTCTTGTTTTTGAAATGAGTACCGGTCAAATGCTGGATGACGTCCGCCTTTCACTGCAGGGCTACGCTAAAATTGATTTTCATGGCCGCCCAGGCGGCGCCGTACCGACACCGTCAGAGCTGGCCAACGTCATTGCTCGTAACTACGACAAGAACGATTAATATATAGTGAACTTGAGGACAAGAAAAAATATGGCAAAAAAAGTTTTTGGCAGACCAAAAAGTTTAAAAGAAAATATTTTTCATTACTGTCCCGGATGCGGACACAGCATTGCGCACCGGCTTATAGCTGAAGTGATTGATGAATTGGGAATCAGAGGAATCACCATTGGCGTCCCGCCGGCAGGCTGCGCTGTTTTGGCTTATAATTACTTTGATTTTGATATGATCGAAGCACCGCATGGAAGAGGCCCGGCAATGGCCACGGGAATCAAACGAACCTTGTCTGATCGTGTTGTATTTTCTTATCAGGGAGATGGAGACCTTGCCGCTATCGGCATCGCCGAGAGCTTTCATGCGGCCAACCGGGGAGAAAATATCTCCGTCATCTTTATCAACAATGCTGTTTATGGCATGACTGGCGGGCAAATGGCTCCGACAACGATGCTGGAACAAAAAACAACAACCACTCCTGCGGGGCGACATAAGACTCTGGACGGTTATCCTGTCAAGGTATGCGAACTCTTCTCTCCATTAAAAGGTGTAACTTATGTAGAAAGATGTACGGTAACTTCTCCGGCCAATATCAACAAAACAAGGAAAGCGATAAAAAAGGCCTTCCAATGTCAACTTGACTCTTTGGGATTTTCGCTGGTGGAAATTCTCTCCCCCTGCCCGACTAACTGGAAAATGATGCCCATAGATTCCTGCAAATGGATTGATGAAGTGATGAGCAAGGAATTTCCTCTTGGCATGTTCAAAGATAATATTACGCAAGAAAAGAAAATTGCGGAGGCCGTATAATGATCGTCAAAACAATTTTTTCGGGGTTTGGCGGTCAGGGCGTTTTGATGATGGGCTTAAGTCTTGCTCATAGCGCAATGAACAGCGGGTATCACGTAACTTATCTCCCCGCTTACGGCGCGGAAGTAAGAGGAGGAACAGCCAACTGCACCGTAGCCATAGCCGATGAGGAAATTGCTTCTCCCGTCGCATCGGAGCCGGATTATCTTGTCGCTATGAACTCACCTTCCCTTTTTACTTTTCAAAATAAACTGTCTGCCGGTGGAACTATCTTCTTAAATTCTTCTATTGTCGAAGACCGTCCCAACCGGCTGGATGTTAAAGTCTGCGCTATTCCCTGCGGTGATATTGCGCAAGAATTAGGCAATAGTAGAGTAGCCAATATCATCATGATGGGCATATTTATTAAGAAAACGAACATAGTTCCTGCTGAAATGTATTTAAAAAATTTGGAATTGATCATGGGCAGTAAGAAAAAAACGGTTGCGGAAGTCAATCGTAAAGCCTTCGCCGCCGGATTCGATTATGTCAGCGACAATTGAAGGATAATCTATGGCCGTAAAACAAATTTCCGTCTTGTTGGGCAATATTCCCGGTTCTTTTGCCAAACTTACTCATATTCTGGATTCGGAAGATATCAGCACCAAGGCCGTCTCCGCAGCAAGCACTGCTGTGGATAGTACTGTACGGCTTGTTGTAAATGATCCTGATCGTGCCGCTGCGGTTTTGAAAAGCTTCAACTTTAACTTCGAAGTTACGCCTGTATTGGCCGTGGAAGTTCCCCTGCATGCAGGAGGCATGAATGCTATTTTGAAGCCTCTGGCCAAAGCGGAAATCAATATCCATTACCTCTACACCACCATCAATCGCATCGGCAAAGAAACTATTTTAATAATCGGCGTGGATAAACTGGAAGATGCCAAAGAAATTCTTACTCAAAATTGGATCCATTTAATCTATGACGAAATTTATTCCATCCCGTAAGCGTTAAATCAATCATGCCTGTTTCTCGGGAAAAAGAAAAGGCCCTGTCCGCAAGAATGCTGAATCTGGGGGTCACTGAAAGTGATTTTGAGGAATCTTTTATCCGCTCCTCCGGACCGGGCGGACAAAAGGTTAATAAAAGTTCCTCTTGTGTTTACCTAATCCACATTCCTACCGGTCTTACAGTAAAATGCCAGCGGGAGCGATCACAGGCATTAAACCGCCATTTGGCTCGCCGTTTATTACTAGATAAGATTGAATTAATGCAAAAAGGTTTTATCGCCGAAGAAAGAGATAAGATAGAAAAGATTCGGCGCCAAAAGAGGAAACGTACAAAGCGGGCGAAAGAAAAAATCCTCACCGCCAAGCATAAACAAGCTGAAAAAAAAGTTTTACGCGGTAGAGTTATTATTGACGATTAACTTAATAAGATGGGTGTAATTTTTTAGTTTCGTCGATGAGGTGTCATTAATCCCGCATCGCTTGCGGGATTGTTCAACTTACCAATTCCGATGCGCTCCGCTTTCGGAATTGGAGTTTCACGGAAAAAAAGGGAGAGAAAGTCGATGCACGCTTCCCCTCCCTAATTTTTATGATAGCAACAATTATCCGCCGATATACTTCAAAAGCGGATTAGCGTAAAGCAAGATTAATGAAACTACCAGCGCATAAATGGCCAGTGATTCAATCATAGCCAGACCAACCATCATGGTTAGAAGTACTTTGCCTTGCGCTTCCGGATTTCTCCCCACAGCGTTAGTAGCGCCATTCAAACCGTTCCCCATACCCAATCCTGTGCCGATTGTACCAAAAGCTATGGCTAAACCAGCAACCAGCACGGAGCAGCCGACTATAATTGCTTTTGTATAATCGACAGTTCCCGTTTGCGTTTCGCTGGCTGCAAATACCAAGGGAGAAGAAACAATAATCAACAACGTAGCCATCACACTGTAAATAAAACCTTTTTTCATTTGAATTCTCCTTACTTAATTAATATTAACTTGATAAAATTGGAACTCTGCATGCCTCCTTTCGTTTATTTTTTCGCTCTCTGACTTTCACGTTATTTAATTTTTAATGTTCCACATAATAATTGTCAAGAAATATTTATCTATAACACACTTCTTGATTTTATTTATCAAGCAGGTTAAAACTTATTTCGTGGAAATAATAACCGCTAAAAAAATTAAAGTTGCTAGCCAGCTTCAGGGCGATATTCAGCTAAAAAGCCGTCCTTTCCGCCAGATCGCGGATTCCTGCGGCCTAACTGAAAAGGAAATTATTAATATTATAAAGAAGCTGAACAAGGAAGGTTATATACGCAAGTTTGGAGCTGTTTTACGCCACCATAAAATCGGCTATGCAAAAAACGTGCTGGTTGTCTGGTCTGTACCGCAGGATAAAATAGAAAAAGCTGGAATTACTTTTGCTTCATTTCCCTTTATCTCCCATTGCTACGAAAGGAATCCAGTATTTAAGTCCAAATACAATCTCTTTACGATGCTGCACAGCAAAGGCGAAGATATGACTTCTCTGACAAATAAAATGGCGGCTTCTATTGATATCCATGACTTTTTAATTTTGGAAAGCTTAAAAGAATATAAAAAGACAACTCCGGAGTATTTTTAATGTCCAAAGCACATACTGATTATTTTACTGAAGCCAGGAATGTTATCGCCGGCGGCGTCAATTCTCCCGTACGCGCTTGGAATGCGGTCGGCGATAATCCTCTCTTTGTTAGCAGAGCTAAAGGCAGTAAAATTTATGATACGTCCGGCAAGAAATATATTGATTATGTCTTATCCTGGGGGCCGATGATTTTAGGTCACGCTCATCCCGTCGTAATTTCTGCTATTTGCCGCACTGCTCAAAAGGGAACAAGTTTCGGCGCGCCGACTGAAGCGGAAACGCAAATGGCCAAGCTAATCTGTCTGGCTATTCCTTCCATAGAGCTTGTACGGATGACCAGTTCCGGTACGGAAGCAACAATGACGGCAATACGTCTGGCGCGCGGCTTTACCGGCAGGGATATGATTGCCAAATTCGACGGCTGTTACCATGGCCATGCCGATTCACTTTTAGTCAAAGCAGGATCCGGCGTGACAACCTTGGACATATCCGGGTCTTCGGGGATTCCTAATGAATTATCACGTTTAACTTTGAGTCTGCCTTATAATTCCCTGGAAGCCCTTAAAACAACAATCGAGCGCCATGGTTCGCGGCTGGCAGCCGTTATTATTGAGCCGGTAGCTGGTAATATGGGAGTGATTCCTCCACGGGCTGGATTTTTAGAAGAGCTAAGAAAACTTACGGAAAAAAACGGCATAGTTTTAATCTTCGATGAGGTAATTTCAGGATTTCGTTTTAACTTTGGCGGTTATCAGAATTTAATAAAAATTAAACCAGACTTGACTTGTTTGGGCAAAATAATCGGCGGAGGAATGCCCGTCGGCGCCGTCGGCGGCAAAAAAGAGATTATGGAAAAGATCGCCCCGCTGGGCGAAATCTATCAAGCCGGCACTCTTTCCGGCAATCCTTTGGCTATCATTGCAGGCTTGACCACTCTCCAAATCCTTAAAGCAAAAGCTTCCTCTTATTCTGCACTGAATGAAAAAACTAATAAACTTTGCAGTGGAATGGAAAACCTATTTGCCGCCAAAGGAATTTCTGCTTGTATAAACCGTGTTCATTCGATGTTCACGATATTCTTCCAGGAAGGCCCTGTCTATGATTTAACTTCCGTCCAAAAATCAGATACGGCGCTATTTGCCCGCTTTTTCCATAATATGTTGAAAAAAGGTATATGGCTGGCTCCCTCACAATTTGAGGCAGTTTTTATGTCGTTTGCCCATAGTGATGCAGATATTGCTTTTACTCTGGATGCTTGCGCATCTGCATTGAAAAAACTATGACCACCTAATTGACAACCGCTTATCATTACTGTAATATCTGCTAAAAGTTGCGGTATAAATTGATCCGAGGAATCAAGTCATGCAAAAACATCTAACCGTCAAATCTTTTTTTGCCAAAAAATATATAATCGCTGTTATCGGTTTGGGATACGTGGGATTACCGCTGGCCGCTCATTTATCACGCAACTTTAAAGTTATTGGTTATGACAATAACGAAGTCAATATTACCGAATTAAAAAATGGCCATGATCGCACTCTGGAACTTACCGATGCCGAATTAAAAAAAGCCGATATTCATTTTACATCCGATGCCGCCGAACTTTCTGACTGCAGACTTTTCATCGTTGCCGTTCCCACACCGGTAGACGATTCCCATGTTCCCGATTTACGCGCG
>DLME01000130.1 GCA_002479215.1 Syntrophaceae bacterium UBA7544
GTTCCCATTGCGACTTTACCATTGAAATGCTTTTGTTTGTATTGTCATAAATGTTATTATCGGTTAGAATTGATTTGTTTGAGTATGCACTAATTCCTAAACCTACATAGTTATCTTTTATAGTATTGCCTTTAATTATTAACGGAAACGGAGCACCTACAGTTATCCCTTGTGCCATGTTATTCGTAATTAAGTTGTTTTCAATCGTTGTCATTCCTGAAAGAGAACCAAAACTAAAACCTTCAATGATAGGGTCAACAAGGATTCCATTCATTGAATCATTAATAGTATTGCCGATTATGGTTGCGTTATTTCCATTCTTAATCTCAATGTCTGTTCCACCATAATAGCCATAGGTATTTGGATGCAGATTATTAGTTATCACATTGTCAGATATTATTGGTGAACCACCATCAATTAGGATTGTACTTGCTCCCGTTTGCATGTCGCTAAACAGGTTGTTGTTTAATTTGGGCGAGGAACTGATAATGACTATCTGACTTCGGTTAAAGATTGAATTCTCTATTATACATCCAGAGTTAGTTTGCTGATTCCAGCCTTTGCTTGATTGAGAAAAAATTATTTGTGCATCATTAAAGGTTATATTGGCATAACTGTTACCTATAGCATCTAACGTTCCATCTACCTGCATTGTATAGCCGTTGAAGTTCACAGTTACATCTGATTGAATTGTAAGCTGAACGCCATCTACTATTGTGATGTTTCCTGTCATATTATAGGGGCTATGTTCCGTTGTCCAAGTAGTTGCTGAATTTATGTCACCGCTTGTATTAATTGGGTCGTTTGTTGTATGCAAGTAGAAAATTTCAACTGCTATTATCAATGATGCTAAAAGAATTGTTAGTACAACAATGCCAAGCATGATTCTCTTACGTTGCTGATTCATCGTAACCATCTAGCTACTAAGATTCCTTTATATTTAATCAATACTTGTTGGTGGTTCTTAGTAAATTATACTGCCTCTTTTACGTCTACGCATTAGAACACTTTAGCAAAACTATCAAGCAACTAGTCTACAAAGCTGGACTTCACTTGCTGTGAACTTTTTTGCTGGTCTACAAAAGAGGCATTAAATACATTATAGATATGTCATTATGACAGCAAGGTAGAGAGAACTTGGAAGACGAAAAGCAGGTAGAGCAAGACAGGCAACGTGCAGAAGTATTTGACGCACTTGGACACCCAACACGCATCCTTATCCTTAAAGTTCTAAGTGAAGGTTCTCTTGGTTTCGCTGATTTGAAAAAGAAAACAGCGATTGAAAGTAGCGGACACCTACAACATCATTTAACTAAACTCAACGGTTTGATTAAGACCGATGAATATGGCAAATATTGTCTTTCAGATCAAGGCAAAGATGCCCTGCTTACTGTTCAAACAGTAGAGAATGCGTCACCTAAGAAAGAGGTAAAAGAGAAACGACATAGATACTTTAAGGTAGGATTAAAACCAGTTGCCTTCCTACTGGTAGCTCTCCTGATTTCAAGTTCGGCAATATCGGTTTATGAATATAATCAAGTAGTAGGTTCAAATAAAGAAAATAATTTTTTCAAAGGATTGAATCCAGAAGCAACTGCATATTACAATCAATTTGGAGCAGTAGTTCCTATTACTGAAACAAACTCTTCCTTTGAACCGCCTATTTCGATGTATCAAGCACTTATCATTGGTTTAACAGCCGATAACTGGAACAAAACATCGCTTCAAGGCTTCACAGTAAACGTTATCCTTTTGCCTTGGTCATCATGGGCTAACGACACAAGCGGTATGGGACCAGGTAGTACACCAAACAATGTTAATGGATTCGGAAATCCACCAACACCGCCAACGAATTACTCGGATATAGTCCAGAATGGATTAATTTACAGATATGTATGGGACATACAAGTACAAAAGGTCAATACAAGCAGTCCATTTTCCACTTTTGGCTTTATCTTGGTTGATGCTTCAACGGGGCAAATAGTTCCAGTTCCACCACTTCTTTAGTCTTTTTAGGACTAATAGATTTAGATAAGTACACCACATCGCTGGAAAAGGTCATTGCTTCTCTTTTTCTTTGGTATCTTCTCTATTTGATTTTCTCAGCAGAATCAAACTAAATACAATATTCACCACCACCATAAAGATAAAAAGGTAAATTGGAAAGTAAGTCCTTGCAATTATCGATACGGGAATTGGTGTTCCGCTTGGATATACGTAGTTATATGGGACTATCATAACCTTCCAGAGGTTAAACCATGACACAATTGGTTGATTTGAAGGACTTGGATTTGAAGCCAAATTAGAAACAATCTGTTCGCCTGTAAGAAAAATGAGAAAGCCCATTGTAGTATTAAAGGTTAGAATAATTGCGGCAAAGGCTTTTGAATCCATTATGATACCCCAAATTCACAATTAGTCGTATACTTAAAAATTTTACTTATAGGTGGATTACTATTGTTTTTTCGATGCCTTCTATAAAGCAGCAGAGATGGAGTGACAGCCAATATGACTATTGCAAGAATAACTAAAATTGCCGAAGTTGGAAAAGGTCCTGATTTAGTTAGTTTTGGTGAGTACATCGCATTCCTGAAGATTACAGTTGCGAAACTATGTGAACCGTCATGTGTATTAGCGTAGACCG
>DLME01000260.1 GCA_002479215.1 Syntrophaceae bacterium UBA7544
TTCCTTAAGAATCGAAGATTCTCCGCGGCTTGTCGCGGAGAGCTTCAATTATAGCTTTGCATGAAAAGCATGTTCACTTTCCCCGGCAATTTGATTTGCCTTTGCCGCGGCCTTCGGTAGTTTCATTTTTTAAAATATTATTTTCAAATGTAAGGGCGTAAATGAAATCCCCATTGCCACAGTTATAGTGCCATATATGCACTTTTTTACTGAGTTTTTCCTTTGATGTTGGCTTTCCACAAGTTACCAGCACTTGCGTTTTAGTATCGCCGCTGCTCACAATGCCTGATCCGCAGCGAAAAGCCCAGCAATTGGCGGTGGCAAAAAATAAGGCGATAGAACAAACAACTAAAACTTTTGTCATGATATGCATGCTTTTCCTCCCTCCTATTTTTCCATTTTAATCATTACCATATATTCATACTTGTAAAGATCGTAAACGAATTGCCGGATAATCTCTTGTTCGGAAGTAAAGGGTGTTACTAACCTAAGCGCGGTCAAAACCTTGCTGTTAAAGTCCAAAGGCAGAAAATCCGCTATCTGTCCGCGCTTGATTTTATAATGAAACATTTTCGCAATTTTTTGCAAGTAAGAAAATTTAATAGTGTATTCATCATGGCCTTTGAGCGGTATCTTTTCGGGAATCTCCGATGATTCGATATTAATGTAAGGTTTTAATCGCTCGGGTACTATGGTTTCGCAACTATGTTCACTGAGATATATATATTTTATTCCGCCGTGGCAGAGTTTTTCCAAGACTTCCATGGCGCCTATATTTATATTTTCTTCCTCCTTGAAAGGCAAATTATATTTTTCGCTAAAATAAGTTGCTTTTTCCAGATAACACGCCAGTTCCTCCGCATGTTCAATATTTTCTTCAGTGTGTGCAACTAATGTCGGCAAATCACCTAAGTTTTCATTCATGATGACCAAATCAAAAGGTGCAAGGGCATTTATCTTTATCGGTAAAATGTCATTTTCTAAAAAAACAACATCAAATTCCTGTAAATTTTCCTTTTGTTTTTTCAGCAGATAAGGAGAAATATCCAACATTGTCGCTTTGAGCCGCCGATTAAGTGAAAGAAAATCGCGCATAAGGTAACCGAGTCCGCCGCCAATTTCCAAAATATTATGTATCTTTTTTAAGGGAATCAGCTTTTCTAAATACCGGTAGAGTTGAATGCCGAACGAATTCTTTGTTTGCAAAACACTGCGGCAAGGGCTATTTTCCGGATAAAGGGCGTTACAAACTGTAAGTTCCCAGCCCAGAGAAGTTAAATTATTTATATGATAGTTGTCCGTGGTGTTTAATGAGTAACCCATATTTTTATAATGAAAATTAATACTGGTTTTGCAAAAATTGTGATATTTAATTTACTTAATTTAACAAAGCAAAAAAAGCCATGAAAATATTCGTCAAGCGATAAATTGGTTAAAAGAAACATTAATGTCCATCGGGAGGCGACATGTCGCGATATTCGGAAAAGATAATAGAGCTTCTGAGCATTGATCATCCCGATCTTTCCGCCTGGACAATAATTTGTGTCAACGAAAGGGCTGTAGACCCCCTGCAACACCTTATACACAGCAAGCTTGGCGGTATCCTGCCCCAGGTCGAAAGTCTTGATTCATACATTACTAAAAAAATCAGCAGTAAACTGAATCTCCATCCTGTTCCCGGTGAAGAGCAGCTTCTTTTATTCATCCAATTCCTAGCTGAAAGATTTCCGGATGAGCAATACCCCGCCAGACGTGCCGCCAGTCTTCTGCCCTTGATCGCTAAACTTGCGGAATATAATATTGGCAGGGATACAATTTTCGGTGGCGAGCGGTTTACCGAGGATGAATGGAACAGGCTTGAGGAATACCTGGAAACCGCGCAGGATTTCCGTGAATGGCTTTCTAAGATAAATCTTTTCGTGCCGGAACTGGAAATATCTCTGCTCGACGCGATAACTCCCGGAGAAAAGGAAGTATTTATCGGACTTCCCGAGATAACGCCAGTTACCGAGTGCTTCTACAGAAAGATAAGCAAGGAAAGGTTGTTCATTGATAAGCCGCTTTTCGGGACTGATTTATCCGGTCCGGACAAGCTGCCCTTCGATTCGGCAAAAAATCTTGTCTTATCCTTCGGCGGAGGGGTTACACCTTCGGAAGGAACGGGCATTGAGCTGGCCTCGCTTGCCGGACTTCATGCCCTGGTTGACCTTGTTACGCTGGAGGTTTCTGCTTTTCTCAAAGAAAGATCTGGCGATGATCAGTTGATGATATTTCTTCTTGATGAGTCGCTCACGCCAATGCTCTGGCACAGATCACTGCGCCTGTTCGGGAATGCCGTCAATCTTGCTGTCTGGCTGCCGTTTTCGACAACTTCGGCGGGAAGGAGGCTGTTAGCTGAGGTAGAAAAGGCTCAAGAGTTGGGACAAACGCCCGATTTCAAGAGATTTGCCACAACCTGCGCGATGGAGTTATCCAGGAACAGAGACAGTTATGTTCGTGAGGAGTGTGAGGCGCTGGAGGCGGCCGTATCTTTTTCCACTCTCCTTGATGAATGGAAAGAGAGGCTGGGGCGTAATCTGCCTGATGCCGTGAAAATACTGATAGAAGCTAAAAAATTCCGCGTCACAGGAAGCAGATCGGCGCCGGTGCAGGTTGTCGGTTTTGGCCATGTTTCGGGCGAGAGATTCAGGAGAGGACTGATACTTCCTCTGGACAGCGGCATAATGCCTACTCAGCCCTTTGAAGGACCTTTCATAAATCCGGTACATGTTCCACAGATGAGGAAGAGCGTCTTTGAATATGAGGATCTTGTTTTCAGGCAGATTCTGGCCCAGGGCGACAGGATCAAGATAGTAGCGGTGAACGATATAATCAGGGAAAAAACACCGAGCTACTACATGAGCCTTCTGGCGCAGGAATTCGGTAAATCAGTCACGGCAATGGAATTTAAAGAACCGTCCCCGGAGAGGCGAAGCACTGAAAAGCCTGCGATAAAAATTGATGATAATCTAAGGAATAAGCTGAAAGATTTCACCTATTCTTTTTCGAGCCTGGGCAAGATACTGAGTTGTCCGTTTTTGTTTTACCATCAATATATACTTGGCATAGAACCTCCTTCGTTTATGGACGATGATGAAAAAATAAATATGAAGATGGGAAGCTTTGTTCATAAATTCCTGCAACAAATCTCGACCGCTAAGGACAAGTTTGATTACTGGGAGAAGCTTTTTGATAAACTGTGGGAAAGTGATGAAAACTTTGAGATCAGAGATATTGACGGGATAAATATCTACATGCTCAACGCGAAAATATTTTTAAAGGAAATATACGAGGACGAGAAAGAATCCGGCGAGCGCTTAATATTTGCCGATAATGCTCTGGCGTGCGAGAAAAGATTTAGCGGGATGATCGCCGGAAGTTATAAGATAACCGGATTTTCAGACAGACTGGTCAATATCGCGGGACGAACCGAAGTTATTGATTTCAAGTATATCAAAAAGCAAAGCAAATACGATCTTTCGGGAAAAACAACGATGCTGCAACGCTTTATAGAAAAAGGTATTCTGCACCCCGCGGCACAGCTTATTATCTACCAGCACTTTAATAAAGATGTGGAAGGGGCGCGCTTTTATTTCCTGAAGGAGCCGACAAAAGATCGCGAAATTAATCTTCCTCCTGCAGAAAGTGCCAATGCGGAGGCGCTGATGCTGGCCATTAAAGAGCGCCTGGACGAGATTATTGGCGGCAGTGAACTTCTGCCCAAACATGATTGTGAAGAGTGTGAATACTGTTTGTTTAAGGCATTATGCGGAAGGGAAGATTTTTATAAGACTTCCCGGGGGAATATCTGATGAAAAGTATTCTTCTGAAAGCCTCGGCTGGTTCGGGAAAAACAACAAGGCTCACCGAAGAAGTGTTCGAAAGAATACTTATCGGCGGAAAATTCATCACCGCGCTGACCTTTACCCGCGCCGCCACGACCGAGATGCGCTCCCGGATAATGAAAGAGATAGCCGAAAAAAAGGGGCTGACTCTGTTGGAGCGCTTGCGGCTGATTATGGAGGCTGGCCGCGTCGGGTATTCGACAATAGATTCTTTTTTTTACCGGCTCTTTGCCGCTTTGTTCGGTTTTGCGCCGAAGCTGGCGGACGAAAAAGCGCAGATGGAAATATTGCGCGAGATAGAAGTCCTTTTCCGCGACAATATCATGCAAAGCGGTAAAGCCAATAAGATAATAGTCGCGGCCAAAATATTAAGAACAGACATAGACACACTTTGGGGTCCTCTTGTGGATGAACAGGCTATCGAGCGCTGCCTGGTGGATATGGAAAGATTTGCCGATCTTGATGATCTTATGAAAGAGAACGGCGTGTTAAGGAACAAACTGGAATCCATCAGCGAAAAGGCAAAGGCTTTGTCGGACAAAATGCCGCCTAATGTAAACAAGCGGGTTATAAATTATTTAGCCGATTATGATAATTTTATTTCCAAGACAGTGGCAACCCATTCCGATCTGGAAAATTACACGAGCCTGGGCAAGACGATAGAGTGGGGTAAGAAACCTTATTCGGACCTGAACAGGATATTCAAGGATTACAGAAAAACTGCCGAGAAGCTGTCCATTAACAAGGCTCTCCTTAGGGAGCTTGCCGTAGCATTTCTTTGCGAGATATATTTTGAAGCAGCTGACGCCGTAAAGGAGAAAGAAGGACTGATATTTTTCTTCGATGTCCGAAGAGGCCTCCTTGATCTTGACGGTGCAGCATCAATGGAACGTCCGAAGCTCATGAGTAATTATTTTTCTCTGGGGCTTGACCGGGCTGAGCATCTGCTGATTGACGAATTTCAGGATACCTCTAAAGGCGATATCGCGATACTGCTGCCTCTGATTGATGAGATTTTATCCGGCCGGGGTGAGCGCGGCGAACGGTCTTTCTTTGCTGTAGGCGATTGGAAACAAATGATCTACGGGTGGCGCGGCGCAGACCGCGAGGCTCTGGAAGAGGCTATCGGCAACTACATCAAGAACAAAGTTATCACGGAAAGCTCGCTCGAATATAATTATCGCAGCACGCCTCTGCTTATTTCTTTTTTCAATAAACTTGTAGAAAATCTGTTTTCCGGAAAAGAAAAAACGGAAACGCAGAAACCGCCGGAGAAGCTGGATACTTTTGACGGTGTGACAGAGGTTAATCGTGTTGAACTGGGAAAAGATGGCAATTCGGAAGCCCCTTTCTATCCCGTGATAGTTGAGTATTTGAAAAGGAAAAAGGCTGAGTATGGCTGCCCCTGGGGAGATATGGCGGTGCTGGCTTTGACCAACAACCATGTCCAGAAGATAGAAGCCGAGCTTTTAAAAAACGACATCGGAGTTTCAGCGGTTAAAGGAAGACAGCTTCTTTCAACAGAGGAAGGAGTGGCGGTAATGCTTTTTATTGCCGGTGTTCTGGCCAAAGATGATGAGACACGATTCGTCGCCACAGTGGCAGCCTCGCCGTTATTCAGAGAGATGTTCGGCAATATTGAGGATATCCGGGCGGAGTTTGCGCAAAAGTATCCACAACCATTCGTGTTAATGGTGGTTAGTTGCGCGATTGAACTTTTGCGCGGGAAGCTGCCTTCAACAATACTTGATATCTGGCAGGATGAGGCGCAGATTTTCTTTAGTGAAGGCGGTGCTGATGTGGATAGTTTTCTTCTGAGGATGTTCAATCTCCGGTTTAGCGTGAAGGTGCCGGAAGCGGAGCAAAGTGAAAATATTAAGGTTGACACTATTCACGGGACAAAAGGCCTGCAGTTTAAACATGTGTTTGTTTTCTGGAATGAGGATGAAAAACCGTCGCCGTTCTATCTGGAAGCCGAAAAATGTCATGTGCAATTTACAGGCAAGGAGCTTGAATTCCTCGAAGCGAGCGATTCGGCAATGGCCAAAGACATCATTGAAAGTCATGAAATAAATCTGAAACAACTACGCCGGGAGAAGGCGAATGTTTTCTATGTTGCTGCAACACGAGCCATAAGAACACTGACCGTTTTTCTACCGACAAAAAAAGATGGCAACTACAAGCCTGTTCATCAGGCCGTGCTGGATACCTTTTCGCGGTTTGTACCGGATGGCAGTAAGAAAGAAATTTGTTATTTGTCCGGCAGGAAAAAAGAACCGGAACCAGTAATAATACTCAGTGTGCCTGCAAAGCATAATGATGAGCCGGAAAAATACGGCGAAATTGATCCTGTGCTGGTATCGGCCAATATCAAGGCTGGTATTATGAGAGGTGATCGGCTGCACCGCTGGCTGGCCAAAGTTGTTGATCGAGCCGAGCTTCCGCCAGCCGGAGAACTAAACGATGAAGAATATGAAGCGGCTGTTTGTTTTGTTGAAAGAAGCGATGTTTCCGCCGTAATGTTCCGACCGGGCAACATCTATATCGAGCAACAGATATCGGATAAAGAAAACTTTGGTATTGTGGATAGAATGATCGTGTCGGATAATCTCATTACAATTATCGATTATAAATCCGGTTCCATGAGAGGACTAAGGTACAAATACGAGGAACAGCTCAATCGTTACACAAAGATTATGGCAACACTCTATCCGCAAAAAAGGATAGAATATTATATGCTTTCGATAGATATTTGATGAGTTTTATGGGGCTTTTTATTTGAATACGTTTTAGACTGACTTACTTGAGTGCTGAAGTGCCGGGTCAAAATGGCTCAATTCAAACTTGATTTATGGTGCAAGCATTGGGGGCAGGTCACTTAATAATTGTCAATTAATTAGGAAATCTTGACCACAAAATGTGGAGTATAAATTGTATTTATTACTGATTGAAGTCCAGTATACTAGATAAGGATAACGACTTGTTTCTTTCAGGAAGAAGTCTAGCATAATAAGGAACGAACCCTCCGGTTAATGGCAAATCAAATTTTCCAAACGTCTGGGAATATTCCTGGCAACGATTTTCTGCGCTGGAACATGATTTTTGGCAACTAGGTGGGTGTCCTAGAAGCACCCTTTTTTAGGCTACGAGTTGCAGATACGATTTCCATAAAAAGGGACCCATACCCCTTTGTTTGCAGAAACCTGGTCATGCGGGTGGTGTCGGATAAGCATTCTTTTTCCTGTGGCAGATGAGAGCGTAGAATGTCAGTTATTTTGCACATGAAAATAAAAGGAGGCCGAAGGCAAGTATTATCTAGCAGACTGGAAATCCAATTACCTGGGCAATGATTACGAAAGTTACACGCCCCAATCTCTGCGGGAGGCCATGCTCAAATCTTCTTACATAATGCAGTATTGGATATACACCCTTGCGCTGGATTAAAACACAAAACAAAGATAATATCCGTTTAATACCGGTTGAAGAAATTGATTATTTTCAGGCCGGAGATAAATATACCCTGATGATGACGGCCCAGGGAGAATCTTTAATTAAAAAAAGTATCAAAGAACTGGCCCATGAACTCGATCCGCAGCAATTCTGGCAAATTCATCGGGGAACTATCGTAAACGTATCCCGGATTGAAAATATCAGTCGGTCCCTTACAGGCAGGGGAGTTATAAAACTCAGAAAGAGACCGGAATCTCTCACCGTGAGCCGTAACTACTTGCATCTTTTCAAACAGATGTAATTTGTAAAAATTAATATATATTAACTGTCTTGATCACTTCAAAAAATCTTGCATGACAGAAAAATCGTCCGATGATTCCAATAAAAAAAGACTCTCTCGTGATGATCGCGAGGGAGTCTTTTTTTATTTCAAAAACGGCTTAACCGAATTCTAATTGTGTTTATGCTTTTTTGGGTGGTTTAAGCAAGGCGAACGCCAGCACCAGCCCGACAACCGCGAGCACAGCCGTCGGATAAAAGGCGAAGGTGTATGTTCCAAACACATCTTTGGCCTGGCCGGAAATGATGCCCCCGATTATCGCTCCGAGACCATAGGCAAAAAACACCACTCCATAGTTACGAGCATAATGGGTCATGCCGAAGAATGTCGCTGTCGCTGTCGGGGCAATTGCCAGCCAGCCGCCCAGACACAGCCAGAAACCGATAAAGCTGAACGTATAGAGGGTCGTGTCTCCCTCTTTGGCAAAAATCATAATAATCGATACGATGAGAATGATGATCAGATTGAGCAACGCAGCATTACGGGGCGTGATCTTGTCGGTCAACCAACCGAAAAGCGGACGTCCTAAGGCGTTAAAGCAGGCAAATACACCAACCAGGGTTGCCGCAGTTTCTTGTGAGATTTTAATGATTTCATTACCCACCGGTTTGGATATACCGATTGCCATTAGGCCGGCAATCGAACCGATCAGAAAACATAAAAATAATCCCCAATATGCGCCTGTTTTCACCATTTCGCCAGGTGAACAGTCTGTTGCACAAACTGTGCCGGCAACCGGCTTCCAGCCTGCCGGAACCCAACCGGCAGCAGGAAATCTGAAAGGCAAACTCAGGATAACAAGAATAATTCCAAACGCTATTCCGAAATACATGAAGGTTGTCGGTAATCCAACAGAAGGAATTAGGGCGCTCGCGATCTTGCCCGTAATCAGGGCTGATCCGCCGAAGCCGGCTAGCATCAAACCAAGCGCCAGACCTTTTTTATCGGGAAACCATTTCGCTCCCATAGCAACAGGACAACCGTAGACGAGACCGACACCCGATCCGGCAATAACACCATATGTCAAGGTCAAAAACCAAATATTGGAAGCAAAGCTGGAAAGCAGCCAGCCCAGACCGACAATAATGCCACCGATGATCCCGAGTTTACGCGGACCTAGCCTTTCCATTAAACGCCCGCCAAAAAACATCAGAATAGAAAAGAACGCCAGAAAAACCATGAAAGGCAAATTAGCCTGAAAAGCTGACACGCCGACAAAAGTTTCCCTGACCGGTTTCAGAAAGATGCTATAAGCATAAACCGCTCCCAAGCATACATTCATAACCAACCCTAAAACGACAAACAACCATCTGCCGCTTTCCGCAGACACACCAAAAACCTTAGCATCATTACTCATTGAACACCCCCTTGTAAAATTAGCACATAGTGTGATTTTGAGCTTTTATAGTTTTATATTCCAAGAGTCAATAAAAATGTATAAAATAAAAAAGGCTGAAAATTTCTCTTTTATTTTGTGTATTGGCAATAATAATGAGCTATCTCCGGAATGTGATCAGGCCGCTTCAAGTATAGTTTGACCGGGATTAACGAATATTTCTTTGCCGTCAATTGTAATGTTTACCTTTGTCTCCATTTTCTGTCTCCCTTTTTACCCTAACTTTTAGAAGTGTTTGTCAATTATGTAGGAGCTTATTTTCCTGCTGCTTGACAAGGTATTCATTTGACATTAAATTAACAATGAATTTTATAAGTCGGGTTTTATTTTTCAATATTATTAAAAGAACTGAAAGGAGCAAAAAATGAAAGATGACTGGAAACAAAAAATTATGTGTGCAATCGAATGTTTTAGATGCCATAAAAGTTTAAGCCTCCGCGACGAAAGAATTCTGTCCTGTTATGATCATGAAGCAATTTGCATGGATTGCAAAAGGCGAGAGGAGAAACTACCTGACTACAAGGCAATATCCGGCGAAATACTGGCACAATGTTCAGTAGAGGTTGAGTTGACACAAAGTGATCCGGGATCGTATTGCCATAGCCATTTCTATCCTTATAAATGTTGATTTAATATTAAAGAAACTTGGGTTCGGATTCCCAAGCTTACTTTGGGATTCATACCCGTGATTGATTCATCAATTTTAAAATGGCATTCACAGCCGGTTGCACAAGCGCCTGCACCTTAGGCGAAAAGGTTCGTTTAAAATCAAAATCGTAACCGCGTATAGAGACCAGATGCGCTTGAGGTTCGCACTGATACATAGTTTTGAGAAATGCCAAAAGTGCGGAGGGCGTCATATGATGGGTAAATGAAGAGGAAGTGTATTGTGCTAAAACCGGCGAACAGTTGAGGTCATTCGTATCAGGACCAACATGAGCATCAACAAAAATTATTCTATTATAGCCCATGAGCAGTTCCATAATTTCCGGTACAAGCTGGGATAGAAAAATTGAATCATTTTCATCATTCAGTTCATCCAACCCGGTATCATCCTCTTCCAACATTTTCTGCCCCAGCTGACGGCGCAGTTCATTTATTACAACAAATGCAACACCGTCGTCTGCGCGGTCTATATTGCCATATCCAATGATAATAGTTTTGGAATCCATTTTATTTTTCAAAAAAACAGGCGGGTAAGCATCACACTTATCCGCCTGAAAGATTACGCGTATTTATTCGTGAAATTCCAATTCCGAAAGCGAAGCGGAATCGGTCTCCAAAGCTTGCTTTGGGGTTCATATCCGTGATTAACGGCTGAGGCGATCAAGAACGGTGCCGTCCGCCGCGATCAATGTAACTTCCAGCGGCATTTTGCCTATGGCATGCGTGGAACACGACAAACAGGGGTCATAGCAGCGAATAGCCGCCTCCACTCTGTTTAACATTCCTTCAGTCAGTCTTGTGCCATCAACATAAGCCTTAGCCACTGCTCCGGCTGCTGTATGCATGGCCCAATTATTATTGCCGGTCGCCACAATGAGATTAACTCTGGTCAGAACACCGTTTTCATCTGTGCTGTAGTCATGGAAAAGCGTTCCGCGAGGCGCTTCAACTACGCCCACACCCTGACCGGGAACTTTCTCCAGTGGCGGATAAGTGCGAACATTATTGGACATAATATCCGGATCATCCAGCAACTGGCCAATACGTTCCAGACCATAAAGAGCTTCTATCATACGTGCGTAGTGATAATACAAAGAACCTTCTACAGGCATGCCGCCATTGATTTGCCTGAACAGCTTGAATTCTTCTTGAGCCAGTGGTGTGCCGATTTTGTCAATGACATTTAGTCTGCCCAATGGTCCAACGCGGTAAAAGCCTTGGGGAAAGCCCATCTTACGCAGGTAAGGATGCTTCAAAAAGGACCACGGCTCAACATGCTCGGCAATAAAAGATAGATAGTGCTCCGGCTTAAACTGAGCCAGAAAATTGCCTTGCGCATCTTTCACGCGAATTTCACCGTCATACAGTTGTAAGCCTCCCTCCGCATCTACCAGCCCCATATAATTGGACGGAAAAGAGGCAAAAGTTACTGCCGTTTCCTTATTGGCTTCGAGCCAACCTTTAGCTATGCTGATCGCCTCCTGAGCAACTGCGGTCATTGTTTTTAGCTCTGCTGCCATGGCTTTACGATTTTCTTCAGTCAATGGAGCATTGACTCCGCCGGGAACCGCGAAATTCGCATGAACGCGTTTTCCTCCCAGCCTTTCTATTATCTGCTGACCATAGCGGCGTAGGTTAACAGCTTTCAGTGCCAGTTTTGGATTTTCCTTAATTATTCTGAAAACGTTGCGCGTTGCGGGATCAGCATCAAAGCCAAAGAGTAGATCAGGCGCCGCCAGATGGAAGAAATGCATACCGTGTGACTGAACAACCTGTCCCATGTGCATCAACTCGCGTAATAGTTTGGCCGGACGCGGAGGTTTGACGCGAGAAATTGCATCCCCTGCTTTAGAGGCTGCCAGGTGATGGCTGATCGGGCAGATTCCGCATATGCGCTGTGTGATTTGCGGCATTTCATAATACGGACGCCCTTCGCAGAATTTTTCCAAACCACGGAATTCGTCAACGTGGAAAAAAGTTTGTTCTACCGCACCTTGATCATCCAGATGTATTGTTACACGTCCATGGCCTTCAATACGTGTTACAGGTTCAATAGTTATCTTCCGACCCATAAATGTTCTCCTCTAATCATATGTAAATACTTCGGGCGGCAATATTACCGGTGTGCGGCCCGCAAGCAACTCAGTTAACGCATAATAAAATGCATCCGCCCTCGGCGGACAACCCGGAATGAACAGATCAACCTTGACGATTTTGTCAACTCCCACGACAAAATCCAGAGGCCTTCCCAGCTCCAAAGAATCCGGAATAACTCCATCAACAGTACTTTCCGTTTCAATATATGCACGCTTTAAGGCCACATCAGTACCCACCAGATTACGCATGGCCGGAACACCGCCAAATGTTGCGCAGTCGCCAACTGCAATGAGTATATCGCAGCGTTCACGCATTTGCTTGGCGACTTCAATATTGTGAGTGTTACAGATAGCTCCTTCCAGAATACCAACAGTTACGCCTTCTTTAGGCGGATGCTTGAGGTCTGTTATCGGACTCGATGTAAATTCAACCAATTCCGATAGCCCTACAATACGCTCATCAATATCCAGTAACGACATATGACATCCTGCGCAGCCTGCTAACCAGTCTGTCGCTATCTTGACTTTTGCCATCTAGGCTTCTCCTTTCATTTAAGTGACTTGATCACTTCAGTTGAAACTTCATCTATAGACACGGTAATATCCTTGCCCAGTTGTATTGATAATAATTGCAATGCTTCCCAATCCGGTTTTGCCTCGCCTAAAGGTTCCACCGCTTTATTAATACTCTGTATCCTTCCTTCAATATTGGTCAGGCTGCTGCTTTGCTCTGACCAGATTGCCGCGGGTAACACAAGATCTGCCTTCTCTGTGAGCTCTGATAAGTAACTTGCCTGCGCCACGATAAATGCATTTTGAGGAATTCTCTTGAATAGATCGTCGCCCGCGCAATTTTGCTCACCCAGTAAGACATATACAAGTTTGAGTGCGGCCGGATCATAACCGTTATTTAATCCTAATGCTGCCGCTGCTACGGTATTGACGCCTGATTCAACTATAATGTAGTTTACTTTATCTTCCAGTTTCTTGAGCTCCGCTATGGCAGCTTTGGTAATATCGGCGCCGTAGAGAATAAACGGATTCTCGGCTCTCCTGGCAACGTCAATGGCTGTGCTTATATCAGCCATCTCAATATTCATGAAGGCAAACGGAGCCAAACCATTTTTCTTGTCATCAACCACAATGAGTCTTGCTCCTTTGTCTACAGCACGTTTAATGATGAATGAAGCAACCGGCTGGTCGTTTAGCGGATCGGAACCGACAACAAGAATAATATCGCTTTTAGTAATATCTTCCAGTTTACTCTGAACTTTGTTGAAAATCCTGGGTGCCACCGTATTGATCAGGCCGATATTGGAGACTTGCAATTTCTGATTGAATAATTTTTTAATCAAATAAAGCGCTTCGTTAGATGAATAGCTGCCGGCAAGCACCCCTATCTCCGGAGCTTTGATTGTGTTGATCTGCTTGGCCAGCGTCTGGATTGCTTTTTCCCAGCTTATTTCTTCGGACTTCCCTTTGCCGCGTAAAAGGGGCTTGGTCAGTCTCGGGCGCGTATCATATAACGGTTCAAAACGGCCCATTTTACAAAGCAGCCCTTTATTAACCGGAGCATCCCAATCGCCCATAATACACAGAACATTTCCGCCGCGTGTTACAACTTCTGTACCACAGCCGATGCTGCACTGATTACAGGTGCTTTTTACTTGTTTAGTCACGCTGTCTTTGCCCATAAAAGCGCTTCTTTTGTAAAATAGAGCTCCTGTTGGACAAACCTGAGTACAGGTGCCGCAGGAAATACAGGTAGATTCACCAAGCGGAATATTGCCGTCTGCGTGAACCATACTCTCACTTCCACGCTGTCTTAAACCCAGGGTGTGATTAGCTACAAGCTCATCGCAGGCACGAATGCATCTTTCGCAGAGGACACACCGGTTGTGTTCCATCAGGTAGTATTTATGTGTGGCATCCAGTGGGAAAGCTTTCGTATAAGTGGGGAATACCCAGTGATCAACACGATAACGGTAACCGAGATCCTGCAATTCGCAATTGCCGCTCATCTCACAATATGGACAAAAATGATTTCTTTCCGAAAAGATCATATCCAGAACCAGCTTGCGGGCATCAATTACCGCTTTGGAATCTGTTTGTATTTCCATTCCATCGGTTACAGGAAATGTACACGAGGTCTGCAAATTACGTTGCCCTTTTATTTCTACTAGACACATCCGGCAAGCCCCAATAGGAGAGAGCGCAGGATGATTACAAAGTGTGGGGATAAAAATGCCATTTTCATTGGCACAATCTAAAATGGTTTGGCCTGCAGTAGCTTCCACATTTTTTCCATCTATTGTTAAAGGTACTTTTTTCTCCATTTCCTGCTCCTTGCAAAATATTTAATAAGCTCACATAAGATTTATAATTCAGCGTCACAGCGTAAACAACGCGATGCTTCTTTAATTGCGTCCGCTTTCTTGAAACCTAATTCCACTTCCGCAAAACTCATTTTACGCTTAGAGCCGGATATTTCCGGCATAGCCATTTGGGGTGCTTCGATGGTTTCTTCATCAATAACTAAAGGCACATCAATTTTTTCTGCCGCCTGTTTTTCATAAGCTGGTTCGCCATTGGCCTTGCGTATAGCTGAATCTATATCGTCTGCGGCTTGATGTCCTGCGGCGATGGCGGCAATTACGGTGTCCGGACCTGTCACGGCGTCACCGCCTGCGAAGTAGCGTGGGTTCGGTGTGCGTGATTTATAGTCATTGCCGACATCAAAACAATCCCATTTGTTTATTTTAATGTCGGTTTTTTTATCAATAAAACTCATATCGGGAATCTGGCCGATGGCGGCGATAACGGAATCGACCTTTGAGGTGAATTCGGAGCCGGCAACTGCAGCCGGTTTTTTACGACCGCTCGAGTCAAAGTCGCCCAGAACCATGCGTTGGCAGGTAATAGAGCAGACTTTCTCTTTTGTGCCTTCAATTTTTAAAGGAGCAATGAGATATTCAATCTTAATTCCTTCTTCTTCAGCGGCTTTGATTTCCTCTTGCGCCGCAGGCATATCTTGTCTTAACCGGCGATAAAGAATCGTTACATCCGCTCCCAGACGCACGGCAATGCGGGCGGCATCGATGGCGGAATTACCGCCGCCGATAACGGCAACTTTTTTACCCAGTTTACTCTTGCCTTTTAACCATTTATCCTCATTGGCATTAAAATCGCGGAGGAACTCCACGCCGCCGAAAACATTTTTCAAATCCTCGCCGGGGACATTCATTTTCTGGCTCTTGTGCGCTCCCGAAGCAAGATAAATATAATGAAAATCTTTTTCCAGTTTGGCAAACGTTATTTCCCTGCCTACGCGCGTGTTCAAACGGATTTCCACACCCAGTGCCCGGATATTGTTAATTTCTTTTTCCAATATCTTGCGGGGCAGACGGTAAGAAGGAATACCCCAGTACAGCATTCCTCCCGGCTGGGGAAGCTCCTCAAAAACCGTTACCTTATAACCTCTTAAAGCCAGATCACGCGCGGTGGTAAGTCCGGCCGGGCCTGCTCCTACAACGGCGATCTTTTCTTTTCTGGTGATAGGCACCAGTTCAATTTTCGGGCGGCCGACACTATCCGTAATAAATCTTTTCAGAAATTTGATGGCTATAGGTTCATCCAAATTGCCGCGGCGGCATTTGCTCTGGCATTTGTGATCGCAAACTCTTCCGCAAACAGACGGGAAGGGATTGGTCTGCAGTAATATTTTATAGGCGTCTTCGAATCTTCCCGCCCTAACAAGAGCTATGTAAGAAGGTATATCCATTTCGATAGGGCAGGTATGCTGACAGGGAGATTTAAACATTGCCGAACAAACAGCGGCGCGGCAGCGGTGCTCGCGTATATGTTCCTCGTACTCTTTGCGGAAATAACGGATCGTGCTCAAAACCGGATTGGGAGCTGTTTGACCCAATCCGCATAGCGCCGCGTTCTTTATAACTCCGGCCATTTCTTCGAGAAGCTCGATATCTCCTTCTTTGCCCTTAGCCAGGGTGATATTGGTTAAAACATCCAGCATGCGTTTTGTTCCCTCGCGGCAAGGAGTGCATTTGCCGCAGGATTCATC
>DLME01000085.1 GCA_002479215.1 Syntrophaceae bacterium UBA7544
TCTACAAACAAACGACTTTGAAATGTCTTGATGTTGTGAATTACTATTTAAAAGGTGTAACGAGAAAATCAGCGGGAGGCGGGCATAGCCTGCCGAACCGCTGTATTGATCTTGTTATATTTTTCTTTACATTTATTTCCCAATACAACCCCAGACCATGCTATAAGTGAGGTCGCAATAAAATAGATAATCGCTTCTACACGATATAACATAACCCATGATGGCAAAACGTTGTAGAAGTTAAAATAAAATATCATGCTGTAAATTGTCATATACAATGGATAACCAACCGCACCAATAAGAAAAGCAAAAATCCATAATGCTTTCTTCCCCATTATTAAGGATAGAATTAAAGTAAATAAAAGTACAAAAAAGAAGTCAGCAATATAAAAGACAAGGAAATTAGTTACAGTTAAAATGTATCTTGAATGGATTTCTGCTGTAACAAAGTTTTTAACAGGGAACACCCATCGATCAAAGGAATAAAGGGCAGTCCAATGCCATAGGTATCCCATGACAAGCCAAAGCAAAGCGATATAGTAAACTTTTTTATTTTCTTTCATCATTTTTAATTTAATACAACACGCGCGTCACGCGCCGCCTTCGGGCGCGTCGCTGTGGAGGCGCAGGTTGAAATCGGTGTCTTTGAAAGCGTAAAATCCCACACGTTCTTCGAGAGGCAAATCAAAAGTGCGGAGGTTCACCATAACCATTAGATTTAAAGTTCCTTACATTTCCGAAATATATGGATAATTCTGATTTAGGTTCGAAATTCTGTAAATTGATTTCGTATAGAAGGTCTGACACTTTCGCGATTTTCGATGGAAAGCAGAGGGCTACTATTTCATTCTTTGACTTAGTGTGAATTCTGAGTTTAAAGTCCCGGATTCCATCTTTCCAACTGTTCGCGGTTGTCAAAATATACTCCACAATTGTCCCTGGAACTTGACCATGACTATCTAGATTTTCATTATTTGATAACAGTCGATCTAGCTTCTGAATTTGATCATCAGTGGGACAAAAATCAAAAACATCTTTCAACCCCCAAGAATGAATCGTCCGGGAAACGTCTCTATCGTGACCGGAATACCCTCCGGCAGTGCCTTCTGCAATGAATGGGCGGTATGTATGCTCTATATGCACAATAGATTTAGAAGGAAAGAACTGTTTCCACACATAAGTGACGTTAATATTCCATTTTGGAATTCCATGAACAACAAGGCCTTTCTCTGTCAGGGCTTGAATCTGTTTCTTGGAGATCTGCAGTTCATGATCTTTTAGCAGAGTTTCATCAAATGGGAACAATGCTATTTGTTTCAGTGAAAACCCGACGGACTTGAGAACGTCTGTTACATCACGGCCCTTCAATGTTGCCTTAACTTCTGTATCATAGGTGACTGATTTACCATTAGCCACTATTGTGAAACCTGATGGCTGCCCATGTGATATGATAAGGGATTCAGAAGGATTTGCAGGATAGGGCGGCAAAGGAAACATTACTACGGCATTTTCGTTTTGATCCGACTCGTTAATGAAATCATAACTCACCTGGATCTTATCGTAAGATATATCTAGTGTCTCATGTTTGATAGCAATGGCATTTGTTTTGGCAATGGTTACGCCGCCAACGCCAAGCGAAGCAAAGCCATCATTTGCGAACAGATACTGAGGAATAAGTACCATCAGGACAATTAATATAGTCACTGCGATCTTCACAAGACCTCCAGTTCAACGAAAAGCTGAGCCGGAGCAGCCCAACGGGCTGCGATCGGCTCTAGCGACTTGTTAAGGTTTATTTTGGCACATGTAAATTATTTATTCACTTTAGTTCATTTATGTTAAGACGATACTCATACCTATCAATACTGCATTGTAAAATATCTACATTATAGTTCTTCGATGAATATTCATCTTTGATCAATTTCATAACCTGCTGTTTAAACTCATCACTTGCTTTACATCCAAAAATCACTTCTTTTAAAGCTGATTTTTCATATCGAATCATTCGTTTGCTTATATCTCTGTATGGCATTGTAATTCGCCGTTCTTTTTCATATTGCCAGTCTATACTTTTAGTGTTGAAAAATTTATAGAGATGATGGTGATCGCTGAAAAGAAAATCGTATGGCTCTGGGCGTTTGCTTTGATACTTTACTTTGTCAGCTGGTAAAGTCCTATGATAAATAGGATTTATGTGATTGTTTAATGTTACGTCATCAGTTTTTATGCACAATGAATTTTGATCTATCATTGTTTCGAATCCTATGCAGATGCCACAGTGTGAGTTTGCGTAATGACTCCACATAAGAATATTATCCCTTATTTCACTCAGACAATATAACGTAATTGTATGAAAATTCGACTTCTCATATTGCTGCATGATTTTTTCAGTATCGAAATTTATTAACTCAAGCCATTTTATAACGGGTCCAGCAAGGTTCTCATCGATGTGGTGTTCCATTACGTGAGTCTCCCATTGCTCCTTGTTAGTAGGTAATACAACACTTACTCTGCAATCAAAGGGATCGTTAAATTCTTCAACAAATGAAAAATAGAGTTCATTATTTCGTAGAATATCTAGGGTGTGCTCGTTGTCAGGTCGGTATTTGTATAATCGCCGGATATTGTCATCACCGTCTTCTAACGCCATGTCTGTTCCTTAACAGTGTTTATATGTATCCTTGCTAATATTACAAACGCCGCAATGCTGTCGGCATAACACCCTGCGGCAATAACTAGAATTTTAAATCTAATAACTTAATATTAAACAATAATCAATCTATTTCCTATTTTCTAACTTGGGATATTATCTGGATCGGCATAACATCCCTACTCATTAACTAGAGATTATCCGCCGGACTTATATTGCAGATTACTATTTGAAACCTTGTAGACACGATTGGAAATGTATTTTCAACATTACAGGAAGAACTATATTAACCAATATTTTTAAGAAAATATTATCCATAACACCTACTACTGTTCAGTGGTCGGCAGTTGTCAGAATTGAGGATAGCGGATGGAAGGAGAGTAACGGCGAGCCATCCAGCGTCGTCACTTGGGGATATGCGGTTGCCGCCAGAACCAGCCTACTACCATCTCTTCGGCTATAGCAGGGATTTCAGTTTGATGATCAATCGAAACAATGACGGCGCCGTGAGTCTTGCCAGTGAACTCGACCCGAGAGCACAAGCGGCCACGCGCAAGATGAACGGTTTTAATGAAGACCACGGCGGCATTTTCTCCTGCCCTGCGGTCTCCCAGGTGGTCAATACGATCTTGAGCAACAGCGAGGTACAGACGCCATGGGTTGAAAGAAAAAACGAGTAACAATACTTTTCAAATAACGTAAGGAATAAACATTTTAGTTTTCAGCGTGTAATGCCTGTATCTTTCACCGAAATACTCTATATTTTCTTTTTCTTCCACCAATGCGGCGAAAATACATGAACAGGTTGCAATCAAAGCAACGATGAGCAAAGTGACCTCGATATTTCTTAATAAAATTCCCCAAGCCAGAAATAAAAGCGAGCTGTACATGGGGTGCCGAACATGCTTGAAAATCCCGGACTCTATCAATACAGTAGTCTTCTCAAAATTGAACAGAGTATGATCACGTCGCTGCTTGCTCACTATGCCCTTTTTCCGCATAATAAATACAGCTGAAAGAACAAACACTAAGGAAGCGAGCATAAGCGCCGAGGAAATCAATGGCTGAAGGCCAAATTTTTCTGGTATCAAATACCGATAATTTTGAATCGAAATCCATAAAATACACTCCCACACAACCAATCGATACAAGCCATGGTTTTTCAGACTTAACAGGCTCCGCCAGGAAATGGTTAATAGTGGCAGCGAAAGGATGCAAAAAGAAATGGCTTTCATATCTGACTAATGATCATCCGGGTTGATTAGATAAAATGTTTTCACGTCAGGTACGGCAATGGATGGATGTTCACTGTTCGAACCTCGATGAATTTCATTTTTTTTGATAAGGTATTGCTTTTTCACGGTGGGAATATATGAAGAACGGTCTTGTTTGTCAATTGGATTTTGGCCACAAAATGTGATGTGTGGTGTCGATGTTTGCCGTCGGGCGTGAATTCGGCAGCGAGCTCATTCTCCATAGCTTGCTGTGGAGTAAGCGAGCGAATACTAAATTATATTATTCCTTGTGAATCGAAGATTCTTTGCGGCTTGCCGCGAAGAGCTTCAATTTTGTTTATTGCGGATTGTAACCCTTGATTTCTACCTTCATCACCGATCTATTGAGTACAGAAATAATCATCACATCTTCAATTAGTTGCGCTCAATAGCTTATTCTATGTGTGATTTAGCTGTTTTGAGAGCGAGATCTTTATCCCTTGTAAACAACCTCCACTCCTTTCCTGACAAGCTAGTACCGGTTGCCTTGTCGCGACCCCTGCAGTAATACCAATGTCCAAAGCGCTCGACAGTAGAAAACGGATGATTGGCTATAGAGAGGATTCCGTTAGGATTAACCTCCTCGAAAAAAATGGTTTCGTCGGGGACTTCGTCATAAGGCAGGTCATCAGGCAATACGATTTGAGATACATCAAATTTATCTGCCTCCTTTTTATCCAACCAGTCTGAAATTTTCATTTCATTTGTTTGTTTGACATTATTTTTCATAAGAAATCCCTTCTTGATATCTTGTTTTTTATAACTTCCTTTTCCCTTGCATGTAGGTTGGTGGTTTTTGATATTTCAACCATGTATCCGCTGCCCCAGATACTAATATCCATCCGTCAACCTTTACATCATCCATATCACAATTATGGGTTAAAAGAACATCACTGATTACGGATTGAAGCTACGCATTTTCGTCGAGGCTGACGATTTGTGGATAACAGGAAGAAGTGCTTGCTGAAAACATCTATACCTTCACAGAATTGAAGCGCTAAAGTTTTGTCGATTACCAATGTAAAGATGCACAGCCACTCCTCGAATTTCACTACCCGCTTCTGATGGTGGGAGGGGGCAAAAATGGCGGCGTTTGCAGGAGGAGGCGGGCGGGATCAATGGTCTTTACCGTCTCTTTGTTCTGAAACTGGACTATACGTCAGTCTCTTTACCAGGATAGGGAAGAATCATCAGAATTAAGTATCCTGCTATAGCATACACGATAAGCGCGGCAAGGGTGGCAAAATCAACCACGAAACCTGAAAATTTCAGGTCTGGAATAATTTTGGCAAATGGCGCTACAAGCCGCGCCGTGACATCATAAAGCCAGGCAACGAAAGGCGTACCTGCATTAACTACCAAAAACTTAAATATCAACCTGAAAATTAAAAGTAGTTCGATAATGCCCACGACAATATTAATGAAAGCCCTTATAATTCTAAACATAAATTTGTTTTAATCCTGTTTTACTTAAGTTAATACAACTCCTTATGCTCCTTCGTATTCCATTGCTGAAAACATTTCTGTTGCTATTATTTAACTATAAGTCTTCCGTGTAGTCAAGATAAAGAAAATATTTTGTCAATGGCCAAACACAACTGTCCGCGGGTAGTAGGAATCGGTGTAGCTGTAATCATTACCAATTGAACTATCGCATGGACGCGAAGAACAGTGACGATTTCTTTCAGGAAGAAGCAAATGCTAACTACACCTACAAAGTGTTAATCTGTTTGAATCAGCAAGAGTCTAGTGACATGTTCTACCCAAAGTAATTTTTTTATTTTAATCTATTACTGTTGAAGATTGACTTATGGCAAGGAGAGTTTACGAGTACTGTGTGAAACAAATAATGAGAACGATCATAAAAAAATTGCAAAGGAAAGGGTAATAATAATCAACTTTTTCATTTAGCGCCTTTCTTTACTTACAATCTTTCCATTCTTGTCTTTGCATATATACCAAATAGCGCCGGGAAGCACTACACCGCCAAGCGGTACACCGTTAGGACTCACTATACCGCCACTCACCCTGCTGGTATCTTGTTCGGTATAGCATTTAAGCTCTTCCTTGTCTGTTTTCTGTTCTTTTCGATTGATCTGCTGTCCTTGGCGGGTTTCAGCCTCCTGCCTTTGTACTTGCGCTTTCCGTTCTGCTTCATACCCTTGTGTTTCCTTGGGTGAATCCCGTTTGTATGAATCTATTTTCTTAGCCTTATTCTCGTATTCTTCTGGAATAGGTTCGTTCGTTATAACAGTCTGGCCATCCTTATCCGTATATGTGTAAATTTCTCCTGCATAGGCAGCGGTTAAAAGAGCGAAAAAAACACATGATATTAAAAATGTTCGGCTCATTTTGTTCCCTCTTTGTAGACTGATCTGCCTTCGAAAAAATGTACACCTCTTCAATCTATATTGACATAATTTTGTTCAAGAAGCAACGGCGAGGTATTTTCTACTCAAGTCATTTTTGCAATCTAAGAATTGCGACTGTTAACCAGTAGAATAATCTTCCAAGCACCTTGAAAATATTTTGTTAAAAATTGACTACACCTACAAACAAATAGATTAATGAAGCCGGGGAAACTGAAGATTACCAATTGAAAGAGAGTAAGACTCCACTTCAGCTGCCGTGAGCGATCCCGTGTAGCCGATGGTTATCTGTTATTTTGTTTTATCTTAGCCTTATATAGTTCTTACTAAATTCTATTTTTTTAACCCATTGATTTATTTTTAAAGCCGTGTTTGAATTAATCGTTCGCAAACAATGATATTTACCTTGTTAGTTTGATTTATTATACTCTTCAATAACCTTCTTGCTAAAATCATCTTCTTTAGCATAATAAGGCACCGGCGTACTTGCTATGTCTATAACCAAAGTGTATTTCTCTTTTTCAGCGATAGCGCGTACAATTTTCAATATTCCCGGCAGCAGCTTCTGAGAAAGTTCCAGTTCGCGCCTTTTGAGTTCTTCATTGGCGTCATTAACCAGCAATTGATGGTCGCGCAACTTCTTTTGGTAAGCGTCTTCTTTATCTCTGCGCGCGCTAGCCGTTAGAATTGAGCCTTGACTATCCAATTCGTCCTTCATTTCCTTAAGTTCTTTTTCCATCGAAGAAATTGAAGCTTGCTGCTTTTCCGCCACTTTTATTAAATCCTCTCCCGCCTTTTTGCCTTCGGTAGAACTTTGCATTATTTCCCTCATGTTGATAAAACCGATTTTGTCCGTAGCCAAAGAATTAGTGCTCCAGACAAAAAGCAGCAAGATAATTCCTCCCAGCAGGTAAATATTCCTTTTCATATAAAATCTCCTCTCTATTTGTTGATAACAGAAAGTTGTCAATAAAAAAAGTTCCATTAAAAATTTCAAGATCGCCATCTACCGGAATCGCTGTCTTCACCTACTTATCAATGTTTTTCGGTTTGGGATTGAATTGAGGATTGCCAGTTATAGTCATTAGTTTTAAATAATTTTATTTGAACAATTTATTGTCGATCAAGAAAAATGAGAACGTTTTCAAATTGGTCCATAACACATGCTTAACAAAAAAACCAGGGTACCAATTTTATAGCGAGCAACGCTTCGCCCTGCACCCAATGAAAATGATCAAATGACCAAATAATCTATTTGCCAAAACGCACCGGAAGTGCGCTGGAAACGAAGTCGATGGACTGAGGATCCCAGAGTCGTAGGCCATTGCCGAAACTGAAGTAGGCGGCTTGGGAATCGCGTGTTTCCGAAGCCCAAACCCATTCACATCTAAGACGAATCAATTTTGTTAAATGAACATCATTTCCATCTTTTCCACAGTCAGACTTATAAGTTTTAGCCTCATCATACAACCCCGCCAGCTCTTCCCGCGTCGGCATCCGCCAGTCGTAATAGCCGCCTATGCGATAGTTTTCGCAATAGTACTTGGCATCCGCCCAATTTATAACACTCCCATTGTCCCTCGCTGCCCACATAAGGTTAGTCTTCGTGTCCAATACCGTCCCGTTGTCATAGGCGATGAAACGGCCGTCCCTGGCGGTTTCCACTGCTGTAGTATGCTCTGCTGTATAAAGCCTGCTACAACAAGTAAAAATTGCTATCAAGAGAAGCACCACAATTGCCGCTACCATCTTTCCTAATGTCTTTTTCATTAGCTGTTACCTTCTCCTCTATGATTTGTTTTCTGTTTGAGCTGCCCTGGTTTTCCGACGGTGTCACAATATTTCAACTATTAACGTTTGTAATGTTGCATAATCTTCAGAATTCGTCAATTAACGCTTACGGGAAGAAGTCTATTATTTGTTTCACCTACGAGTCAATTAATTCATGAAGTATGGAAAACTGAAGATTTCCAATTGAAATCAGCAATATTTCTTTCTTCTGGCTAAATATGGATAATAAGGAAGTACTGATTTCGAATATATATGCAAATCCTCGCCCTTCCACAGTAAACTAAATATTGACCAATCTTGTTTTAATAGGGAGGCAATGCGGGGGAAACCCGATGAATTGATTATGTCGACTTGGGTACCAGTGTCTTCCAATCGTGCCCGGATTAGGACGAAGGACATGTGTAATAAGTAGCTGATATAACGCTGGAGGCGCAAGCGGGGCCACAGTCATACTGAGTTGATCCTACGCCCAATATTCCATTGGCGCCCAAGCTCGGCAGATCATTTTCTTCCGGACCGCCACTACTCGAGCAATCGCTTGGGAGCGTAGAAAAGGTGGAATCAAGAACATGAATTGGCACTGAGTGTGCGACCTCACCTGTTAGAGTGGGACCACCTAGATACACATCGGCCGTTCGTACAGATCCCCAAATGTAGGATCCATCGGCGAATTGGACACACTCGCCAAGAGTACCACCACCGATTTGTTGTGCCGGGAGTGAAAGTGTCAGGACAGAAGACAAAAGCCTCAGTCCGGATGAACCAGTGTCCACCAACACACCGTCGATCGTCTGGCACGTGGAAGTGCCGGGAACGCAAACCGTAACGCTTGTAAACGCGCCATTCGCATAGATAGAAGGATTGCTAGATAGAGTAGCAGTCGGCCCGCCATTCACATAAATTGGCTGCACATTTGCGCCGGAGGGCGCAACAGTGTACGATAAAAACGCAAGATACGATCCATCGCCATTGGAAGTGATCGATGTGTAAACATTGCGTCCATAGAAGAAGGGCAGTCCCCAGTCAAAGAAGCTGGGGATGGGGCCTCCCAGAGTGGGAAAGACGGCATCGTTAGGAGGAGATGTATTGAACATATACACCGCGTCATCGACGCTGAAGTCCACAGTAGGGCTGGTGTCTCCCTTGTTATCCGAGATGGTTGCAGTGAGACTTTGGGAATCTGGTGCGGTGCCACTAGAAGATCCGGAGGTGCAGTAGAATCCATACGCATTAGAAGTGGCGCTGCACTGGTATATTGCTGTATCCGGGAAAAAGTAGCCGTTGGAACCGCTGTCAATAAAGCTGGGTATGCTCGGACTACCATTAAAATTTGTGTAAATGTACCCGGACGAGTCGAGATAAAATGTGTTGGCTGTGCTATTGTTTAACACATTGTTCGATAGTGTATTGATGCCGAAGACCATATAGCCGGTCCAACTGGCAGTTGGACTAGTAACAAGCGGGAACTCAATGATGACGCCATTGTTATCCCCTGTGGAGCTAAACAGCGCCACTGGATTTTGCACTTGTTGCGTAAGAGGCACGGTTGTGCCTGTGGGGACCGTCGTGGGTGTGGAGACCGATGTACTTCCGCTACTTCCGCCACTTCCGCACCCTACAGGCAATATCCACACTCCGAACAATACTAAAATCAACATACAACTACGGACGATCTTCATTGTATCTCCTCGATGGGGATTCCTTGTGGTACCAGTTCAGGTATGTAAGCTCGGCCAAAGTACGCCCGCATGTGCCCGCCACTTTGTACGACCAACCCAGGCTCTTGGATCAGGAGTGACCCACGGACCCGGGGGCGCTGACTTTTTAGTTTTTGAGCTGCTTGCGAAAATTGTTCAAAATACGAACCAAAGAGTTGCCGCAAATCTGGTAAAAACGGGCCTTGCCAGACTACAGCAAATATCTTTCCAGCCGGAGATAGATATTCTCTTACAACAGTGCCTGTTGGCGCCTTAATCTCCTGCACGGTGTACGCATTGGTCGGCGTGTTTCGCAGTGTGCCTTTCAGGCGAATTTGATCAGCCTGCACCGTTGTTACGTCGCCACCTAGAGATGCTGATGCCGAGGAAGGTAACACGAGCACAACGTATACGATGACCACCAGCAGTACCCTCACTATCATAGAACGCATTGTTGTTTGAATAATCATGTTCATTTTATTAGCTCTTTATTGAAATTTTTTCAAGTCAAGTAAACCAGATTCTCACGATACTCAAAGTTGAGTTTTGTATTCTCCCTTTGCCACCTGATTTTCTGGCTGTGACACAATATTTCAATCATGCATCCGTTGTTGCTGCTGCCGTGGATAATCTGCTGGGACTACATCATTGTTCTATATCACAATTATTGAGATAATTTCATCAATTATTGCCAGTCGATTTATCTAGAACAAACTCTATCAATTCTACTTTTCCCTTAATGGCACACTCAACCAGAATTGTCGTATCAAATAGTCCTTTGACTACCACAGATTTATAAAACGACTTTTTACACCACCCTATGACCCGTAAAGATCTCAAACGCTAAGTCCGGCCTAGCCCACTTAACGAAAATATTAGTGTAAACTGTTTAAATATTTTCAAAGTTCAGCTGAAACCAGAAGCATTCTAGCTATTTAACAACCCACTAAACCTTGGTTTCAT
>DLME01000251.1 GCA_002479215.1 Syntrophaceae bacterium UBA7544
ATTATATGCGGAACAAGGTTTTCCGTACCAAACATCATTGTAAAAGCTATGGTAATAAAACTGCCGGTTATGAGAACAAAATAAAGAAGCGGATGAATGCCTGAGCTCGCATAGACAATGCGCTGTCTCCTCATTTCACTCGCCTGGTTCATTATTTTCACAGATTCCATTAAAAAAATTTTCTGCGTTTCGTTTTTCGGTTGAAAACTGCCGTACAGCAGCCACAATTTTTCCTGTATTTTTTCCACCTGAGGACTTCTCTGCCCCTTGGCCATTTTTTGCCACTCGTCGTTTATGATGGCATTTACATAATTAGTCAGTTCGCTTTTAAGCTGGGCGCGAAATCCGGCAGGAAAGGCCGTTGCATCATGATAAAGCGACGCGATACAATTAGCTTCATTGCTCGTCACTTCACTTGCCTTATCGAAATCCTGCCATGTAATGATGACCGTAAAGGCAAGAAGGACGGCATAAATGACGCCGAGAGTAGTAAAAATAAACCGGCAACATCATTGTGGAGTTTGCATTTGTCATGCGGATAAAATTTCCGGATAATGATAAGGCCGGTTATAGATAAAGCTACATAGATAGCAACCATGAGAGAACCAAGCAACGACGTCGATATGTGAATGAGCAAAATTTGGATGAATGACATAATTTTTTCCTCAAAATTTCCACTTTAAGAATGTATTACAATTAATCTTGAACGCATTATTTTCCCGAGCAACAATAAAAATTTTAAATTTAATCTTTCTATCTGATTAAAAGTTATCATAACTTTAGTTGTTTATAAACCCCAAAAAAGTTTTACTTTTATCGTGTATAAAAAGCATATCCGGGAGAAATTTTTCCACTTGACAGGCAATCACCGGCTCTGTATGCGAATAGATCATTAATTATTAACAAGTATTCTTCCGGCTTGAATCTAAAACAAGCCGCATAATAAAAAGGAGGAAAAACCATGGACAAACGAAGAGTCCTCGCCAAGGCGAAAGTTACGGCAACACCGTCGGGCATGATCAACTCGGTCTGGGGACCCATCTCTCCCGACAAGCTGGGAACAACGCTTGTGCACGAACATTTTTCCTTTGCTTACCCCAACTGGCATGCGGATGAAACAATGGCGCCCTATGATTACAAGGCAGTGCTTAAAACCAATCTTGGTGTTATCAAGATAGCGCAAAAATACGGTATTAAAACAATCATTGATGCCACAACCAATGATGTGGGTGGACGCAATCCTCTATTATACAAAGAGCTGGCCAAGAAAACCGGTATGAATATCATTTGCTCCACCGGACTCTATACGGAGCATGAAGGTTCTCCAGCCTACTGGAAGACGAGGATAGTTTGGGGCATGGATATTTCCAAAATGATGTCCGAGCTCTTTATTAAAGAAATCAATCAGGGTATCGGCAAGACCGGCGTCAAAGCTGGGGTAATTAAATGTGGAACTAGCGGCGGCGGCACAATCTCTCCCTATGAAACGGCAGTCCTGAAAGCAGCGGTTGTCGCACAAAAGGCCACTGGTGTGCCCATCATTACCCATACGGACGGCCCATTAGGCGGCGTTGAGCAGGCTGATTTATTCCTCGCAGAAGGCGCTAATCCAAAAAAAGTCATGATCGGCCATGTATCCAACTCTAAAGATATCGAATACCATAAGGCCATTCTCGCCAAGGGCGTGTACATTGCCTTCGATCGCATCGGCCTGGATATCATTACGCCGTTTGATGTCAACGTAAAAAACGTGGCTGAACTCTGTAAATTAGGTTTTGCCAACAAAATCATGCTTTCCCATGATACGGTCAATGTCTGGTTAGGCCGTATGACCGAGGTGCCGGAAAATTATCAAGCGGGTTTTAAAAATTGGCAGATTGACCACATATCCAAGGATTTCCTCCCGGCCCTAAAAGCCCAGGGTGTGACCGACGCGCAAATCAAAACCATGATGGTGGATAACCCCAGAAATTTGTTTCTGGGCCAATAAAATATTTACACTTAACCCCGGTAAACATTAAAACAGCGGGGCACTTCCCCTATCTATATTGATATTGATTTAACATAGGAAGTGCCTCATTTTTAATTTTGCATTTATAAATTTTCAAGAAATGGGATCAGATCTTGACGGCCTGTTGCCCAAATAAGTTTTGCAATGCAAGATTTCGGGGACATCATACTAGTTTCCTTTCTGTATCCACTATTTATCCGGTTTCAAATACGGCAGGGCCAGTTGCACTTTTTTCAGTGCTTGTTTTTCGATTTGGCGCGCCCTCTCCCGCGTTATGTTGAATTTGTTGCCTATTTCCTGTAAGGTTTCAGGATTGTCCGCCATTACGCGATTTAGGATAATATAACTCTCCCTTTCGCTGAGATTAGTCAGAGCGTTGGCAATATTTTGTTTGACCAAACTTTTTTCTTCATTTTTAATCAAAGCTACTTCTTGATCATCACCTTCATAAGCAAGCAAATCAATATGTGTGGTGTCTCCTTCGTCGCCGATAAATTCATGCAAGGATACATCGCGCGAACCCATGCGCAAGTCCATTTCCGCCACCTCGGAGCCTTTGACTCCCAGAGCTTCGGCTATTTCGGCAAACTCCGGCTTTTTTTTCGAAAGCGCCTCCAATTGTTTTTTAGCCTGGCTCAATTTGAAAAAGAGTTTTCTCTGCGCCTGCGTCGTGCCTATCTTAACGATGCTCCAGGACTTGATAAGATAATTTTGAATGTAGGCGCGAATCCACCATACCGCGTAAGAAATGAGGCGGTAGCCTTTGTATGGATCAAATTTTTTCACGGCGTGGATAAGACCGATATTGCCTTCCTGAATTAAATCAGCCAGTTTGAATCCGTAGTTGCGGTATTCATGGGCAATCTTGACTACAAAACGCAAATTAGAAACTACCAGCTTTTCGGCGGCTTCCATGTCATTGTGCTTTTTCAGACGCACTGCGAACTTGAATTCATCTTCCGCGGTCAAAAGCGGAAAGTGGTTAATTTCCGAAATATATAAATCAAGAGTACCGACTACTACAGGCAGCTTCACCGATCAGGCCTCCTTTAGACCTTTATAGTTCAAAAAAATAGGCTCATGAATAGCGAATTAGTTACTCATAATAGGCTTTTTATCCAACTAAATTTTTCCGGTCAAGTAATTTTTAACGAGACTCAAATTTCAGAAACGAAGTGCACTGAAATTTGATAGTCGAATTAATGAAACTCAAATATTGCCAGTGAAGCGCAGCAATATTTGTAAGTTGAATTGATCCCGCCATGGGCGGAGGGCATCGCAGGTGCCCGTGATTAATTCCGTTAGCGCAGCGTATCGGGATTTATGCTTTAATAACAAGTCTCTTCTTGACAGGCAAACGATCATTGTTTATTCTATAGATAAACAATCTAAGGAATTGAAATGAAATCGATAAATAAAACCATGATTGAACATGCCATTAAAATCGCGTATGCAGTCAAGGCCGATTCATTGCTCGTCTGCGTTGATATCATACGGGATATTACCACTATAGCAGAAGAAATGAAAAAACCTATCGGCGTAATTATCGTTACACGTGAGGATGAAGAACTCTCCGAAGACATTAAGAAATTTGCCAAAAAATTGGATGTTCCCAACGTTAATTTAACCCGTATGGGAAAAATTAAAATAGCCGTAGCCAAAGGAATAGTTTTAGGCTTTTTTAAAAAAGGAGATAAAATAGTCTGTTTGAGCGGTGTGCCCAAGTTCGGCTATGCCGATAGCATCATTGTGATTGATGTCGGCAAAGAATTTGAAATTTTAACATCTGATTTTATCACTGATGTTCTTGAGAATGTACAGCCGGAAGTCTTCAACGCGGTCTTAAATCTTGCCTGCGAGCTGGCTGCCCAAGGTCGAGAATACAGAAAAGTTGGAACGATCTTTGTGCTGGGAGATGATGAGAAAGTCATGCAGCTTTCCCGGCAAATGATTATCAACCCATTTTTAGGATATTCGGAAGAACAACTTAACATTTTGAATCCGGAACTTGAAGAAACGATCAAAGAATTATCGGCAATCGACGGCGCCTTTATTATCAAAGAAAACGGAGTCCTCGTTAGCGCCGGAAGACATCTGAATGCCGCCATAGACAGCCGTGATTTTCCTGCCGGTTTGGGGAGCCGCCATATCGCCGCCGCCGGCATCACTAACGTAACCCAAGCAGTGGCTATAGTCATTTCCGAATCGTCGGGAAATGTGACTGTTTTTAAAAACGGTAAACTGTTTGTCACCATTGAAAAGCCGGTAGAGTAATGAGACTCAAATTTCAGGAACGAAGTGAAATGAAATTTGTTAGTCGAATTATCCCGGCAAAGCAGGGGTAACGAGGATAAAAATATGCGTTTTGACAAATTTACTTTGAAAGTCCAGGAAGCGATTCAGGAAGCACAGACGCTTGCCGGTTCATATGGTCATCAAGCGATTGAGCCGGAACATCTGCTTGTTTCTTTTTTGCGACAAGAAGAAGGCATTGTCGGAGCTATTCTGGAAAAGTTGGGCGCCAAACCTAATCAGGTTGAACAGAAGCTTGTCAATTTTCTGGAAAGACAGCCGCGTGTGGAGAGCTCAGCCACAGGTCAAATATATCTTTCTGCCCGCCTGAACAAAATTTTCGATAAAGCCCTCACCGAAGCCGCCCGACTCAAAGACGAATATGTGAGCGCGGAACATGTTTTGATTGCGGTAACCGAGGAAAAAACCGGTGAAGCCACGAAAATTTTGCGTCAAGTGAGCGTAACCAAGGACAGCATCTTTAAAGTATTGGTGGAAATCCGGGGCAATCAAAGAGTTACCGACCCTAATCCGGAAGGAAAATATCAAGCTCTAGAACGTTACGCCAAGGACTTCAATGAACTGGCCCGTAAAGGTTCTTTTGATCCGGTAATCGGAAGGGATGAAGAAATACGACGCATCATGCAGGTGCTCTCGCGCCGCACAAAAAATAATCCGGTCTTGATCGGAGAGCCGGGCGTTGGGAAAACGGCGATTGTTGAAGGATTAGCGCAACGCATTGTCAATGGCGATGTGCCGGAAAATCTGAAAGACAAACGGGTGATCGGCCTCGACATCGGAGCTTTAATTGCCGGAGCAAAATATCGTGGGGAATTTGAAGAAAGGCTCAAAGCCGTTCTCAAAGAAGTTACCAGCTCCGATGGTCAAATCATTCTCTTTATCGATGAAATACATACAGTTGTCGGTGCAGGAGCCGCCGAAGGTTCCGTTGATGCCTCCAATATGCTAAAACCCGCACTGGCGCGAGGAGAGTTGCGCTGTGTCGGAGCCACGACTCTTAATGAATACCGGAAGTACATTGAAAAGGACGCCGCTCTGGAGAGGCGCTTCCAGCCTATTTTTGTCAAAGAGCCAACTGTCGAAGATACCATCGCCATTTTAAGAGGTTTGAAAGAACGATATGAGGTACATCACGGCGTCAGAATAAAAGATTCCGCTATTATCGCGGCGGCCACTCTCTCCAACCGCTATATCTCCGACCGTTTTCTGCCGGATAAAGCCGTCGATCTTATTGACGAAGCGGCATCCCGTTTAAGAATCGAACTGAACAGCATGCCTTCGGAAATTGATGCGGTTGACCGGAAAATTATTCAACTGGAAATCGAACGGCAATCCCTGAAAAACGAAACGGATAAAACCGCTAAAGAAAGGCGCAGCAAAATTGACAAAGAGCTGGCGGAGCTCAAAGAAAGCATGCACCAGATGAAATTGCACTGGTCGAGTGAAAAGGATATCATCAAACAAATTCAACACATTAAAAGTCAAGTGGAGGCTTTAAAAATAGAAGAGATCAATGTCCAGCGCGAAGGTGATCTCGCCAAAGCCGCGGAAATCCGTTACGGAAAACTGGTAGCTTTGGATAAAAAATTACAAGAGGATCAGGCAAAGCTTGAGGAAATCCAAAAAAATAAAAAAATGCTCAAAGAAGAAGTGGATGCGGAAGACGTGGCTGAAGTTGTTGCCAACTGGACGGGCATTCCGTTGGCGCGGATGATGGAAAGCGATGTGCAGAAACTCATTCACATGGAAGAGCGGCTCAAAATGCGTGTTATCGGCCAGGATGAAGGCATTCAAGCGGTTTCTGCAGCGCTGCGGCGCGCGCGCTCCGGTCTGCAAGATCCCAACCGACCGATAGGCTCATTTATTTTCCTGGGACCAACCGGTGTCGGTAAAACCGAACTGGCGCGCGCTTTGGCGGAATTCATGTTTGACAATGAACAGGCAATGGTGCGTATTGACATGTCGGAATACATGGAAAAACATGCCGTAGCTCGGTTAATCGGCGCACCGCCCGGCTATGTCGGATACGATGAAGGCGGTCATTTAACCGAAGCCGTAAGACGCAAGCCTTATTGCGTCCTGCTTTTTGACGAAATCGAAAAAGCTCATCCCGATGTCTTCAATATTTTATTGCAGATACTTGATGACGGACGGCTGACCGACGGACACGGTCGAACTGTCGATTTCAAAAACACCATCGTGATTATGACTTCCAATGTCGGCGGACAATGGGTACAAGATTCGACTTTGGATGAGAAAGAAAAACAAAACCGGACAATGGAAGCTCTGCGCGCGACTTTCAAACCGGAATTTTTAAACCGTATTGACGATATTATTATTTTCCGCGCATTAACGCCCGAAGATATCAACCACATCGTCGGTATTCAATTGGCGCTTATTGACAAAAGGCTCAAAGACCGCAAACTGGGCATCGAATTGACAGATGAAGCAAAAAAATATATCGCTGAGGTCAGTTACAGCCCTGTTTACGGCGCCCGCCCACTTAAGCGTTCACTGCAAAAAATTATTCTGGATCCGCTGGCACTGGAAATTCTGGCCGGCAAATTTACTGAAGGTGATCGAGTCGTAGCGGGTCTATCTAAAAAAGGTGAAATAACTTTAACTAAGAAGTAACGGAGGATGGAAATGGGCAACACTGTAAAAACCGCTCTTTTACTGGGAGCGTTAACCGGATTATTGATGCTGATCGGCGGTCTGATCGGCGGCAGGGGAGGCGTTTTTATAGCTTTTATCTTCGCGATAATTTTAAACTTCGGCAGTTACTGGTTTTCCGATAAAATCGTTTTGAAAATGTATCATGCGCAGGAGGTTTCCGAAAGTTCGGCACCCGGCCTTTTCAGCATTGTGCGCAATCTTGCTCTAAAAGCTCAATTACCAAAGCCGCGGCTGTACATTATTCCCGAAGAAGCACCCAATGCCTTTGCCACCGGCCGCAATGAAAAGCACGCCTTTGTAGCCGTGACCGAAGGGATTATGAAGATTTTAAATAAGGAAGAACTCGAAGGCGTAATTGCCCATGAGATCTCTCACATTAAAAACAGGGATATGCTGATTGGCTCGATTGCCGCGACTCTGGTCGGCGCTATTGTTATGCTGGCTCACATGGCTCAATGGGCGGCTATCTTCGGCGGCGTCCGCAGTGATGACGAAGACAGCGGAGGAGGAATTATCGGCCTGATCGCTATGGCTATTCTTGCCCCCATTGCCGCGGCCCTCATCCAAATGGCAATTTCCCGTTCCCGTGAATATCTGGCCGATGCCAGCGGCGCAGGCATCACAAAAAATCCATATGGGTTGGCGGGAGCGCTGGGAAAGCTTTCCAAAGCTTCGCAAATAATTCCCATGGATGCCAACCCGTCCACCGCTCATTTATTTATCGTCAATCCGCTTTCGGGAAAAATGCTCATGAATCTTTTCAGCACTCACCCTCCGCTGGAAGATAGAATAGCCCGTTTAAAAATTATGAAACCATACTAAAAATTTTTCCGCGCTGCGGTAAAGGGAGGAACAATAATGAAAGAGAAGAAAAAAGGTCCAGGATTTGTAGTAAAAGACAAGCGTCTTTTTGCCGAATCGGACGAGCCGCGTCGGGAGGAAGAGGTAAAGGCTTCCGCTGCCGAAGAGGCGCCCAAGCCTCAAGAAGTCCCGGAGACCCCAACCAATCAGGAGGCCGATTATCCACCGGTAAATTTTACCAATTTTGTCTTCTCTCTCAGCACTTCCGCCCTTTTCCATTTCGGCGATTTAGCAGAGAGTGAAGACGGTAAAACACAAAAGAATTTGCCGGCAGCAAAACAGACTATTGATATCCTGGATATGCTCAATGAAAAAACAAAAGGCAATCTGGATGAGAACGAAAATAAATTAATTCAAAGTGTGCTTTATGAACTAAAAATGCGCTACGTCAAAGAAAAGGCCTGAAATGCTCTGGAAGGCGCCCGCAAAAATAAACCTTTTCTTGCGCGTCCTGGGGAAACGTGCCGATGGTTATCACGATATAGCTTCCCTTATGCAAAAAATAACCCTTTACGACGAGTTAACCTTTACCCTTAAACCTTCCGGAATTAACCTTGATTGTCCGGGGAGCGATCTTCCAACATCCCGAGATAACTTGGTATTTCGCGCGGCGCAATCTATCTTTGCTTATACCAACTATCCTTCCGGCGTCGAAATCAAGCTTACCAAAAAAATCCCTCTGGCCGGAGGTCTTGGGGGCGGCAGTTCCGATGCCGCTACAACCTTAATGGCCTTAAACGAAATATGTTCTTTGGGGTTGAAAAAAAGCGAACTGATGATGCTGGGAGCAAAGCTGGGGGCGGATGTCCCCTTTTTTATTTTTGGAAACACGGCTTTAGTTTCCGGTATCGGCGATCAGTTGAAAGCCCTGAAAAACATACCCAAACTAAACTTTGTCCTCATCAATCCCCAATTTCCCCTCTCGACAAAAATGGTTTACGATAACCTCAATTTGAGATTGACAAGGGAAAAAATTAATTATAGCATTCCGCGGTTTTTCGCACTGGGTGATGTAATCCGGGAATTGCATAATGATTTAGAAGAAGTTTCGCTAAAATTGCATCCCGAATTAAATAACTTAAAGCAGATGTTGCTGTGTCATGGTGCGCTTGGTGCATTGATGTCGGGCAGCGGCCCTACGGTCTTTGGCATTTTTCCGGATGAAAAATCGGCAAAAAAAGCTATAAACGCTGTTAAAAAAGAGGTTTCCTCTCCTTGTGCTGTTTTTTTTGCCCGATCATTGTAACCGCTGCATTATCCGGCTAAAATTGTGATTTGTTGAATACATTGGGGCGTCGTCAAGCGGTAAGACACAGGATTTTGGTTCCTGCATTCGGAGGTTCGAATCCTCCCGCCCCAGCCATAAATAAAATCGGGAAAGGCTTTAAATGCTAGAAAGAATTAGGATATTTTCCGGGAACTCCAACATCGCGCTGGCCAGGAAAATTTGTAAAAATTTGGGTGTGCCTTTAGGCAAAGCCAATGTAACGACTTTTAGCGATGGGGAAACTCAAGTGGAAATCAATGAAAATGTTCGCGGCATGGATGTTTTCATTGTCCAATCTACATGCTCGCCGGTAAATGTAATGTGCATGGAACTTCTGATCATGATTGATGCCATGAAGCGCGCATCAGCCGACCGGATTACCGCTGTTGTGCCTTATTACGGTTATGGCCGACAGGATAGAAAAGTAGCTCCACGTGCGCCGATTTCGGCGAAATTACTGGCCGATCTCATTACCACCGCGGGAGCTAATCGTGTTCTTTCCATGGATCTGCACGCCGGTCAGATTCAGGGTTTTTTCAATATTCCGGTGGATAATCTTTTTGCCACGCCGGTTTTACTCGATTACATGAAAAAAGCTTCCCTGAACAATACTGTGGTTGTGTCGCCGGATACCGGCGGCGTGGAGCGCGCTCGGGCATTTGGTAAACGCTTAGGGGCAAGTCTGGCGATCATCGATAAAAGACGAGAAGGACCCAATGAAGCCCAGGTAATGAA
>DLME01000070.1:0-15253 GCA_002479215.1 Syntrophaceae bacterium UBA7544
CAGAATTTCCGCTCGACGCACATTGAACTCGCGCTCTTTTCGTTCCGACCTTTCCATTAACTAGGCCTTTCTATTTTTGAACAATCATTCAATATTTGAATGGTAATTCAGATTATAGAATATTTATTATTTGTCAAGGGGAATTTTTAGTTTTTCTCCAGAGGAGAAAAAATTTAAATGTCATCTGTTATGTTGCTTTACTTGAGGATGAATTCCAAACGTGCTATAGGACACAATTAAGGGAGTAAAGGGGCTAATTTATAAATTTGATATTTTAAAATTACTGCACACACTAAAAAAGTAATTCCAGAAATATTTTTCATTTGGCAAACACAAAACGTTATGTAATACTAATCTTAATAAAAGCATTTATATTTACTCTAATATTAGGGGTGCGAATATGAAAAAATCATATATATTGGCCCTTGATCAGGGCACCACAAGTTCGCGAGCTATTCTGTATGATCGCGATGGAAAAGTCGTAAAAATTAGCCAGAAAGAATTTACTCAAATCTATCCCAAAGCCGGCTGGGTGGAACATGATCCGATGGAGATCTGGGGATCGCAAAGCGGCGTGGTGAGCGAAATTCTAGCGACGACGGGTATTACGCCCGAAGAGATAGCGGCCATCGGCATCACGAATCAGCGGGAAACGACGGTTGTATGGGAAAGAAAAACGGGGAAGCCGGTTTATAACGCGATTGTGTGGCAGTGCCGGAGAACTTCTGCCATATGCGATGAACTCAAAGCCCGGGGCCTGGAAAATTATATCCGGGAGAATACAGGGCTCGTGCTGGACGCTTATTTTTCCGGAACTAAAGTAAAATGGATACTCGATAATGTGGAAGGAACCAGGCAGCAGGCAAAAAACGGTGAACTGCTTTTTGGCAATATCGATACGTGGCTGATATGGAACTTAACGAGAGGAAAGGTGCACGTTACGGACTACAGCAATGCCTCACGCACGATGCTTTACAATATTAAAAACCTCAAATGGGATGAGAAAATTTTGAAAGAACTCGACATACCCGCGTCTATGCTGCCGGAAGTGAAGCCATCCAGTGCGGTTTACGGCAATGCGGATGCCCGGATATTTGGAGCGGAGATACCCATTGCCGGAGACGCGGGCGATCAGCAGGCGGCATTATTCGGACAGGCCTGCTATACGCCGGGAATGGTTAAGAACACCTACGGTACCGGCTGTTTCATGCTCATGCTGACCGGAGAAAAATTGGTTCATTCGGATAACGGCCTTTTGACCACAATTGCCTGGGGCGTGAACAATAAAGTGGAATATGCACTGGAAGGCAGCATTTTTATTGCAGGCGCGGCTATTCAGTGGCTGCGCGACAGCCTGAAAGTCATTTCTGATGCCAAAGACAGCGAGTATTTTGCAACGAAAGTTGAAGACTCTTTGGGTGTTTACGTTGTCCCTGCTTTTGTTGGACTGGGCGCTCCCTACTGGGACATGTATGCCCGGGGCGCAATTCTCGGACTGACGCGTGGCGCCAATCGTAACCACATCATCCGCGCCACCCTAGAATCGATTGCCTATCAGACCCGGGATGTTCTGGAACTGATGCGCAACGAATGCGGCATTGATCTGTGCGAGCTGCGCGTGGACGGCGGGGCCAGCGCCAATAACTTTCTGATGCAATTCCAGGCTGACATTCTTGGTGTTCCCGTGGAGCGGCCGGAAATTATTGAAACAACGGCTCTAGGGGCAGCCTATCTGGCCGGTCTGGCGGTCGGTTTCTGGAAAGATCAATCTATGATCGCCGAGCGGCGAAAGGTAAATCGAAAATTTCTACCCAGCATGAATGATGGTAAAAAAGAAAAGCTTTATGCCAAGTGGAAAAAGGCTGTATGTTGCGCCATGCATTGGGAGGAAGAAAAATAAGATAGCATGATTAAAACTGTTGTCACATCAACTTATCATAAATCGGAGGAAATTGCGGAAATGAAAAAGAAGATCGCGGTTATAGGTTCGGGTAATTTCGGCTCGGCGGTTGCGCGGCATGTATCACGGAATGTCGCCCAAAAAAAAGGCTTACAAAATGTGTGGCGCAAGCAGGTCGATATGTGGGTTATGGAGGAAACGCTCACAGACGGCCGCAAGTTGACCGAAGTCATAAACTCCGATCATGTCAATGTGAAATACCTGCCTACGGCATCGTTGCCGCAAAATCTCGTGGCGAAGCCTGAGCTGGCGGACGCAGTGAAAGACGCTTCGCTTCTGATAATGGTGCCGCCTCATCAGTTCGTGCGCGGCATCAGCCGGCAGATCGCGCAGATGCTGACCCCTAAACAAAAAAAGGAAATCATCTGCCTGAGCCTTGCCAAGGGCATCGAATTCGACAAGAAAAAGAAGGTAATTCGGCGGATGTCGCAGGTATTCCAGGACGAAACCGGCGTGAAAGCCGCACAACTTGCGGCGCTCAGCGGCGCGAACATCGCCAACGAAGTTGCGGCGGATATGTATGCTGATACGACAATCTCTGCCCTTTCCGCCACCGTGCGCAAGGAGTTGTTCGGCCTGTTCAACACGGACAATTTCGTCGTTGAACTGAGCACCGACGTTACGGGCGTGGAGCTTGGCGGCGCGCTGAAAAACATCATCGCCATCGCGGCGGGCGTTATTGATGGTCTCGGCTATGGCAACAACACCAAGGCCGCGGTAATTCGCGCCGGGCTAATCGAGATGATGAAATTCGGAAGCTTCAAGAAACTCGGCCATGTCGCGCAAAAGGAAACATTTCTCAGCTCCGCCGGCGTGGGTGACCTCATCACGACGTGCTTCGGCGGGCGAAATCGCATGTTCGGCGAACAACTCGGCAAGATGTGGAAGGACAATCCTGCGGCGGCACACACCGTCTCCCTCGAACAACTGGAAGCAGACCTTCTTCATGGCCAGAAAGTGCAGGGCGCGCATACTGCGGAAGAAGTCTATGCCGTGCTCAAAGCCTTCGGCCTGACGAAAGCATTCCCGGTATTCACATCGGTCTATGAAATCTGCCACAAACGCAAGGATCCGCGGACGCTCTACCGCCATTGAGGGACCGCTATACGGAAGTCTTGAACCTTGTGAATTTCTTTAACGAAGAAAGCGGAGTTCGGTATAAGATTTGCTGTTCGGTTTGATTCTGAAACCGGCCTAATCACGCCCGACGACAAACATCGGCACCACATCTCACATTTTGTGGCCAATATTTAATTGACATACAAAATCTTTCTTCGTATACTCCCACTGTGATAAAGGAAGTTCTTTTCAATTTAACCTGTGGAAAACCTCCGATTGAATTATGGCCAACGAAATCTCTATCAGGATAACCGGTGAAGCAGGTCAGGGTACGCAGACGATCGGCGACGCCCTTTCGCAAGTATTTAAATCTGCCGGCTATCATTTATTCGCATACCAGGATTTCATGTCGCGCATCCGCGGCGGCAATAACTTCTTTGAGATACGCGTTTCAATTAAACCCGTGCATTCCCCCCGCCACAAACCTGACATCATCATCTGCCTGGACAAATCCAGCGTAGATATCCAAAAAAAAGACCTTGCTATTGACGGCATACTCGTTGTTGATAAAACAAAGTTCGGCATGGCTGGGCTTGAAGAATCCATGTATGACGTGGCCTTTAACGAGATCGCTCTAAGAGTCGCCAATGACACGCTGTATTCGAACTCCATTGCTTGCGGCCTGATCGCCGGTATAGTAGGCTTAGATTTTACCTTTGTCACACAAGGCATACAGGAGGTATTCAGCCATAAATCAAAGGAAATTATCCAGAACAATGTCAACAGCGCGCGCGCTGGTTTTGAACTGGGCTTGGCAAACCCACATAAAGAGATGTTTTTGCTGCCGACTGTCGGCAAAGACAGGCTTGCAGCCGTTCCCGGAGTAATTCTGCTGGATGGCTCAACAGCTATAGCGCTCGGAGCTATCAAAGCCGGCTGCAAATTCTACACCGCATACCCAATGTCCCCGTCAACAAATATCATGAACATAGTCGCAGGACGCGCAGCAGTAGAGCATATTGTCGTGGAACAGGCAGAGGATGAGATCGCCGCCGTTAATATGGCAATCGGCGCGTCCTTTGCAGGCAGCCGCGCCATGACCTCTACATCAGGCGGCGGATTCTGCCTGATGGTCGAAGGCCTCAGCCTTGCTGCCATGACTGAGACGCCGCTTGTGATGGTAGATGCCCAGCGCCCCGGCCCGGCAACAGGGTTCCCCACGCGCACAGAGCAGGCTGACCTGGATTTCGTCATATCAGCAGGCCACGGCGAATTCGCCAGGGTCGTGTATTCGCCAGGGTCTGCACAACAGGCGTATTTCATAACCATTAAGGCATTCAACATCGCAGAGAAATATCAGATCCCGGTTTTAATCCTTACTGACCAGCATTTGCAGGATTCAATAACCGATATTCCGGCGCTCGATCAGGGCACGGCCGCTATAGAGCGTTTCATAATTTCAAAAGAGGAGTCTGCCAATATAACTTCATATAAACGCTACGCCCTGACTGACTCGGGGATTTCCCCGCGGGCGATCCCGTCCTGGATTCAGGATGTAATGTACGTAGACAGCGACGAGCACGATGAGTCGGGCCATATAACCGAAGATGCCGCAATGCGAAAGCAGATGGTCCAGAAACGTCTTCACAAAAAATTACACGGTCTGCTTAATGAGCTTGAACAGCCGACGTCATTCAATATAGATGACGCCCAGGTGATCCTTCTGGGATTTGGTTCTACTTTGGGCATACTTCAGGAAGCAGCGCAAGCGCTCGAGAAAAGGAAAGTGGGCTTCGTTCACCTTTCGCAGGTCTGGCCTTTCCCATCCGATGAGATGTTGAAGCTGTTATCTAATGCGCGCATGATCATCAGTATAGAAAACAATGCCCAGGGCCAGCTTGCCAGACTTTTACGCAGGGAAACAGGTATAAAAGTCAGTAAATCCATTTTGAAATATGACGGCCGTCCGTTCGACGTCGACTCAGTGATTGAGATCATAAAACCGGAATTATAAAAAAGAGGTCAGGCACAATTAAAAGTGAATAATGTATGGAAATGAATGACTTCAAAAGTTCTGATCCGATAGCCTGGTGCTCTCGCTGCGGTAATTTCGGCATACTCACCAGCCTCAAGGGCGCGCTTGTCAAACTAGGCAAGCAGCCTAAGGATATCCTGCTGGTCTCAGGCATAGGCCAGGCTGCAAAGATGCCGCATTATGTCAAAGCCAACTGTTTTAACGGCCTTCACGGCAGAGCGCTTCCCGCTGCATTTGGCGCCAAGACCGCCAATAAGGATCTCACTGTTGTTGTTACCACCGGCGACGGCGATTGTTACGGCGAAGGCGGCAACCACTTAATCCACAACATCCGCCGTAACCCCGATATCACCGTCATTGTCTGTGATAATCAGATTTACGCCCTTACCAAAGGCCAGGCATCACCTACAACAGATGAGGGCATAGTTACAAAGGTCCAGACAGAGGGAGTTATCCTTGAACACCTTTCGCCGCTTTCTCTGGCATTGGCAGTAGGAGCAGGCTTTGTCGCCCGCGGTTTTTCCCAAGAAACCGATCATTTAGCTGATCTCATCCTTTCAGGCATTAATTACAAAGGCTTCGCTCTGATCGATGTGCTCCAGCCCTGCGTCACCTTCAACAAAAAGAACACCTACGAATGGTATTCCCAGCGCGTTTATAAGCTTGACGCATCATATAAATCTACTGATCTTAGCATCGCTTTCCAGAAATCCCTTGAATGGGGCGACCGCATCCCCATCGGTATCCTCTATAACGTTTCCAAGCCGACCTACGAGCAAAAAGCCGGCCCTTAAGGGGATATAATGATGTCCCTGAACTTTCCAGGCCGTTCACACTGCTGTCTCCGGCAATCAGGTTTATCAGCGCCCGGCCGAAGACTCTTAACGAATGCTCTGATCCCATTTCCCTTTATTCCAACTCTTTTTTCAACCGGTCGAATTCTTCTTTGGTAATCTCGTCTTTGGCAGACCGTTTTTTTAAAATGTCTAATGACGTTTCTTTAAAGTTTTGATGATAAAATAAATTGCCACAGCAAAAACGATTAAAAACAATATCCACATAAACATACCTCCGTACCCATAGCCATAATTCATCATATGCCCCCCTTCCCAGCCACCCATATGCCCGTAGGGACCGGAACACATGGTTAAAAGCGGAGTCATCATTACCATCACAAAGAAAAATATTTTTCTCATAATATTCGGCTCCTTTCTTTGTCCTTCAAATGTAAAATGATAAACGTCACTTCTGCGTATCAATTTAATATCGCGTGTACTGCTCGTCAAACTACATACGAATTCATCCAGCAGTTATGGACCGGAATGAACGCGAAGGATCACCGGACTTTTGTGTTACGCCATAAAAATAATTAACCGGTATCGTGTCCCTGAAATTCGGTATTAGCTTAGATTGTCTTCAGCACCAATTTGTCTAAAGCAAAGCGCGGCCTTGCTTTGGGTGATTGATCAGGATGCCCCACGGGCAGAAGCACTACCGGGTAGATACTTTCGTCTAGAGCCAGAAACTCCTTTACCTTATCGCGATCAAACCTTCCCAGCCAGCAACTACCCAGACCCAGATCAACGGCTTTAAGAACGATGTGCTCTATAGCAATCGCCACATTCATGGCCAGATAGGCCTTAACCGCTTCCGCGTCCATGATCGGGCTTACGGCTGATGGATCACTCATATCCATATCGATGCCTTCGAAGACGCCTTCGTTCAGCAGTTCTCCGATGCGCCGTTCTCTTGTCGTTACGGCCGTAAGGTCGGCGCAGCAGACAAAAATAACCGCTGCCTTGACAATAAACTTATAGGGCGTATACCGGCCCAGTGCCTCTTTGGCGGCGGGTGATTGTGCGACGATGAAGCGCGCTGGCTGGAGATTTGATCCCGACGGGGCGAGCCTTGCTGCATCCAGAAGCAGGCGGACAGTATCAGCCGAAATATCCTCCTGCCTGAATTTACGAATGCTCCTGCGGTGAGCGATAATATCAGATAATTCCATTGTGGCACCTCTAATGAGACTCGCTGAAATCGAGACCCGAAAATTCGGGACGACGATTGAAGCGTTAGTCGAATTATCCCGCCAACGTAGTTGGCAGGGACATGCCAACTCTACAACTTCCCGTTGGGCCTGTCAAATGACAGTTTATCCGCGCGTTAATGTTTGTATGAAATAATTTAATAAATTCTCCTTTCTCAAAAAATGGAGGTTATGCTACTATGCAAAGCAGAAAATAATTTCTTTTCTAAGGAGGGAACCATGAAAGTCAAAAGAATATTTGTCGCTGCATTAGTTATACTTTTGGCGGGAACTTTCGGGCATGTATATGGAAAAGATACTGCTCAGGGGAAGAGCGGCGCAAAAGCCGAAGCCAAGGCAATGGTAATTAAAGCCGAGGAGTTTGTTAAAGAAAATGGCAAAGAAGAGGCCATAGCGGAATTTAATAAACCGGATGGGCAGTTTGTAAAAGACTCCTTCTATGTGTTTGCCTACGATTTGAAAGGAACGGTGATAGCTCATCCCTTCCGTCCTTCATTGATGGGAAAGAATGTGATAAACGAGCGGGATAGCCAGGGAAAATTATTCAGAAAAGAAATCGTCGAGAAAGCCAAAGCGAAAGGCGAGGGATGGGTAGATTACAAGTATCTGAATCCAGCAACCAAAAAGGAAAAATCCAAGACAACATACTTTAAAAAAGTAGGTGACATGATCATCTGCTGTGGCGCGTATTAAGCAATAACCTGTTGCCCTTTTTTAAAAACTTTTTCCGTGGAAGTTTGATACAATTAATGAGGAGTTTGCTGATATGTCGGAATTGCTGAAAATGCTGGGGTGTCGTTACCCTATCATTCAAGGGCCTATCGGGATGTTTAACAGTCCCAAGATGGTTGCCGCCGTTTCCGAAGCAGGCGCTTACGGAATGTTGGCGCTCGGGTTTATTAGTAATCCGGACGAGGTAAAAAAGCTCATTGATGAAGTTCGGAAACTGACCGATAAGCCTTTTGGGGCAAACATTATGCTTATTAATCCGCACAACGAAAAAATACTGGGGGTATTGGCCGGCGCGGGCATTAAAGCTATCACTACATCCGTGGGTTCTCCGAAAGAGATATACCCGATAATCCATGAGCTGGGCATGAAAGGTATTCATGTGGTTCTCGCGTTCCAGCACGCGATACGGGCAGTTACCGCGGGAGCGGACGCTCTGGTCGTCGTCGGCTCGGAAGCCGGGGGGCTTCGTTCCTTGAATTCCGAATCATCAACGATGGTCCTTGTGCCTCTGGTAGCTGATCACGTCAAAGTTCCCCTTGTGGCCGCGGGAGGTATCGCGGATTCAAGGGGTTATAAAGCAGCTTTTGCCTTAGGTGCTCAGGGTGTGCAAGTCGGCACAAGGTTTCTGGCATCTGGGGAAAGTCCTGCCGCCGAGCAGTGGAAAAAGGCCATTATTGAATGTAGTGACGGCGGCACCGATTTGATACCATCCAATAATATGAGAACGGCGGAAAGGATTATTGTTACGCCCTGGATAAAGCAGAAAATGGATGACCAAGAGGTGAAAAACATTGCCGCTGAAATGGATCGCCATCCCGCGGCAACCGGCAATTATGAGCGTGCCGCGTTTGGGGCAGGCCAGATAAGCGCGCTGATCAAGGATATTAAACCAATCAAAGCAATAATCGAGGAGATGGTTTCCTGATATTTGCGGCAAAAGAATAAAAAACTTCCCCGCCGGAAAGCCTTATCGCATTTGTCATTGAGGCAGTGAATCCGCGCAAGCGGGCAAGACCCAGGAGACGGTCTCACTTGGGATGGGTCGGCCCGTCATCTTCTTCTTTTTTTGAGTCCAACCCAAGATCATCCAGAACATCCGCTATCTTTTCTTCCTTATCGATAACAACGGTGGAATCTCCCAAAGCGCCTGGTTGGTCAGGCGCGCGCGTGATGGCGGATTTCCTTGTTTTGGTTATCTGCCAGGAACCTTCCGAAGACATTACTAACCAGTTGTTGAAATTAAATTGGATATCGCGCACGTGGGGCAAGGCGGCAATTTCCCTGACAATGAGTTCGATCTCCTTAACGGAATAATCCTTGTCCGGCCGGACCAGATCACCGTAGAGATAAACCGTACTACCCGTAGCGGAGTAGTCTATCCTCGTCATATCTACATCATGGCGCGTGAGGACCATCCTAACGTTCCGGTTGATTTCATAGCGGGATACCTGGGCGTCCGGCGGCATATTTCCTCCCTTTTAATATAAAATACTCCCAATAGCCGGTTATTGTCAAGAATTCGCTTCACACGCTTCACGAGATACGCGTCCCCTCAATTCGCCAATTGTCAGGAGTAAAGATTTGCCCCAGTCCCCACACCCAAGATTAATCCATTATCGCAAGATGCGGGCATAAAGATTTTCATTCTTTTGTTATCGATAAAGTGTTATTATGGCTCAACTTTTTTAAATTTTATCGATGGGAGGAGAGTAATGATATGAAGAAAAAATGTGCATTTATCCTCAATATTGCTTTTTTTGCATTATTTATACTGCCTACTTAAATGCAGAAGACGATTTTAAAAAAATAGATCAGATTGATGATTTGATTAGGTTAACCAAAGCATATAGAAATAAGGATTATGATATAAATTTGAATGATCAACAAAAGAGAAATGTAAGAATGCTAAATCGATTTATTTTAGAGTATATTGCGAATAAGGATCTTGCAATAAAAAAGCTAAGTACAATATTAATCTTAATTATATTTGTGGCAGCTACAATAATGAAGATAAAACAGACAAGAAAAAGATAATTTATATAAAGGCACAACCAAGCATAAAATTAACAAAGGGTTTTGGAAAATATTTAACCAAGGATAATGATTATTTGGATATATATAACTATCTATTATATGGCAATAACGACGTGCCTTGTGACAAAACTATGGCTTTTGCATATGGACCAAAACTCATAAAAGCATACTACATTTTGGGTCAATATCTGGCGGAAAACTTATATTTAGATGAAATTTGCAGTACTTGTGATCAACTATTAGATTGAGTCAATCAGATTGCCAATTGTCAAGAGTAAAGATTGGAATCCATTCTTTCAGTTTATTGATTCAGACGGTTTTTGCTTTCCTAATATCCGCTTTTTCTTCCACCGGCCTCCCTTGTAGTACAACCAGTTCAACCCGACGGCCAGCGCGCTGCTGAAAAGCATTGCCATCCAGATGCCCTCCTGTTTGAAGCCGAAGGGGCCGGCGAGCACATAGGCCAGAGGAATGCGGATGATGATCAGAGCGATGAACGAGAGAACCAGCAAGGCCATCGTGTCGCCTGCACTGCGCAGGACGCCCTGGATGACGAAGATGACGGCGAAGCAGGGAAAAATAAACGCCATCCAATGATAATATTCGCCCACAAGATTCAACACATTTGCATGTTCGGCTGACTGCTTGAGGAAAATGGCGCCGATTTGATGAGAGAAAATTGCCAGCGCAGCGGTGCAAGTAACGGCAATGGCCAGCCCGAAAAACACCGACATACGCAGGGTCTGGAAAACGCGATCTATTTTCTGAGCACCCAAGTTCTGACCGGCGATGGAGGTCGCCGCCATCCCGATAGACATGGCCGGAATGGTTGCCAGCAGATCGATCTGCATACCGATGCCGAAGGCCGCGGTAACATCCGTGCCGTAACTGTTGACCAGGGATATGATGATTACCCCGGCCAGTGAAACGACAAGCATCTGCATCGAGGCGGGCACACCGATTACGAAAACCTCCCGGATGATGTGCCAATCCAAACTATAGTCCCAGCTGTGCATATTAATGTAAGGATTATGCCGCACAAGGTAAATATAGCCGATGATACAGGTCAGCATGGACGCCAGCGCCGTTCCCCAGGCCGCGCCGGCTACGCCAAGCGGCGGCAGAGGGCCGATGCCGCGAATAAACAGCGGGACAAAAACAATGTTAAACACCGTAAGCAGAATGAGGATTTTCACCACTGTTTTGGCGTCACCCAGGCCGCGCAGCATCGCCGTCATCCAGTAGACAAAGAACTGAAATACCAGCGCGGCCATCATAATGGTCAGATAAGAAAGCGCCATGTCCTGAATTTCCTGCGGTGCATGCACCCATTCGAGCAACTGGCGACGCAGCACAAGGGCAATGATGGATATAAGCAGACAGAACAGGATAGAGGCGAAAAAGGAATTCGCCAGGATTTTTCTGAGCAGTGCCGTGTCCTTGCGGCCGAAGGCCTGGGCGATAAGGACATTAGTGGCCATGGCCAGGCCGATGAGAAATGCGGGCATCAGCATGATGATCGGCAGGCTGGCGGAGATTGCCGCCACCGCTGTGTGGCCCAGGAGCCGGCCGACCCAGATCATGTTGATGATACCGTAAACGGACAGCAGCAGATTGCCTAACATTAGCGGCGTGCTGAAATTAACAACCTGTCTGCCGATATTGCCTTCAGTGAAATCTTGCACGTGTTCCTTTTTTTATTTCCGGGAGCATTGGCGATGAGAAATATCAATGATAGGATTTTATTAATATTCTTCTCTTCGTTCAAAATGTCCACATTTTATTTTGACCAGATCTTATTCCGGCAACGAACTATAGGGAAAACGGCCCTGCATGTCAATTACATAATAGCCACAAATTATCACGCTCCGCGAGATACGAATCCCGCTTCACGCATTACTATTTTTGGATCGCCAATTGTCAAGAGCAATGATACGATCTCTAAACTTTTCACCGTCCTGCCTATAGAAGATTTATGGTACTGAAAGCTTGAAAAATATTCGTTAATAATATAAAGAATATCACATGAAATATAAAATCGAAAAATACATTTCCCAAAGAGAAATGATTAACTTTTGTCGCCGCAACCATATCCGCAAGCTGGCATTGTTCGGATCGGTTCTTCGTGACGAATTGAAGCCAGATAGTGACGTAGACCTGCTGGTGGAATTTGAAAAGGAACATATACCAGGCTTAATAGCACTCGCCGGAATGGAAATTGAATTAAGCAATAAATTCGGCAGAAAAGTAGACCTCAGAACACCCGGCGATCTCAGCAGATACTTTCGGGACGAGGTTGTCCGTTCGGCAGAGGTGCAATATGAAGCCTGATGATAAAATACGACTTCAACATATGCTTGATGCCGCTCAAGAGGCAATTACATTTTTGCAAACGCTTAAGGGCGAACGGCTGGGAAACAATCGCTTGGTTTCTCAGGCTATTGTTCGATTAATTGAAGTTGTCGGCGAAGCAGCCGTACAAATATCAAAGGAATATAAAACCGCACATCCGGAATTACTATGGGCGCAAATTATCGGAATGCGTAACAGAATTATTCACGCTTATTTTGACATAGACTACGAACTTGTAGAAAACACGATTAAAGTTGATTTTCCTAAACTTATCAATCAATTGATAAAATTAATTAACGATTATAAATAGTGCACGCCGCGGCGGTGGTGGGCGCATCACGATTTTCAGATTGCCAATTATCAAGAGTAAAGATTTGAACCTCTCCCGCCCTTTGATTATATTGAGCCGTCCCCGATTATTCCCTCTTTTGAGAAAGGGAAATTGAGGCTTCCGAATACCGAACTGACATTGGCATTTCCCTCTATCTTATAAGGCAGGTTATGTTCTGTGAAAATAACCTTCAGGATTCCACTCAAATCTTTATATTTTACAACGAGTGGTACCTGTATCTGCGTTGTTGATGATGAGGGGATCAAGATTTCCTTTCCCATGTGGCCATTTCCGATTTCCTCATTTTTAAGGTAAATGCTGCACCCAAAAGACTTGAGTGTAAGATCAAAATGGTTTGGATTTTTTACATCGAGATCAAGGAGAAGATTAGACTCTGTGAAGGAGATCGGACTGAGACTGACTCTACGAAGAGTAAAGGATGGATTCTCCAGTATCCAATTCGCACAAGACATGAGACAAATGGAAAAAGCAAACAGGCATAATATTCTACAATGAAGCCTTACTTTCCGTAATCTGATTGCGGTATATATTAATATATTAGTGAAACTCCAATTACGAAAGCGCAGCGCAGCGGAATTGGTAAGTTGTAATGAGACCCAAGTTTCAGAAACAGAGCAGAGTGCACTGAAACTTGCAGGTCGAATTATCCCGCGAAGCGGAGGGTTATGAGACTTAAATTTCAAAAGCTTGCTTTGGGGTTCATACCCGTGGTTGTTCATTAGTCTATTTGCCTTCATACCTTTCTGAATGTTCCTTATGCTTATACCAAAAGAGTTACCTAATTAATGAACATTAACAAAAGTCCCCGATTATTTTCTAGGGTAAATCCAGTTTCATTTTTGTCATTGTGAGGAGCCCCTCGTGGCTCCGCTTGCCCCCTGACTAGGTGGTGGCAATCTCGCCCTTGTCATTCCGGCGCAGGCCGGAATCCAGTGTAAAACTCTACTTCCCCCTTTTCTAAAGGGTGACCATACACATCTGTCATTGCGAGGAGCGCCTTGCGCGACGTGGCAATCTCGTACTTCCCCCCTTTCTTAAAGGGGGATTGAGGGGGATTTTTTGTCATTCCCGCTATTCAGTTTCGTAACAGGCCAGAATCTCGCCAAAGTAATGGGTGTGGTAATCTTTTAGCGGATAGAGGGACTTATCGTAATTTTTATCCAGATGAGCCGGATTCATGGCGGATTTGTAAACTATTTTGCATTCATAATGAATCCCCGGCACCTTGATGATCGGCGACGCGACCTTCTGCCCGTTTGCTGTTTCCAGCTTGCACATCTTGAACTTATCCACATCCCGGCCCGATTTCGATCCGCAAAAAGCGGTTGCCTTGCCCATATCGCCTGAAGGTATTGTAACCGTAAAGTCCTGAGCCTTTTCTATAATACCGAAGGTGTGCCGGGTAGAGCGTACCGCCACCATCATGATAGGCTTCTGCCAGATGAATCCGAAAGTGGCCCAGCCGATTGTCATGGTGTTGAGTGCGTCCGCGGCCTTAACGGTTAAAAAAGCTCCTTTTTTTATTTTGCTTACGGCATCTTCGGCAATACTCATATAATTTATATTTTTCATGATAATCTCCTTCATTATTTCTTTACTGCAAAAAACTTATATTTCAAGACCTGACCTCATTCGTCTGTTCGCTTCACGAGATACGAGATACGCGTCCCTAGAACCGTCCCATTTATTTTATTTATTTTACTTTCCACCATAGCACAACCATGACCGATAAGAAATTTAAACTGACGGTATTAAATGGATACTTGGTTAATTGTCAAGGGTAAAGATTGTACGACGATTAGTCACACTTATCTTATCCCCCGCCGGATTTTAGCTACATTCGCGTCAATCATCTGATAAAAAAAATCCGCGAACTGCTTATCACCTAACAGGCTTATTTTGATCATAACTTTGGTAATCTTTTTTTCAAATGGCAAAATATCAATCTGCAAAGGCTCTTTGCATTCCAGCTCCAGAGAATATCCATTCTCCTCTGTAGATTTATGGACTATTTTTAAATGCACCTGCCGGGAAGACTGCATTACCGCCCGGCGCATAGTGGCTATATCTTCAGCATAATATTTGACAGCCTGGCGGCCTTTCCAACCAACGAAGCCGTCAAAGACCGTCGTCCCCACAGCCGGAATGAATGGCAAAATACCACATCCCCAGATAATATTTACGGCGCAAAATAGATAAGCACACCAGATTATATTTTTTAACACGCTTACTCCTTGGTTTTACAGATCGTCATTCTTTAGTCAGCTCCCGGCCACGCCAGATCAAATAGATGGCATCTTCAGCGATGCTCATATAATTTAGATTTTTCATGATAATCTCCTTGATTATTTCTTTACTGCAAAAAACTTATATTTCAAGACCTGACCTCATTGGTCTGTTCGCTTCCCCAGATACGAATCACGCTTCACGCTTCACGAAATGCACGTCCCTTCAATAGAACCATCCCCAATTATTTCTACTTCATCTTTGATTTTAGCTTAATCCTTTTACCCGCAACCATGAAGTTGCCGTTTCCAACATGATGAATTGTCCGCGGGTTTTTCACTGCCGGGTCTATCCATGCTTTGATAACTTCAACTACAAACAAACAATACTTGTTCACCATCTTTGTGTCGGTTACCCGGCACTCGAGATTTGCAAAGCACTCCTCGATGAGAGGTG
>DLME01000070.1:15311-15467 GCA_002479215.1 Syntrophaceae bacterium UBA7544
AAAGCACTCCTCGATGAGAGGTGGTCTGACTAGTGCAGCAGGCTTGGGCGTGAGAAAAAATGCCTTGAACTTGTCTATTTTCGCACCCGACGTATTGCCGCAACCCACGACACTTTCCGCTATTTCCACGGTAGGAATGTTGATGACGCATTCTTT
>DLME01000293.1 GCA_002479215.1 Syntrophaceae bacterium UBA7544
TAAAAGAAATTGCTTACGTCCACGCGGAAGGGATGGCGGCCGGTGAGCTGAAACATGGAACCCTGGCCCTGATTGAAAGTGGAACTCCGGTGATTGCCATCTGTCCCTTGGATTACACTTACGAAGACTCACTGGCGAATATCATGGAAGCGAAAGCGCGGGGGGCACATGTCATTGGCGTCTCGAACTCGCAAACCAAGATGTTCGATGATGCGATTAAGATCTCCTCGTGTGAGGAAATTCTGTACCCGCTGGTGACTACTATCCCACTGCAACTTTTTGCGTACTACTCCGCGATCGCCCGAGGATTGGATCCGGACAAACCCCGCAATCTGGCGAAATCGGTTACGGTGAAATAGGAGGCATTAATTCACTCAAATCGAAGGCCTTCTAAAGCAAACCTGGATGTAAGTAAGGTTTATTAGGATGAAGGTAAATCTTCCGGCAGTATAAGTTACGGCAACATAAGATTTTAAATATATTTTGGAAGGAGGTGGGATCAAATGACTGTCACAGTACCGATTGTTGGTTTATGGATTGGGATAGCAAGTCTCGTTTTCGGCGTTATTGTCATGATTTTCCCCAAGATACTCAATTATTTAGTCGGTATCTATCTCATTATTATAGGGATTTTGGCCATTATTCAGTATCTCCACAGGTAGATCAGACAAAGTGGATTTGCGTATCTCCCAAAGAAAGAAACGCCTAATTGTGCTCCAAAACTCGGAAGATGGGAATCGGGATTTTAACACTTTAGCTACAAATATTAAATATTAAAACGGGAGGGATCAAATTGCAGTCTTATTGTGTTAAATGTAAGACCAAAAGGGAAATGAAAAATCCCAAGGCGATCGTCATGAAAAATGGCAGGCCACAACTCAGGATGTCTGTTCGACTTGTGGTACCAAGATTTTCCGCATCGGCAAGAGTCATTTAGTCAAAGATTAATTGATAATAACAATAGCTAAGACTCCGTGATATCCGAATCGTGAAAGCTGATAGGTTTGATTATCAAATATTTACCTTTGGGTTTTAATATCATCTGAGCAAAATAATGGAGGAAATATGGGACTTATATTAGGCATTGGTATCGTTCTGTTAATTTTATGGGCGTTGGGTCTCTTCGTTTTTAGTTGGGGTGCAATTATCTACATCGCACTGGTTGTTGCGGTTATTTTAATCGTTATCTGGCTGATTCGAGCAGTATTTAGAAGAACCTAAACTTCCATCTTTTAACAAGCTGGTAGCATGACTGTAGTTATCAAGAGGAAATTATCAGAGTGATTTTCCCAAGTCCAACGGTTGCAGTAACATTATAATTCCCAACGATATTGGGTCTATGAACCGGTTATTAATTAGGATCCTTGTTGAAGCAAACTAAATTGGTTAGGTGTAATCAGTGGCGGAAAGCTAGCAAACCGCCGGCAACCTTAAATCGATGGAAGTTAATGAATAAAATGCAAGGAGTGACAACGTGTTAGACCAAGCAAAAACAATCAAGGGTTATAAATTAAATAGCCTCGATGGGGAAATAGGGAAGATCAAAGAATTCTATTTCGATGATCAGTATTGGGCGATTCGTTACCTGGTCGCGGACACAGGAAACTGGCTGACAAACAGGCAGGTGTTGATCTCTCCGCATGCGCTGACCGGGGTTAATAAAGATGCGCAAAACATTAACGTCAATTTGACTAAAAAACAGATCCGGGACAGTCCATCCATCAGCAGTGACGAACCCGTCTCGCAACAGTTTGAAGAGACCTACTATGATTATTATGCCTGGCCTTACTATTGGTCCGGCCCATACATGTGGGGGTATTATCCTTATCCGTATCCTTACGTGATGCGCAATTCTGAAGAACTGCCTAAATCCAATTTGAGCGGGAAGAAGTGGGATCCCCATTTACGTAACACCCGCGCCGTGACTGGCTATGACATTCAGGCAAAGGATGGCGAGATCGGTCATGTCGAGGATTTTATCATCGATGATGAGACATGGGCAATTCGTTACCTGATCGTTGATACTCGCAGCTGGTGGGCAGGGAAAATGGTTCTGGTTTCACCGCGATGGATCAAGAGTATTAGTTGGAAAGAATCAGCGGTCTTCGTTAATCTTAACCGCGCGACCATCAAGCAGTCACCGGAATATATTGAGGGGTCTCCGCTAAATCGCGAATATGAGGCCGAATTGCATCGCCATTATAATTTCGAGGGATACTGGGTCGATGAACCGAATGTCACGAAGGCTTCCGGTTTGAGCAAATAACAAAATGTTTCCTTAGCTGCCTGACTTGTCTGTTAATGTTAATGGGTTAAGAAATAAACAATAAATAGGGGAGTAACTGCAGAAATTCCTAAATCTGCAGCAACAACTCCATTTCAAATTATGATAGGGTCCGAGGATGAATAATTGATTTACTCTGCAACTTAAACAGGGAAATAAGAGGTGACAAATGGTTTTGAGCAAAACAAGAAGGAGGTAATTATTGGGTATTGAATGGTTTCGTGATTTAAGTATAACCATCCTGTGTTTTGTGACCACTTTGGTGATCGTTTTCGTAGCAATATTGGCTTTTCTTCTTTACAGGAAGGCGGAGTCCGTATTGAAGCTGGCGGAATCAACGGTGAAAAGTGCTTATGCTACCGTTAGTCTGGTGCAAGAGTTTATCAAGCCGCTGCTTCCGATATTGGCACTGGTTCAGGGTATCTGCGGAGGGTTGGGAGGCATCAGTAATATATTCAAAAAAGGAAATAATGAAGGAGGGAAAAATAATGAATAAGGATCATGCAATGGGGTTTGGTGTCGGTCTGCTCACCGGAGTAGTAATAGGTGGAGTTATTGCTTTACTCTTTGCCCCTCAAAGTGGAAAAGAGACCCGGCAAATGATAAAGGATAAGGCGGCAGGAGTTGCGGATGCAATCCAAGGCAAAAGGGAGGAAGCGACTGCAGTGGTGGATGCAGTCAAGGAAAAGACCGCCGGCGTAGTTCAAGCACTCAAGAGTTAAAAAGCAATTGGCCGGTTCCCTAACTTTATAAATCATGTTGCCTATACCCTGGTAGGGAATTATAGAAGCGTGTTGGCGACAACAGGCTGTCGGCACGCGATATGTTAAGGCTATACCTTAAGTCAGGTATTTTATGGTATCAAAATCCGGGTCAATGCAGTGAGGGGTAAATTTGAACTCAGTCACCGGGTTAACAAGAAAGTACTGGCGGCTTTTAGTTTTCATATTGGTGCTGATTGTCGTTTTCTGGTTAATTTGGGCGTTGCGAAACGTTCTTTTGCCTTTTATCGTTGGATTTATTCTCGCTTATTTGGTTTTGCCGCTTATCCGGTGGGTTGAGAAACACCTTATTAGTACCCATAGGAACCAGAAACTTAAACAGCTAAGACGGATTTCGATCATCGTCCTGGTCTATCTTTTGTCCCTAATTATCATTGGCGGTGTAATTTTCTATATCGTGATCGTCGTAAGTAATACTTTTGGGACACTAACACAGGACACTTCCAAGATTATCCCGAACGGATTGGCTGCGATAGTCCAATGGTTGAAATCTATCCCGTTGTTGTCTAAACCATCAGTTCAAAATGATATTAATACGTATATCACGAAAGCTGAGGCGGCTCTTCCTAATGTTCTGAGTGGCTTTTTGACGCATAGCGTGAAGTTTGTCCAGAATTCGGCGACCATGATTTTAGGATTTATCATTATGCCTGTTTTCGTCTTCTTAATTCTTAA
>DLME01000055.1 GCA_002479215.1 Syntrophaceae bacterium UBA7544
AAAAAAACCATTGCCTATCTGGATATGGAATTTTTGCACGAGGGCGTTCCACAAATGAAACTGGCAGCTAAATGGAAAGCACCGAAAAATACCGAACCTACTTTTGCCGAACCCGCCACTTTAAACAAAGCCTTTATCCAGATGCTTTCGCGTCTGAATATCTGCTCCAAAGAAGCCGTTGTGCGTCAATACGATCATGAAGTACAAGGCGGCAGTGTAGTCAAACCGATGGTGGGTGCACAAAATGACGGGCCATCAGATGCAGGAATAGTCAGACCGATTCTCGATTCCATGGAAGGAGTCGTTGTGGCGCACGGCATATGCCCACGTTACAGCGATATAGATACCTATTCCATGACCGCCTGCGCCATTGATGAAGCTATCCGCAATGCTGTGGCTGTAGGTGCTGATCTCGATAATCTGGCCGGCTTGGATAACTTCTGCTGGTGCGATCCTGTACAATCGGCTAAAACGCCCGACGGTGAATACAAGCTCGCGCAGTTGGTGCGCTCGAATATGGCCATTTATGACTACACTACCGCTTTCGGCGTGCCCTGCATTTCCGGAAAAGACAGCATGAAAAACGATTACCAAATCGGCAAAACGAAAATCTCGGTGCCGCCGACACTGCTTTATTCGGTGATCGGCAAAATTAAGGACGTACGCAAAGCCATTACGATGGACGCCAAGTGCCCACAGGATTTAGTTTATATTATTGGTGAAACCAGAGATGAACTGGGCGGCTCGGAATGGTTTTCCCTGCAGGGGGCAGTAGGCAATAAGGTACCGCAGGTGGATGTGAAAAAAGCTATTAAAAAATACAGAGCACTGCATAAAGCTATACAAGCAGGAATTGTGGCGTCTTGCCATGATTGCTCAGACGGTGGATTGGGTATTGCACTTGCCGAAACCGCGTTTGCCGGCGGTCTGGGCATGAATATCGATTTAACTAATGTTCCTTATCGCGGTAAAAAACGTAACGATTATATTTTATTTTCCGAGACGGCCAGCCGTTTTGTAGTGACGATTCATCCCCAAGCGAAAAGCAAATTTGAAAAGATCATGGCTGGAAATGTTATCAGTGAAATCGGCTTTGTCTCAAGCGACGGACTCTTCCAAATAACCGGGTTGAATGGCAAATTAATTATTAAAGAAATAATAAGCAAACTTAAAGAAGCGTGGCAAAAGCCGCTTAATTTTTAACAGGATTTAATGTATGCCCCGCAAAGTAAAAGCAATCGTATTAACCGGCAACGGCACCAACTGTGAAATGGAAATGGCGCGCGCCTGTAAACTGGCCGGAGCCGATGTGGTTGATATTGTGCATATCAGTGAATTACTCTACGGCGAAAAACGTCTGGCCGATTATTCTTTTCTGAATCTGCCGGGCGGCTTTCTGGACGGCGACGATCTGGGGTCGGCTAAAGCCTGTGCCAATCGTTTTTTGCATGCCCGCATTGCAGGAGAAAATGAAATGCTCTTTGTGGAGCTTTTGCAATTCATCAACGACGGCAAGTTGATTCTGGGCGTCTGTAACGGCTTTCAACTGATGGTAAAGCTGGGTTTGCTGCCGGCGCTGGATGGCAATTACTCCGATCAGAGCACAACTTTGACTTTTAACGATTCGGGACGGTTTGAAGACCGCTGGATTTATCTTAAAGCCAATGCGCAAAGCCCCTGTATATTCACGAAAGGCATTGATCTAATATATTTGCCTGTCCGGCATGGCGAAGGTAAATTTATTCCCCGAGGTGATGCCGTTCTTAATTCCATCGAAAAGAAAAATCTTTTTGTCTTTCAATATTGTTCGGAAAGCGGCGCCGCAACGATGGATTATCCCGCCAATCCCAACGGTGCGGTGAAGGCCATTGCCGGAATCTGCAATGAAACAGGCAGGCTTTTCGGCATGATGCCGCATCCCGAAGCTTACCTGCACCGCACCAACCATCCGCGCTGGACCAGAGAAGCTCTGCCGGAAGAAGGTCAGGGACTGGCCATTTTCCGTAACGCAATAAACTTCATCCGTAGCAAAGAATTTTAATTCCAGTTCTAAATTAAAGCCCTATCTTTGTTGGCATCGTCGGCGGCGTCCTCAACGTATTATTAATACGCCTCGTTGCCTCCTCCTTGCCGCCGCGATATCATCTTCTATTTAGAAATGGAACTACTCAGCTTTCTTCCCGATAATATCAATCACCGTAATCTCCGGTGGCGCAAAAAGGCGCACGGGTGGGCCCCAGGTACCGGTTCCTCTGCTCACATAAAGCAGCCTGTTTTTTCCCAATTCAGAATATCCATAATTGTGGGGGAAAAAAAAGCGTGTAACCAGTCCGAAAGGAAATATTTGGCCGCCGTGCGTATGCCCTGAAATTTGCAAATTGAATTTCTCCCGATCATTAACATAAGGCTGGTGTTTTAAAAGCAAAACAAAGTTATCACTTTTCTCGGCCAGGGATTTTTGAAAACGGGAATTATCTTTGGTCATCCCGAGCCTGCGGCCGGTTATATCATCCTCACCGAATATATTTATCCCGGCCACTTGCACTACCTCATCGCGCAGAATTACAAAACCGGCGCTGCGAGTGAACTCCATCGCGCGTTTGATTCCGGCATAATATTCATGGTTGCCCATAATTGCATATTTGCCGTACTTCGGATTAATCGCGGCCAATTGCTGCGCTTCCGGCAGCACATTATCGATCTCGCCATCCAGTAAATCTCCGGTGGAAACTAAAATATCGGGATTGGCCTCTCTTACTCTATCGAGAATAACCTCCAAACGTTTTTCTCTGATAATTATTCCCACATGCACATCGGATATCTGAACGATACGGATTTTGCCGTTATTAGGTAAAAAATGTTCGGTCTGAACTTCCAGCTTCTTAACCCGGATTCTTTGCGCATCAAAAAAGCCGTAAACTACAAAGATAAAGGCAAGGAAGACTGCTAATCCGAAAGCAATTGTATTGAGGTGGACAGCACCTGGACCAAAGCCTACGAGCTTATATAAATATCGAGTGATATCAAAAGTAACGCTCAGTAAAAAAAAGAGGAAAACAAAAGCCATCCAGATATAACCGATATAGGCAATAGTCCGTGCCAGTGTTTCCAGATGAACGGCTTCGATGAGTCTTACTATGACCGGGGCAAGGATCAGCAGTATCATTATTAAGATGATTATAACCTGCGGGATACCGGAAAAATGGAAAATGTTTATCGCCCGGGAAAAAGCATAAAAATTAATTCCACCGTAAAGGCAGAAAAAAACCAGAAGAAAAATAATCATACTCAGTTCCATAATTGTTTAACTCACTTTTGTGAGGCTAAAGGAAAATAACAGGGAAGTCAATATATAAGGTAGTTCAGCCCAACGTAATAACTTGACAAGGGGATACCCCTTAAGATAAATAACGCATCTCTTGTCGGAATAGTGGTTCAACTTGGATGCCGATGTAGCTCAGCCGGTAGAGCAACTGATTCGTAATCAGTAGGTCGCCAGTTCAATTCTGGCCATCGGCTCCAGTAAGTATAAGGCAACTCATTTAAAATTAACTAGTTTGCCATTTATCTACATTAGAACTGAACTGTTATGGCCTCTGTTATTGTTCGCAAAACTTCTTATAACTACGATCAGCTAAAAAAAGTTTTTTTTGAAATTATCGAAACTCTTGCCGGTGACAAAATTAAGCCGGGCAGCCGCGTTTTGATAAAACCAAACATGCTTTCCGCTGCCGTACCCCAAGACGCGGTATTAACCCATCCTTTAATTATTAAAGCGGCTGTAGAATATGTTTTACAAAAAGGCGCCAGACCGCAGGTATCCGATTCTCCGGCAATCGGTTCTTTTGAACATATCCTGAAAATGAATGGCACAAAAGACGCTCTGGCCGGTCTGGATGTAACTTGTATCCCCTTTAAAAACACTGTTCGAGTAGATATTGGAAAGCCTTATAGCCGCATTGACATAGCTAAAGACGCTATGGAGGCGGATGCAATTATCAATTTGCCGAAGCTCAAAACACACGGCCAGATGCTTTTAACGCTGGCTGTGAAAAATATGTTCGGCTGTATCATTGGTTTTCAGAAGGCACGGTGGCATATGCGCGCCGGTGTCGATTCAATGGCTTTTGCCCGCCTGCTTACGGCCATTCATCAGGCTGTCCGGCCAACCGTGTCGATACTGGATGGAATTCTGGCACTGGAGGGCGAAGGCCCCGGTAAGGGCGGAAAGCCGCGGCATATCGGTGTTTTAATGGGCAGTTGCGATTCGTTAGCGCTGGATACTGTTGTGTGCCGGATGCTGGGGATTGATTATCAAAGTGTACCGGTATTAAAAATCGCCAAAGAGATTAATTTGATCAACTCCTACGAAGTAGAAGGGGATTTGCCAACTGTATATGATTTCAAGTTACCCCAAACAGGCGGGCTGATATTCGGCCCCCGTTTTCTGCATAATTTTTTGCGCCGGCATACGATGCCGCTGCCTGTCTGCAATAATCATCTGTGTAAATTATGTGGCCAATGCTGGACAATTTGTCCGGCCCAGGCCATCCAATCTTTGGAGGCCGGAGTCGAATTTGACTATCAAAAATGTATTCGCTGCTATTGTTGCATAGAAATTTGTCCTCACGGGGCTTTGCACTCAAAGGAAACTATCGGCGGCAAAGTCATGAGGCGTTTGATTGATAAACCCAACTGATATTTTTACAAAAATAACTACATAAAAATGCGCCAATGATGTAAAATTAAGTGCGATTTTTGAGTCGGCTGTTTTTTATTTAAACTAATTTCCCCGGGCCGTACTGATTTATCTTCGTATAAGCCCATAAGGAAACTGCCTTCATGTTGAAACCAGACTTTACCAAGTATTCGCTGGCGTTGATTCAGGGCGATAAAATTATCTATTCTTCCCAAAGCAATGGATTGAAGCCTCTTTGGGATTGTCTGGAAAAATACCGGCAAGCTAAAGGTAAATTTATCCCGTTTGATAAAGTAATGGGGCTGGCCGCGGCAAAACTTATTATTTACTCTAAAATTATATCAGAAGTACAAACACTTTTAGTTTCACAGCCAGCAAAAATACATCTGGAAGAAAACCACATAAAAGAAGAAGCTAAAATAACTGTTGCCAATATTTTGACAAAAGACAGGCATTCCATATGCCCCGGTGAAATTATTGCTTTAAATACTGACGAGCCTGATGATTTTCGCGCTAAAATAAAGAAAATGCTGAGCAACTTCTAATTTTTATTACCGCGAACCACGAAAGAACAATTTTTCTTTAGCTTCAAACATTGAACCGAAAGGTGATGATATCGCCGTCCTGGACGATATATTCCTTGCCTTCCAAACGCAGGCGTCCGGCTGATTTTACCTGGCCGGCAGATCCGCCATGCGCGATGAAATCGTCATAATGCATAACTTCCGCTTTGATAAAACCTCGTTCAAAATCATTGTGAATGGTCCCGGCGGCTTGGGGGGCTTTGGTCTGTGTTGGAATCACCCAGGCCTTGACTTCATCATCACCGACGGTGAAAAAAGAAATTCGTCCCAACAGAGAAAAAGCAGCGCGAATAATCCGGCCAAAGGCGGGCTCGGCAATGCCCAGTAAGGCCAGAAATTCATTTTGCTCGGTATGCTCCAGTCCGGCCAGCTCTGCCTCAATTTTACAGCAGATGCCAATGACCGGCTCTGATATCTTTGCCGCCTTCGCAAAGATATCGGCAAAAGAAAGATTATTTTCCGCCACGTTGATTACGATCAGTTCGGGCTTAATTGTCCAGAAAGAAAAACTCCGCAGCGTAAAAACTTCCGCTGGCATCAGTCCGGCAGACCTCAGCGGTTTTCCCCCTTCCAGGCATTCCTTTAATTTGGGTAAAAGTTCCGCCTGAGTTATATCCTGTTGTGTAAGTGCTTTTTTGGACATTTTGGTGAGGCGCTCCAGTTTCTTCTCGATTATTAGAAGGTCGGCAAGGATTAACTCGTCTTCCAGCTTGCGGTAGGCTTCAATGCTCAGTTGCACGTCTGGTAGGGAAAATCCGTCAACCACATGCAAAATGCCGTCAGCGCCGCTTAAATTCTGCCGGATGGCTTCCCAGGGATGCTCGCCTACGGCATGGACATCAACAAAAGGAATTTTGGCCGGAGATATTTTTACCGGCTTATATGTTTTCACCAGTTTGTCAAAACGAACATCCGGCACTGCTGCCAGACCGCGCACGACGGTTTCGTTGTGTTGCGCGCCGCCCTTAACACCGGTCATAATTTCAAATAATGTGCTCTTCCCGCTTTGGGGAAGCCCCAAAATACCCATTTCCATGATTTATTATCTTTCTTCTATAGTTTCTGTATCCAAAGTAGAACGCGGCGGAAGCCAAGAGATTGCCGCATCCCCAGTTTATTCGTGAAACTCCAATTCCGAAAGCGAAGCGTATCGGAATTGGTAAGTTGAACAATCCCGCGAAGCGGAGGGTACGAACCCCACAGCTTGCTTTGGGGTTCGTACCCGTGATTGGATAACGCTGTAAAAGGCTCTGGAGACAAGGCGCGCGAAGCTTTTGGAATGAGGCCTACTTTTAACGTAGGTCGCAGTGACGAAAGATGAAGCGCAACGCAGCATACAGACCTTTTACGGTGTTATTTTGTGAATTCCTTTTCGATTCTATTCATCGCTTCTTTTAGGCGATTATCGGGAACAGTCAGAGATATGCGGATAAATCCTTCACCGTATTTGCCATAGGCGGTCCCGGCAGCGACTACAACGGCGGCCTTGTCAAACAAGCGGTTAGTAAATTCCAGCGATGTCATGCCTTGGGGTACCGGCACCCAGAGATAAAATGTGCCGCGCGGTGGATTAAAATCAATGCCGATTTTTTTCAAAGTTTTCAGCACCAGCTCACGTCTGCGGCCATACAAGTTTAACATCTTCTCGATAAATGCTTCTTCCTTGCGTAAAGCTTGAATGCCGGCGAATTGAATAGGATTAAATATTCCGGAATCCGTGTTTTCCTTCACTTTGCTGATGGCTGCAATCAAATCGGTATTGCCGCAAGCCATTCCCAGCCGCCACCCGCACATATTAAACGGTTTGGAAAGAGAGTTTAGCTCAATGCCCACATCTTTGGCTCCTTTGGCTGCAAGAAAACTGATACGGGGCTGTCCGGCAAAGATTATTTCGCTGTAGGGATTATCGTAACAAATAGCAATATCAAAGCTCATAGCAAAGCCAACAAGCTTATTTAAAAATTCCAGAGTAGCGCAAGCGCCCGTGGGATTATTCGGATAATTGAGAAACATGGCGCTGGCTTTTTTAGCAATATCCGTGGGGATGTCTTCCAATACCGGTAAGTAATTATTTTGCGGCAGAATGGGGACATTGTAAGGAACACCGTCGCCCATCAGGATACTGGAACGATAGGCCGGATAACCGGGGTCGGTCATGAGTACCGTATCACCGGGGTTGACGCGGGCGAGCACAAAGTGATGGCAGCCTTCCTTTGATCCAATCAAACCCAGAATTTCATTTTCGGGATTCAGACTGACGCCATACCTTTTCCGATACCAGCGGGCAACTTCCTTACGAAAAGTCAGCATGCCCTTTTCTTCATCCGTGGGGTAGCGATGATTTAAGGGATCGCGCGCCGTAGAGCAAAGCTCATCAATAATCGAATCCGGTGTAGCTTCCACGGGATCGCCAATGGCCAGAGAAATTACATCCACGCCCTCGGCTTTGGCCTTATTGATTTTTTTTCTCAACTCCATGAATAAGTATGGCGGTATTTTTGTCAATCGTTCGGCTGTCTGCAATTTGAACCTCCTCTAAATTGAATAAGACGCTATAATCATCTATGATAAGCACGTAAAAAGTCGCCAATAGTGACCTGCCTCCGATACTTGTACCACATGTTAAGTTAGAGTTCAGCCATTTTTTATTTCTCAATTCAGGTACGCCTC
>DLME01000266.1 GCA_002479215.1 Syntrophaceae bacterium UBA7544
AGAGCTTGCATTACATGAAAACAACTAAAGACAAAGAAGATACAGAAAAAGGGAAAACCACCCCACTCGCGAGTAAAGAAACCGATAACAGCCCTATACGCTCTGACCTGGCCGAGGTGATCAAAAGACATTCTTTCGGCCTGGACATCAGCCGCCCCGACGCAGTGGCCAAAAGACAGCAGAAAAATCAGCGCATGGCCCGCGCCAATGTGGAGGATCTTTTCGATAACGGCAGTTTCCTCGAATACGGAGCTCTGACCATCGCCGCGCAGCGCAGCCGCCGTTCAATAGATGATCTCATCAGCAAAACTCCCGGCGACGGCCTAATCGCGGGCATCGGAGCGGTCAACGGCTCGCTATTTTCTGATGACAAAGCCCGCTGCATGATCATGGCTTACGATTATAGCGTTCTGGCCGGCACTCAGGGTTTTTTCAATCACAAAAAGATGGATCGAATGCTGAATCTCGCGCATGAACAGCGCTTGCCTCTGGTTTTGTTCGCGGAAGGCGGCGGCGGCAGGCCGGGCGACGTTGACGCCGCAGGCGTCATGGTAGCGGGTCTGGATTTGTCTACCTTCGGCTCTTTCGCCCGGCTCAGCGGCAAGGTGCCGGTGGTCGGCGTGGTATCGGGGCCCTGTTTCGCGGGGAACGCGGCGCTCTTGGGCTGCTGCGATGTGATTATCGCCACCAACAATTCCAATATCGGTATGGGCGGCCCGGTGATGATTGAAGGCGGCGGTCTCGGTGTTTTCAAACCGGAAGAGGTCGGCCCGATTGATGTGCAGACGCAAAACGGCGTTGTCGATATTGAAGTGGCTGATGATGTAGAAATGGTGGCTGTCACCAAAAAATATCTTTCTTATTTTCAGGGAACAATTTCCAAATGGGAGGCCGCCAATCAACTGCGCCTGCGCCGTTTGATTCCGGAAAACAGGCGGCGCGCTTATGACGTGCACGTAGTCATTAAGACTCTGGCCGATACGGATTCCTTTCTGGAGCTGAGATCCAAGTTCGGCCCGAGTATGGTTACCGGCTTTATCAGAATCGAAGGCCGACCTTTCGGCGTTATCGCCAATAACTGCATGCACATGGCGGGAGCCATTGAAGCGGAAGGCGCGGACAAAGTGGCGCGACTGATGCAAATTTGCAACGCGCATGATCTGCCGATTCTGTCTTTGTGCGATACTCCTGGCTTCATGGTCGGGCCGGAAATCGAAAAACGCGCGCAGGTGCGCCATGTCTGCCGCATGTTTGTAATCGGCGCGCATTTAACCGTGCCCTACTTTACGATTGTTTTACGTCGGGGCTACGGCCTCGGAGCGATGGCTATGGCCAAGGGCGGCTTCCATGAATCTTTTTTTACAGCTGCCTGGCCGACCGGGGAATTCGGAGGCATGGGGCTGGAAGGCGCGGTTAAGGCTGGTTTTAAAAAAGAGATGGAGGCAGTTAAAGACCCGAAGGAGCGCGAAGCGCTCTACGAAAAACTCGTTGCCCAACTGTATGAAAGAGGCAAAGCCATCAATATGGCCGCCTATCTGGAAATCGACACGGTCATTGATCCGGCCGATACCCGCAAATGGATTATGCAGGGTTTGAATTCTGTTCCCGCTCAGCGACCCCATGGGGCAGACCACTCTTTTGTCGATCCGTGGTAAAAGAAATTAAGGATTGGCTGAATACATACGATTTATTTTACGCTTCACGAGATACGAGATACCCATTTATTTTTGCTTCACGTTTCACTCTTCACGCATTACGATTTTTAAATCGCTAATTGTCAAAAAAGATTTGACCCATCGCCCTGTTAGAAATCAAGTGTGTGCTGACCATAACTAATCAGCAATCAAATCAATAATATCGCGTTAAACATAATTCTTCCAAAATTAATTATACGGCTGTAAATCCAATTTTTGCTAAATATTCATAAATTGGATCATAATAATCAGGACATCGCGTTGGATCTTCTTCGTCACCATTCGGTACCAGAATAACCATACCTTGCCTGGCACGCGTTAGAAGAACACGGTATGCATTTTTTAAATAGTTTTGACGGTCTTCTTTCCGGATATGCATCCATCTGTTGCCCCGGAAAGACCAGTATTCCCATTTATCCTTTACACATCTTAAGTCTGCATCCCAAGCGCAACAAACCCAGTCAAGCTCTAGTCCTTGAATTTGGAACTCCGTTGCTACATCTTCGAGGTAATAAGATGACCTTACGTCTTCCTTTGTATCTAGAAACCAATGGATAGGATCAATTGGGGTTCTCACATCAATAGCATGGGGCTTCAAACGTTCTGCTTGTGATGAAACCACAATTCCATAACGTTCGGTACCGCGTGCCTGTTTTTTCAGCCACCGTTTTGCATTTGAAAGATTGCGCGTAATAACAATTGGGAATTTCCCTTCTATTTTTGCTAATGTACTTCGTGCTCCTTCTATATCGAGATCGAGCATTTGCTTTACTAACAATGAAACATTCTCTGCACGGAATGACCGCATCGATACAGCAAGGTGTAATTCATCTTTGTAAACAACATTTAGACGCGGCAACAGTTTGCTTATTACGTCACCAGCAGAATACTCACTATCTGTAAGACGATATGATATGTAAACATGCCAATCGGGAAAAGAACGAAGAAGAGAATTAATCCATTCAGAGATACCTGCTTCACCAGTGTTGATCTCCTGTCCACCACCTACAAGACAGACAATAACCGCCCAGTCAACATGTCTGTCCAGACAAGAAACTAAAAATTCTGGTTCAGACTGATAAAAATTTAAATTATTCTTTTTACGACGCATGAAACTAGATGTCTGCACGCTATCCCATGCTCTTTGGGCTTCATCGAATAGCGCAACGTGTTCAATCGGTGGTTTTGTTTGGTCTAGAAGGCATTCATCTCGAAAGTGATGAACATTCTGAATGAACATCTTCACATTCGCCATAACTTCACCTTTTTTCGTCTTCTTTCCACTTTCTTTATCATGGCGTAATTTATCTCTTGTCAGCGCTTCACGTAATACAGCGACAAGCGGACCATTGCCAGATAGAAACACACTGTAAAGATCATTCGTTTTATCGATATGAGTGGTGGCAATATTTAAACCAACTAATGTTTTTCCTGCCCCGGGAACGCCAGTCACAAAACAAATAGATTTTTGCGATTGTTCTCTTGATTGACGGATAATATCAGAAATTGCAGCAGTAGTTTTATTGAGATTAATGGCACTTGCATCATTTCGAGATATTTCTTCAACAGAGTGACCGTTATATAGAGCCATTGCGGCTTCAACAATTGTGGGCGTAGGACTATATCGCCCATTTTCCCAATTCAGTTGATCAATTTCTTTACCTTCACAAAAGTTTAAAACGCTTTCAATTACTTCACCAAGCATCGATGAATTACATTTGATCGGGAACAGAAGTTTATCATTTTGCTGTGTTGAAGAAATAACATATGGGCTAATATGAGCTTTTGTAGCAATCAAAATGGGAACAATGAATTGTTCATGACTGGTCTCATGAAAGTTTTTTAAATCTAGAGCATAGTCCCAAACCTGATCAAATGCATATGGTGTAAATATTTTTTCCCCGACTTTAAACTCAAGCACGAATATCACAGACCCTATTAGAAGTACCGCATCTATTCTTTGGCCCATTCGTGGGATAGAGAATTCAAAATATATCATGCCTTGAAAATTACATAACGCTTTGCAAAGAATGTTTATTTCTTCTAACCATGCATCTCGCTGTAATTGTTCAAGTGCGAATGTGTTACGTATTGCCAATTTCCCCAATATTATTTCTGGAGATGTGTTAAGAAAATCTTTAATGGTTGCTGAATAGTAAGCTCGATTCATCTATCAATTCCAAAATGTGGAAAGTTCTCAAGAAAAACTAGCCCCTGAACGAAACGAGGGACGGCGCCCAGTTAAATTCATACGATAGTTTAAAAATATCTACTATTTTATAGACATTTATTTGTAGTGAACATTTTACGAGATTAATTCCGAGAGTCAATAGAAATTTGTTTTTATATTCGGTGGTTATTTTATTGTTTTTTTGTAGGGTTTGCTAATTGTGAATGTTCACTGATTTTATGAACAATTTTTATTTCTTGACCTATAAACATAACCTTAATATGTTGGGAACAACAAAAAATCAAAAAGGAAGGAACATTATATGCCTATCATGACATGGGCCAAAGACGAAACCGTGGCGATTCTCACCATGACCAATGGCGAAAACAAGCAAAATCTCGCCTTTGCCCAAACCTTAAACGCCATGCTCGATGAAATAATAGCCGACAAATCAGTGACCGCCTTGATTATTACTTCCAATGACGAGAAGAATTTTTCGCAGGGGATAGACGTGGAGTGGATATTGACAAGATTACAGAAAAAGGAATACCAACCGGTAAATGATTTCATCAGCGGCATGGACGACGTGTTTAAAAAATTACTGCTTTATCCGGTGCCGGTAATCGCGGCAATCAACGGGCATGCCTACGGTAACGGCTCGATTATGTCCTGCGCCTGTGATTTTCGATTCATGAAATCGGATCGCGGATTTTTCTGCTTCCCGGAAGTAAATCTCGGAATTCCTTTCCGGCGCGGCATGAACGCTTTTATCAAAAAGGCCGTTCCGATGTATAAGTTATCGGAAATGCAGCTTACCGGAAACCGCTACGGCGCGCCGGAACTGGAAGCGCACCATATTATTCTGAAGGCGTGCGCCAATAAAGAAGAACTTATGGCCGAGGCATTAGCTTTTGCCAAAACATTTCAGAAGAAGCGCGGAATTTTCGGTGAATTAAAAAAACGTCTGTACCAGGATATTATTGAAATTTTGGATGCCCGGGAGGCATCAATGTTAAGTGAGACTTCTTCTTTGACAATGTCCGATTGATATACGCGGCAGACAAAAAATTAACGGTTACAATTTACATTAGTGAGGCAGGAAAGAAATGAAAACAGCAATCACCGAAATGTTTGGTATCAAATATCCTATTATCTGCGGCGCCATGATGTGGCTTAGCAAACCCAAGCTTTGCGCGGCAGTATCCAACGCGGGCGGGATGGGAAATCTGACCGCCGGAAACTATGCAACAGAAGATGAATTCCGCAACGCTATCAGGGAAACAAGGGAGCTTACTAAAAATCCCTTTATGGTCAATGTGACTATCCTGCCCTCAGTGCATATCACCCCGGAACATCACAAAATGTACCTGCGCGTTTGCGCCGAGGAAAAGGTGGCGGGTTTGGAAATATCCGGTACGCCGCTGGATAAAGCGGTGGGAAGAGAATTCATAGACATACTAAAAAAGGCGGGAATTAAACTTTTTCACAAGGTCGGATCGGTGCGCCATGCCGTGCACGCGGAAAAGATCGGTTACGACGGCATTTACGCCGCGGGTATCGAAGAAGGAGGCCATCCTCTCGATGATGATGTGACCACAATGCTGCTCACGCCGCGTGTTGTCGAAGCAGTCAAGATTCCGGTAGTAACCGTGGGCGGTATCGCTGATGGACGCACTATGGCCGCGGCACTCGCCTTAGGGGCCCAAGGTGTCATGATGGCAACACGCTTTGTGGCAACCAAAGAATGTGAGGTGCACGATAATATCAAGCAGGAGCTTATTAGGCGGCAGGAATTCGAGACTACGCTTATTTGCAAATCAATCGGTCTGCAGGGCAGGGCCATTAAAAATAAAGTTGTCGCCGAGGTTTTAGCTCTGGAAGCAAAGGGCTGCGGTTTGGAAGAGCTTATCCCACTTATTTCCGGGAAAAAGGTAAAAGAAGCATGGGAAATGGGCAATGTCGAAGACGCCCCCATGATGATGGGACAATCGGTAGGTTTGGTGAAAGATATTCCCACCTGTAAAGATCTCATTGAACGGATGGTCACAGAAGCTAAAGCAGATATTAAGCGAGTGACGAATTTAGTTAAGGCGTAAATATAAAACAAACAAGAATTGCAAAAATTTTTACTATTAAATATACGATCATTCTTCCGGAAATTACTTGGATCAGCATACCGTGACTATGAAAATTTCCTGCACACCTCTAATGGATTTCCCCACCGACAACCGTGATATCTTGTAATTTTATCTTCTTGACACACAAGTTACTTCTTCATATACTCAGCCCACCAAAAAGCGAGTTTTGATAAAGCATAAATAGAGACGTCGAACAACTACAAAGAAGACAGGAGGTAAATTATGAAACACAAAGTATGTAAAAGTAGTATATCGGTAATATTGTTTCTGGCAGGGACATGTATGTTGGCATTGGCACTTTCTCCGTCTATAGCTTCGGCGGCAGTGTTCAACTATGATAAGAAGCCGGCTTTCTCCGTTACCTATCCAAACGATTGGAGTGATAATCCCGACAACGCTAAACAATATAATTTATTGTTTAGCGCAAAAGCTGATGCTGGCATTCCCGTTATTAATGTGCAGGTTCGTGATATCCCCGCGGGTGCTACTATTGCGGACGCCGGGAAACTATTCAAGAAGCTCATCCTGGACCCTGAACAAAGCCAAGATTGTCAAATCATCTCGGATAAGCAAACAACTCTGAAGGACGGAACCAAAGCCAATGAAACAATACTGAAATATAAATGGAATCAGTGGTTGCCTTTGCAGGCGGTCGTTATTGCAGTCTTTAAGGACAAGAAGTGGATACGTGTTGATATTCACCAATCAGCAAATGACGACCCATCATGGGATATTCTCCGCACATTGAAATTTAAGTAATATTAGATTAAAATCGTGACCATATAAACTTACAAGAGTTCAACAAGGTTTATGGGAACGATTTTATAGGGAGAGTAACCGTTTTTAGAAATTCGTTTTCCCCTCATTTTTGATAATTTTCCGCGGTTGGAGTTTAATCTCCAACCGCTTTTTTATTTACCTGGAAAATTTAGTTAATAGTCCCCCTTTTTCTTTTATATATATCCAACAAACATAAGCACAAAATTAAGTAAGGTATCCCCCTTAAATTCCATTACGTATTGTTTGGCGGCAAATAGAAATATTCACTTCTATGCGCTGTAAATTTACAATTATGAAATCAGAAAGCTGCCGCAAGAAAAAAGATTGCAGATTTGTTTATCATACGGTATCGAATACCCCACTGTCCAACCTCTAAATGATTAGGAAATAGGCGGATTAACCCCTTAGATATTCAAAATTAAGCGCTCCAAGTTTTTTTGGAATATCTTTTTTAATCCGTCGGGGGAAAAAAATTCATTTAGTATTCACATCTTTGATTATTAGGAGTGGAACAATGAAAAACGAACAGTTCTGGCGCTTATCTTATGATGCGGGGCTTGTGGACATTGATCCGAAAGAATGGGAAATAAGCTATGTTGACGCGGTAAAAGACACTTTCGAAAAATTCCCCCAGCAGTTAGCTTTTAGCTTTATGGGCATGAAAGTAAAATTGAAGGAACTGGATCAATATGCCAATCGCTTTGCGAACATGCTCATCGCTCATGGATTTAAAAAGGGTGATGTGGTGGGAATCAATCTTCCGAACATTCCCGAATACATTATCGCCTGGCTGGGAACCTTGAAGGCCGGTTGCGTAGCTTCCGGTCTTTCCCCTCTCCTATCCACCGAGGAAATGGAACATCAGCTCAAAGATTCAGATGCCCGCGGCCTGGTAACTCTGGATGCTATCTTTGCCGGCAGGCTTATCCATATATCTTCCGGACTTCATGAACTAAAACTTGTGGTCGCGGCGAACGTGGGCGAATTTATGCCGCGCATCAAGCGCATCCTGGGAAAGCTTTTGAAAAAGATTCCACAGGGCAAGGTCACAACGCTTGCGGGCAAATACGTGCTTCATTTTAAAGAGACCATTTGTCCCAAGAGATACTCAGACGCTCCTCCGGAAGTAAAAGTTGTTCCCGATGATATTGCCTATATTCAATACACCGGCGGAACAACAGGAATGCCCAAAGGCGCCATGATTTCCCATAGAAATTCCGTGGCCAATCTCCTTATGGTGCAAAAATGGCTCGGCTGGAAAAAAGGCCAGGGAGTGGCGCTTTCCGGATTTCCCTTTTTCCATCTTGCCGGAACATCTTTCGCAGCAAACGCCATTTATCTGGGATGGCCCCAAATTCTCATTCCCAACCCCAGAGACACGAATCATATCTGCAAAGAGATGCGCAAACACAAACCCACTCATCTGGTGAATGTGCCTTCCCTTTACCAGATGTTGATCGCCAACCCGCTTTTCAAACGTCTTGATCATTCCCACCTTCAAGCCTGCATTTCTTCAGCAGCGCCGTTCCCGGAAGAATCACAGGAAATTCTGGAGAGTATTGTCGGCAAAGGTAAACTGCTCGAAGTTTACGGTATGACCGAAACCTCGCCGATCACAACGATGAATCCCTCGAAAGGCGTAAGAAAACTAGGATCTATCGGGTTGCCGATAATCAACACGGATATTGTTCTGGTTGACCCCATTACGGGTAAAAAGGTGGAACAAGGCGAACCCGGAGAGATTTGTGTTAAAGGCCCCCAGGTGATGGTGGGGTATTATAAAAATCCCGAAGAAACCAGGCAGGTCATTGACGAGAATGGTTATTTGCATACCGGAGACGTAGCTATACAGGATGAGGATGGTTATCTGCGAATTGTCGACAGAACCAAAGATATGATCATCATCAGCGGATTCAAGGTGTTTTCCAAAAAAGTGGAGGATATATTGACCAAACACCCGGCCATTGAAAGAGCCGCCACGATCGGTATTCCCAACCCGAAACGTCCCGGCTCAGAGTTGGTGAAGGCGTATCTGACCCTTGTTCCCGGATACGATCTTGGGAAAAATGAAGAAGCCTTAAAAGCTGATATCATAAAAATGGCCGTAGAAAAGCTTGCCCCCTATGAAGTTCCCAAAATAATCGAGTTCCGCAGGGAGCTACCTTTAACGATGGTGGGGAAGATTGATAAAAAATCACTCCGGGCCGAAGCTCGGGCCGGACAATAGTAATGAAACCCAAGCTTCAGAAACAGAGTGCATAACCTAAAGGTCACGTCACCGCTGAAGCTTGTAGGTTGAATTATCCCGTCGCTGGCGGGGCATTAAGGTATTCTTGGAGTGCCGATTACTTCTTTCATCAGCAATTGTATCTGCTGATCTTTCTCCTGCCATAACTGATGCACCCATCTGTGAAATGTAACACGAAAGTCCTTATCAGCAGCATAATCGCCGTGCAGGAGTTGTTTCGGCACTTCCATTGCTTGAAAGCGCACAATTATTCTCTTGACCTTGCCGCAGAGAAACTTCCAGAAGGTCGGAATGCCGTCGGGGTAAACTATCGTAATATTCAAAAGAGAATGAAACTTTTCGCCCAGCACATCCAAAGACAGCGCCATTCCGCCGGCTTTCGGGCGTAAAAGATGTTTGTATGGCGACTGTTGTCTGGCGTGCTTTGTCTTGGTAACGCGCGTCCCTTCGACAAAATTCATTACGCTGGTCGGAGTATGCACAAACTTCTCGCAAGCCAGGCGTGTTGTTGCGAAATCTTTACCTTTTTGTTCGGGATGCTTTTTTAAATATTCGACACTATGGCGGCGCAGAAAAGGAAAATCCATCGCCCACCAGGCAATGCCCATCACCGGCACCCAGATAAGTTCTTGTTTCAGAAAAAATTTCATCAAAGGAATGCGCCGATTCAGCAGATGCTGCATTACGAAAATATCTACCCAGGACTGGTGGTTACTGATAACCAGATACCAGCCGTGATAATTCAATCCTTCCAGTCCCTGCACATCCCATTTAGTATTTTGGGTCAGGCGCATCCATCCGCTGTTGCACGAAATCCAGTTTTCCGCGAGCCACGGCAAAATCCTATTGAACAGGCGACGTAAAGGCGAAAACGGTAACAGAAATTTCAGAATGGAAAACACAAACACGAGCATCGGCCAAAACAGAACATTCAAACCAAAAAGCAGCGATGCAATGATTCCCCGCACCAGGGGCGGCAAAAAATTCAGCACAGTGATTCTAAAACTCCAATACTTGATTTTGATGAGGGTGCATTAACATTACTACTAGATTAGGTCAAAGAATTAATATTAATGCTTCTGCCGATTTTTTAAAATCTCGCTAACCCTCATATCTACCTCTACTTCGTCCTTGTTCGCCACGCGGTGAATTTTATGGAGCGAAAACCACAACAGTCCTTTCCCCTTGTATCAATGTCATTTTAGATGTATATTTTTTACATGATCAGATCGCCAATCATTATTAATTTTTTCAACCAGACGAAAAGGAGAGAGCAATGAATACCTCAGCAGCACGTAAGACGGCTCAGAAGATAAAGGAACCAAAAAACCTTTCCGCGCGAATAACCTGGCTAAGGGATTACTATTTCCAGGGGGCGAGTCGCGCCTGGAATAATGAATTTACCGCCTGGACTACAGGTACCTCCTGGGATGTGCAGTTCGATGAAATGACCTTTTATATTGTGCCCGAGACATATCCCTTCCTCCAACCTTTCCGCATCTCCATGCAGCAGAACGCGAAACCCGTGAAACTCCATCCGGATTTTTGGTCCTGGAGCCTGCCCGAACGCAAGGCATGGTTCGTCAAAGAAGTGATGGTGAAATGTGTTCCCCAGGAGATTCTGCCGGGTGACCTTATTGCGGGCGGCCGTTTCAATCTTCAGACATCCATGTGCTGGAACGAAAAAGAAGCAAAAGAGCGCGACGGATTCATCTACGGCAAGAAGGGCGTGCGCGCTCAGATGAAGTGGTTCCACGATCATGGCTACGGCAACTCGGGAGCCACAAGTGGTCATCTCATTCCCGGATACGAACGGGCACTGAAGATCGGGTGGAAAGGAGTCTGCAAAGACCTTGAAGAAAGATATAACGCCCTGTCCCCGAAAGACAAGAAGGGCAAAAGAGGTGCTCAATTACGGGCCATGATTACAGCCTCCACCATGCCCGGGGAACTGGCTGGGAAATACGCCAACTTGTGTGAAAAGCTCGCCGCAGCGGAGAAAAATGCAACCCGCAGGGACGAGCTTACGCAGATGGCGAAAAATTTGCGGGTACCCTGGGAGCCGGCTCAGACCTTCTGGGAGGCTGTGCAGGCTTTATGGCTCACGCATATGCTGGTCATGAGCGATGAAAACTACCCGGGACCGGGCGTTTCCTTCGGGAGGATCGATCAGTACCTGCTGCCCTACTGGCAGTACTCACTGAAAAACGGCATGGATAGAGAGTTCGGCAAGGAAATACTGAAATGCTTCTGGATTCACGCCAATACAGTCTACGACGCCATGATCGGCATCGGCAATCAAGGCATCACCTCGGGTTACGGCCAGCTTATCACACTTGCGGGCGTGGGACCCGGCGGCAGAGACATGACTAATGACCTGACTTATGCCATGCTGGAAGTCATTGATGACATGTCGCCCCTCCTGGAGCCCAAACCCAACGTGCGCCTTCATCGGGGCACTCCGGAGGAGCTGTTGGACAAGGTGGTAGACATGATTTCGATGAGTCAGGGCGCGCCATTCCTACTCAACTTCGATGAGCGCTCCATGGCCGGAATGATGTGCGAAGCCAGGAAGGCAGGCGTTACCCATCTCATCAACGAAAACAATGTCCACGACTATTCGCCGGTCGGCTGTCTGGAAAACACCATGCAAGGCAATGACCGTTCCGGCACGGTAGACAATAATCTCGACCTGCTGAAGGCCGTGGAACTAGCGCTCAATAACGGCAAAGATTTCCATGTGTTTGTTGACCCTATCACGGGTAAGAGCGAGAAAATCAAGCAGGATGGCCCCAAGACGGGTGACGCTGTGGCATTTGCCACCTGGGAGCAGTTCTGGAATTCCTATGCCGAACAAACCCGGTTCATCATTAAACGCTGTGCAGAGCTCTACGAGCAATCGGAATCCATAAGAGTCCGGTTCTGTCCTACACCATACCTTTCCTGTCTGGTCAAGGGTTGCGCGGAAAAGGGGCTGGATATAACTGAAGGCGGGGCTGAACTGAGCTTCACCACGCTGGAGGCAATAGCATTTGCCACTACCGTTGATTCCCTTTTGGCCGTCAAACACCTGGTGTTCGACAAAAAAGAGTGCACTATGGCCGAACTTATTCAGGCACTAAAAGCCAACTGGAAAGGTTATGAAAAGCTTCAGGCAAAAGCCAGATTCAAGGCCCCCAAATACGGCCGGGATGACGACGAGGCGGATGCCATGGCCAAAGCCGTCATGGACTTATGGTGCGAGGAGACCTGGAAGCGCAGGACCGTCTCCACAAACCGGCAATTCCGCCCCGGCATGTTGAGCTGGAATTACTGGGTGGGTGACGGTTTTATTCTGCCGGCAAGTCCCGACGGCAGACCAAAGGGCAGATTCCTGTCCAATGCTATATGTCCTTCCAACGGGGCTGATATCAATGGTCCTACAGCCAACGCCAACTCCGTGGGCAAAGCCTTAGGTGGCAGGGATACGGCAGGCAAAGGCGACCTTCAGGGATATTACAACTGCCTGCCTAACGGCGCTAGCCACACCATCACAATTAATCCCTCTCTCTTGAATAGCCCGGAACACCGGGATAAGTTCAAAGCCTTTCTTCAAGGCTATACGGAAAACGGAGGAAGTGCTCTGCAGATCAATATGCTGGATGCCGACATGCTGCGTGACGCCCAGAAGAGGCCGGAAGACTACCGCTCACTGCTGGTTCGGATCACGGGATACAACGCCTATTTCACAAGTATCGGACGAGAATTGCAGGACGAAGTCATTGCCAGAATTAGCCATGGGGCTCTGTAGGATCGTTCGATGAGCGCAAACGAGAAAAATATTTCAGGAACAGTACTGAGAATACAGCGCATGTCCACCGAGGATGGACCGGGCATCAGGAGTACTATCTTCTTCAAAGGTTGTCCGCTTTCCTGTGTCTGGTGTCATAATCCGGAAAGTATATCACCCCAAGTGCAGGTACACTGGGCAAAGACCATGTGCCTTGGCTGCCGGAGTTGTATAGAGGCATGCTCGAAAGGGGCTCTGGCGATGGCACAACCCGGCATTGTTATCGATCGGCTGGTGTGCAATTCCTGCGCCGCTTGTGTGCAGGCCTGCCCATCAACAGCAATGGATATCTACGGAGAAAACTGCAAGCCCGATGATCTGGCGCATGAAGTTATGAAAGATAAAGTGTACTTCCAGAAGTCAGGGGGCGGAGTGACCTTATCGGGCGGCGAACCAACGATGCAGCCGCTTTTTGCCAAAGAGCTGCTTTCCGCTTTCCAACAAAGCGGCCTCCATACAGCTCTGGATACATGCGGACAATGTTCGTGGGAAACCCTGGAGGCACTCCTGCCACATACAGATATGGTAATGTATGATCTCAAGGAGATCGATCCGGATAAACATAAAAAATTCACCGGTATTTCCAATACCAGAATACTCGAAAACCTTATCAGGCTTGGTCGCTCCATGAAGGAGCGCGGACTGCCCGGCGAGCTCTGGATACGCACACCCCTGATACCGGACTTCACAGCCACACCGCAGAACATCAAAGGCATCGGAGCCTTTATCAAAGAACACCTGGGAGAAATTATCGGCAGATGGGAGCTTTGCACCTTCAATAACCTGTGCACTCATAAATACGAGAGCTTGGGAATCGATTGGGCATTTAAAAAAACCGGCCTGATTTCCCACGAAGAAGCTGGAAGCCTGGCTTCCCTGGCACGGGATTCGGGAGTCGACGCCGGGATCGTTCACTTGAGCGGACCCATGAGAAATGCCGACTCAACTGAATCTATGGTAGACAGGCCACATAAAAGTGTCATCAACGACGATGTTAGCGAATGCAGAAGTGAGGGAGGTTACGCATGAAAAAGAAATTAACGCGTTTCGATGAAAATGACCTGAAACATTTTGAGCCTGAAGCCAAAGTGGGGTTGATCGCTACCGTAAATCCGGAAGGCCTGCCCCATATAACCCTCATCACAGCCCTGCAGGCAAAAACTCCGACCAAACTCATCTGGGGACAGTTTTCGGAAGGACAAAGCAAACAGAATGTGAAGACCAACCCTAAGACGGGCTTTCTTATCATGACTTTGGATAGAAGCCTCTGGCGAGGTAAGGCTCTCTGGACCGGCAAGACCACTCATGGCGAAGACTACGAGATGTTCAACAATAAGCCCATGTTCCGGTATAACGCCTACTTCGGCATTCACACTGTGCACTACATGGATCTTGTGGAGACTTATGGTCGGGAGTCTCTGCCCCTTGTACAGATCGGTCTGGGATCAATTCTGACAATGGCCTCAAAGTCCGCCGCCAGGCAAAAAAACAGCACCCAGCGCATCTTAAAGCCCTGGGCCGAAGGCCTGTTTAACCGTCTCGATAGCATCAAGTTCCTCTCTTATATCGGCGAGGATGGTTTCCCGGTCCTTATACCGCTCATTCAGTGTCAGGCGACAGACAGCACGAGGCTCGCCTTCTCCCCTCTGGCCTACAAAGACGAATTAAACGCTCTGCGGCAGGATTCATCAGTTGCCGTATTCGGACTCACCCTAGATATGGAGGATGTTCTGGTTCGGGGTATTTTTACCGGATTTGAGAGACACCGGGGGATCATGCTGGGGTGCGTGGATATTAAGTGGGTATATAACCCCATGCCGCCAAAACCCGGACAAATTTACCCCGTGCAAGAACTTAGAGCAGTGGTTAACTTCTAATAGGGAAAATTTAAATCGTATCGGAGCACTGCTGTGTTCAATGATAAGTATTTTAAATATTGAGCAGTTTTTTCGCGTTTGCGCCGAGAAGCATTTCAATTTCATTCTGGGTAAATTTTGCGTCATCCGGCGCTTTAGTTGCCAAATACTTTATGGCCGTAACAAAATCTTTTTCCGATAACACGCCCCAGGTAAAGGGACTATCAGTACCAAACAGAACTCTTTCCAGCCCAAAAGCATCCATTACTTCCCTTATAATACGGGCGAATTTCGGATAATCAGTTTTGGCCATATCCTGCGAAACGGAAATATCGGTATAGAGGTTTGGCCTTTGCCACCCGAAGGAACAAAGCTGCGGCCGGTATCCATAAGCCATATGGGCGGCGATGACATTAACTTCAGGAAAGCTCAGCAGCATTTTATCCAGATAAATCGAGTCGCAGTATCTGCTGGATGTAGGAACGATACTGGGGCCGGTATGAGTTATCACCGGAATCCCATAATCCGCGATTGATTCAATCAGTTTTAGCGTTGCCGATTCCTCCGGGTTGAATCCCGCGCTCGGATGCAACTTCAGCCCCTTTGCGTCCCATTCTTCAACACATTTCTGGACAAACTTTATGGCGCCTCGCCTTCTAGGATCGATATGCACAAAGGGAATAATTTTATCCTAGTACTTTTTCACGACTTTGAAAATAATTTTGTTTTGTTCTTCGATGCAAACTTCCGGTTCTCCCGTTAAAAGACCGGTGTCAAAAAGAAAAACAACTGTCTTATCAATTCCGGCTTTCTCCATTTGCTCCAGATATTTCTCTCCGGTGATATCGAAATACAGAGGAGACACTTTTGTTTGAATATCTTCTCTGGAAAATGGCAAGCCCCTGCGCAGTATGATTCGATGTATCATCCGGGCGTAATTCCTCCAAAAATTTTCGGAAAACCAGTCTTCGGCCACAAAGTGCCGGTGAATATCAATAATCATTTTTGCCTTCCCTTTCTTTTATCAAAATGGGAATTCGCTTTTACTTTCAAAAAAAATTTGATTAAAACGTACCTACAATTATCTTGGGTATAAAAAAGTGTTAGATTTATTTTTTACTAATGAGACACCAACAAATTTATTTTGGTAGTCCCACGGGGAGTTGAACCCCGGTTTCCGGCGTGAGAGGCCAGCGTCCTAACCACTAGACGATGGGACCATGGCTGGGGGACCAGGATTCGAACCTGGGTAGTAGGGTTCAGAGCCCTAAGTCCTGCCGCTAGACGATCCCCCAGCAGAAGTGATCAATGTGAGGGCAGAGTATCTATTCAATCATATTATAAAAGTCAAGACGAAATCGATGTTCCGCCAACCTGTGGCGAAGTTAATCAGCTTACTTTTTCCAGAATTATTTTTGCGCTTCAATATAGGCCACCGCGTCTTGAATTCTCTTTTCCACGCGGTTTTTGCCTAAAGTAACCATGACCTCATCAATGCCGGGGCTCACGGTTTTTCCGGTGAGTGCGACTCGCAGGGGTTGCGCGATAACTTTGAGTTTAATTTCTCGCTTTTGAGCAAAGGCCTTAAGAAAATCTTCAATTCCTTCTTTGCTGAAATTTGTAAGCGAGGGCAGTCCCGCAACAATCTCTTTTAAATAAACGGCAACTGCGGGCTGAAGAAATTTTTGCGCCGCCTCCTTTTCATATTGAACTTTTTCGGCAAAATAAAAATCGGCGCTGCCAGCCAACTCTATGAGCGTTTTTACCCGCGGTTGTAAATCGGCAATCACGCTGCATACTAATTCAGCGTCGGCCTTGCCTGCGGCCTCAGACCAAATAGGTTTCATCTCTTCGGAGAGGCGTTCCGGTTTTGCCCCCTTTATATAATGAGCGTTGAGCCAGAGCAGTTTTTCGGGATTGAAAACCGCGGGTGATTTGCCCACTGCTTCCAGAGAAAACAAATCAATTAATTTCGTAAGTGAAAATATTTCTTGATCGCCATGCGCCCAACCCAGGCGCACCAGATAGTTAACGAGCGCTTCCGGTAGGTATCCCATTTCCTTATAAGCCATCACCGAAGTCGCTCCGTGGCGCTTACTGAGACGCGCCTTGTCCGAACCGAGAATCATGGGAACATGGGCAAACTTAGGGACAGCAAAATTCAGTGCCTGGTAGAGCAAAATCTGGCGCGGTGTGTTATTGACATGGTCATCGCCACGGATGACATGGGTAATGTTCATCAACGCATCATCGACAACTACAGCAAAGTTATAGGTCGGGTAGCCATCGCTACGCTCAATGATCAAATCGTCAAGCTCTTCATTATTAAAACTAATGTTTCCTTTAATTAGATCTTCGACAATTGTCGCACCTGTTTGCATGCCGCGAAAACGTACAACGCTGCCCGCCGATTTATCCAACTTTTTATCGCGGCAAGTGCCGTCATATTTGGGCTTTTTACTTGCTGCCAGAGCCCGTTTTCTTTTTGTTTCCAATTCTTCCGGTGTACAGGTGCAATAATAAGCTTTGCCTTCATTGATTAATTTTTGCACCATCTCCCGGTGCAAACCGACCCGCTCGGCCTGAAAATACGGCCCTTCATCCCAGTTTAAGCCCAGCCAATTCATGGCATCGAGGATGGCTTTTGTTGATTTGTCGGTTGAACGCGCCTGATCGGTATCTTCGATCCGCAAGACAAATTCACCACTGTGATGACGGGTGAAAAGCCAGTTAAAAAGAGCAGTTCGCGCCCCGCCAATGTGCAGAAAACCGGTCGGCGAAGGCGCAAAGCGGGTTCTAATTTTTTTCATCGTTGTATTTTCCTTATTTCTTTTGGTTTTTATAGGATTGAGAGCCGTCTTTTGTCAAGCTGCAATTCCCGAAAAACGTCAAATTATCCTTGACAAGGAAAAGATTTTATAATTTACTTCCGCGCTTAATATGCTTGGCAATATTTGGACAAGGCCAATATGGTTTCGATGACTAATTCTTTGAAAATTAATGTAGTTACCATTCCTGAGGAAGGGTTAAACGTTGTTCTTTCTGAAGACGGTGCATGGTTTAAGGAATCCTTTCCAGACAGTGAAAAGCTTGATTTTGCTTTATGCAAAGTAGATATAAACTGTCTGCTGACAAAAACTGCCAGCACCATTTTTATTAGGGGTAAGCTTTCCGCAATTATTGATATTTGTTGCAGCCGCTGTTTGGAAGAAACAAAACTTCCCCTTGGAGCCGATTTCTCTTATACATTAATTCCAGTGGAAGCCGAAAACGAAGAAGATTTAGAGCTTAAAACAGAAGAGCTGGAAATTAGCCATTACCAAGGTGATTTTATTAATCTAACGCCTATGATCTGTGAGCAAATAATTTTGCAAATACCGATTAAGGCGCTTTGCAGCGAAGACTGTAAAGGTTTATGTTCGCACTGTGGCAGTAACTTGAATGTTTCTGCCTGCAATTGTCATTTGGATGTTGCCGATAATCCTATGGCTGTATTAAAAAATTTTAAAGTGAAAAATTAATCGTAAGAAAAGGATAATTTATGCCAAATCCGGTAAAAAGACATTCCAAAACCAGACGCAATACAAGAAGAGCTCATGATTTCCTGAAACAGCCTTCCTTGTCTTTATGCCCGCAATGCAATGAGCCGAAATTGCCTCACCGCGTCTGTCCTACATGCGAAACATACAGGGGCAAGGAATACAAAAAACCTGAAAAGAGCGCTTAATATCAGAAACGAATTCAAGAATGACTAAAGTGGCGCTTGTTTCTCCCGAACAGGGTGAGCAACATGTCGGTATGGGCAATTCGTTATTGGAGGAATTTGCGGTTGTAAGAGACGTATTCGATCGCACCAGCTTCGTTCTGGGCATTGATATGCGCCGTCTCTGTTGGGAAAGGACTCCAGAGGCTCTCGATTTAACCATCAAAGCATGAAATAGTGAAAATATTTTCTGCATAGAAAAAAATAAGGAATTATTTTAAAAAACAATGTAAAAGAAACATTATTTGGCTCAATTTTTTAGGGCAATAATACACTGGAGGAGGATTTTGCATGACTTTAGAAGAGAAAGTTATTAAACTGGTGATGGAACAACTGGATGTTACCCGGGAGGAGTGCGTTCCGGAGGCTTCTTTTATTGACGACTTAGGCGCGGACTCGCTGGATCTTGTTGAGCTCATCATGGAAATGGAAGAAGTTTTCGGTATAGAAATCGCGGATGAAGAGTTGGAAAAAATTCGCACAGTTAAAGATGTTATTGAGTTCTTAAAAAGCAAAGGTATTAATTAAGTTTAAAGAAACAAGGTATCACTTGATGAAAAGGCGTGTCGTTGTAACAGGCCTCGGGGCATTGACCCCCTTGGGTAATTCCGTTGGGGAATCATGGAAAGGTGCAATTGCAGGCAAATCCGGCATTGGCCCGATTACCAAGTTCGATAGTGCACCTTTTAAATCCAGAATTGCCGGCGAGATAAAGAATTTCGATCCGATGCAGTTTGTGGATAAGCAGGAAGTTCGCCGCTATGACGATTTTATTTTATACGCCATAGCCGCTTCCGAGATGGCGATGACTGACGCGAAACTGACGATCAGTCCGGAAATTTCCAGCCGCGCCGGCGTAATAATCGGATCTGCTATCGGCGGCGTTGCCACAATAGAGAGTGAAATAAAAGTCTTATTAAATTCCGGCCCTCGCAAGATTTCTCCCTTTGCCGTTCCGGCAATTCTGGCCAATTTAGCTTCCGGGCATGTCTCCATTCGTTTTGGAGCCAAAGGCCCTATCAATTGCGCTGTTACCGCTTGCGCTGCCGGAACATCGGCGATAGGCGATGCTTATAAAACCATCGCCTATGGAGATGCCGATGTCATGATCACCGGCGGTGTTGAAGCGGCAATTACTCCTCTTGCAGTCGGCGGCTTTAGTGCCATGCGGGCCTTATCGACGAGAAACGATGAACCGCAGAAAGCCAGCCGGCCGTTTGATCAAAGCCGCGATGGTTTTGTCATCGGAGAGGGCTGCGGAATAGTTATTTTGGAAGAATTATCATATGCCCAGAAAAGAGGTGCACATATTTATGCGGAACTTGCCGGTTACGGATGCACATCCGACGCTTTTCACATGGCTGCCCCACCGCCCGGACACGAAGGTGCTGCACGTAGCATGCAGGTCGCGCTAAAGGATGCCGGTCTGAACACGACCGATATCGATTATATCAATGCCCACGGCACATCGACACCGCTCAACGATTTATATGAAACACAAGCCATCAAAACCCTCTTTGGAGAGCATGCCAAAAAGCTCATGGTCAGCTCCACAAAATCCATGACCGGTCACATGTTGGGCGGAACAGGTGGTGTCGAAGCTATTTTTGCCATTAAAGCTTTACAGGAAGGCATCATTCCGCCGACTGTCAATCTGGATAATCCCGATCCCGAATGCGATCTTGATTATGTACCCAAGGTGGCACGGCAGAAAAAAATAAACACAGCTATGTCCAATACTTTTGGTTTTGGCGGAGTCAACGCTGTTTTAGTATTTAAAAAATATATAGCCTGAAAAATGAAGAGCGAAGGAGGATATGGTTTTCATGTCTTTTCTGGAAAAAGTTGATCGGGAAATCTACCAGGCCATCAAATCGGAAACACGTAGGCAAGCGGGAAATATCGAACTAATTGCCTCAGAAAATTTTGTCAGCGAAGCTGTATTGGAAGCGCAGGGTTGTATAATGACCAATAAGTATGCTGAGGGTTATCCGGGGAACCGTTATTACGGCGGCTGCGAATTTGTCGATATTGCGGAAAATTTAGCGATCGAACGCTGCAAACAACTTTTTGGCGCGGATCATGTCAATGTCCAGCCCCATTCCGGCACACAGGCGAATATGGCCGTATATTTTGCGGCTGTGCAGCCGGGTGACACTGTTCTGGGAATGAACTTGTCGCACGGCGGGCATTTGTCTCATGGAAGCCCGGCTAATTTTTCCGGCAAATTTTATAAAATCGTCGCTTACGGCGTCAGCAGAGATACGGAAACAATCGATTTTACCGAAGTGGAGAAAATAGCCCGTGAACATAAACCAAAAATGATTATTGTCGGCGCCAGCGCTTATCCGCGGACGCTCGACTTTCAGAGATTCCGCAAAATTGCTGATGAAGTCGGTGCGGTAATCATGGCCGATATCGCCCATATAGCGGGGCTTGTTGCCACAGGATTGCATCCTTCGCCTGTACCTATTTGCGAATACGTAACTTCCACGACGCATAAAACCTTGCGTGGACCGCGCGGCGGATTGATTATGTGCAAAGAAGCTTATGCCAAAACTTTGAACAGCAGGGTTTTCCCGGGCTCTCAGGGCGGACCACTGATGCATATTATCGCGGCCAAGGCTGTTGCTTTTAAAGAAGCGCTCGCGCCGGAATTTAAGGAATACCAACTGCAAATCGTTAAAAACGCCAAAGCGCTGGCGGACGAATTAAAGAATCAGGGTTTCCGTCTTGTTTCCGGCGGAACAGACAATCATATGATGCTCGTTGATTTGACTGCCAAGGATGTTACCGGCAAAGAAGCCCAGGAGGCTCTCGACCGGGCGGCGATTACCGTCAATAAAAACGGCATTCCCTTTGACACGAAAGGGCCGCAGGTAACCAGCGGAATCAGAATCGGCACGCCCGCCGTCACCACGAGAGGCATGAAGGAAAACGAGATGCGCCAGATTGCTTCCTATATCGCCGAGGTAATTAAAAACATAGCCACTGAAAAGAAAATTCAGGCTGTAGCGGAAAAGGTAAAAGCCCTCTGCGCCAAATTTCCTCTTTATCAACAGAGAATTTAAGACCTGCAAGCCGGCATCTGTCGGAAATTTTCAGCTTCGTGAAAGCGTGGTAACTATGGCCGAAAAGAAAGTTTCTTCAGTAAATGTGCCGGAGAAAATTAATAAAAGGCCCGATTGGGATGTTTATTTTCTGGATATTGTAGAAATCGTATCCAGGCGCAGTACTTGTTTGCGCCGGGCCGTGGGAGCGGGATTGGTGCGTGATCGCCGGATTCTGGCTACAGGGTATAACGGCGCGCCTTCCAAACTCAAACATTGCCTGGACATCGGCTGTCTGCGCGAAAAGCTCAATGTGCCTTCCGGTGAACGCCATGAGTTATGCCGCGGCTTGCACGCGGAACAAAATGCCGTCATTCAGGCGGCATTGCATGGAGTAAGCGCCAAAGGATCGACACTATATTGCACCAATCATCCCTGTGTTATTTGTGCCAAAATGATAATCAACGCGGGTGTTGTACGTATCGTTATCCGCGAAGGCTACAGCGATAAATTGGCGGAAGAGATGCTTAGAGAAGCTGGTATTGACGTAAAACAACTCTAACCTTTAGAAAGAGTGCGGTAACCAAGTTCATGAAGTGTCCTTTTTGCGACCATGCGGAAAACAAGGTTATTGACTCGCGGATAAGTAAGGATGGCAAAGCCATTCGCCGCCGCCGGGAATGCCTGGGCTGTATCAAGCGTTTTACTACCTATGAATTTGTCGAAGATATTCTGCCCATGGTCGTGAAAAAAGACGGTCGTCGAGAGACATTCGACCGTACGAAGATCCGCAATGGAGTAATGAAAGCTTGTGAAAAGCGTCCGATCAGCATGGAGTCTATGGAAAAAATCGTGGAAAATGTGGAGCAGGCCTGCCAGGAATTTCAGGGCGAGGAAATTCCTTCAGCCGTTATCGGAGAAAAAGTTATGAACGAACTCAAAGCTCTTGATGGAGTTGCTTATGTGCGCTTTGCCTCAGTCTACCGGCAATTCCGCGATGTCGGAGAGTTCATGACCGAATTAAAAGATTTATTGAGCAAGGGCAAAAAATAAATTTATGTTTACCGGAATTGTGGAAGGATTGGGCAAAGTGAAGCGTCTGACAATGAAAGGCGTTGATGCGGTTTTGGAAATTGAAGCCGCGATCGCTTTAAATGATATTGCCCTTGGCGACAGTATCGCCGTAAACGGCGCTTGCCTGACCATCACGATCAGAAATCAGAATATTTTTAACGCTGACGTTTCCGCAGAAACACTGGACAAAACAAATCTCAAACGATTGCACCCGGGAGATAAAGTCAATCTGGAAAAATCACTGCGGGTAGGAGGCTATCTCGGCGGTCATTTTGTTTTAGGGCATATCGATGCCGCAGCTAGGATCCTTTCCCAAACGCAGAAATCCGGCTCACTCATTTTGGCCGTTGAAATTGACGATAAACTTTCGCTCTATATTGTGGAAAAAGGTTCCGTGGCCGTAGACGGCGTAAGTCTTACCGTAAACAAACTTGAAAAAGGCCGATTTTATGTTAATATAATCCCGCATACAGCGGATAAAACGACAATAGTGATGAAAAAAGAGGGCGATTGGGTCAACATTGAAACGGATATTCTGGGCAAATATGTGGAAAAGTTATTGCAAACTCCGCGGGGAATAGATAATGATTTCTTAGCGCGGCATGGTTTTTTAGATAAGCAAGGATAAACAATGGCGATAAGCACTATTCGGGAAGCAATCGATGATATTCGCGGCGGGAAAATGATTATTCTCGTGGACGACGAAGATCGGGAAAACGAAGGCGATCTTTGCATGGCCGCCCAGTTTGCATTGCCGGAAATGATTAATTTCATGGCGCGCTATGGCCGCGGCCTGATATGTTTGACTCTTAACGAAGAACTTGCCGACAAACTCAATCTAAAACAAATGGTTCGGGATAACAAGGCGCGTTTTGGAACGGCGTTCACCATTTCCATCGAAGCGCGAAACGGCGTTACCACCGGAATTTCCGCCGCGGACAGAGCAACAACGATTCAAGCGGCCGTCAATCCGGAGGCCAAACCGGAAGATTTAGTCAGCCCCGGCCATGTGTTTCCTATTCGTGCCCGCAAGGGCGGTGTTCTGGTGCGCACTGGACAGACCGAAGGATCGGTGGATTTATGCCGTCTGGCCGGTTTGACGCCGGCGGGTGTAATTTGTGAAATCATGCGGGATGACGGCACAATGGCGAGGATGCCGGATTTAGAAGTTTTTGCTCGTGAACACAATTTGAAGATAGTCACCATTGCCGATCTTATCGACTACCGGATGCAGAATGAATCGCTCATCAGAAGGGTGGCGCAGGCAACAATTCCTACTTGCTTCGGCGGCGATTTCAAAATTATCGTTTATGAGAATGACGTTGACGAGATGCAGCACATAGCTCTGGTTAAGGGTGAAATCAGCAAAGAGGATGAAGTTCTTGTGCGTGTGCATTCGGAATGTTTAACCGGTGATGTTTTTGCTTCGAAGAGATGCGACTGCGGCGATCAGCTCCACTGCGCGATGAAGATGGTGGAAGAGGAGGGCAAGGGCGTCATCGTGTATATGCGGCAGGAAGGACGGGGTATTGGCCTCGTGAACAAAATCAAGGCTTACGCTTTGCAGGAAGAAGGACATGATACCGTCGAAGCCAATATCGCTCTGGGTTTTAAAGCGGATCTAAGGGATTACGGTATCGGGGCGCAGATTCTTGTCGACGTGGGAGTACGCAAAATGCGATTGCTGACCAATAACCCCAAAAAAATAGTCGGGCTGGAAGGTTACGGAATCGAGATTACCAAAAGAATCCCCCTGGAGATTCACCCGACGGAAGACAACATAAGATATATGCAGACCAAACAGAAAAAGATGGGACATCTTTTAAAAATATAGGTGGCATAAGTCAAGCATGCGTAGGAACATTGAACCCATCCCGCTTTGCTTAAACTCGCGGGATTAATTCAACTTACAAGTTTCAGTTCACTTTGTTTCTGAAACTTGAGTTTCATTAAAAGGATGGTAAGAAATCATGCCGAAAATAATTGAAGGAAAAATTGTCGCCAAGGGAATGAAGTTTGGCATTGTGGCCAGCCGTTTCAACGATTTTATTTGCAGCAGGCTGATCGACGGAGCTGTCGATGCACTGATGAGAGCCGGCGCAGAGGAAAAGGATATTACTATTTATAAAGTGCCCGGTTCCTTTGAACTGCCGCTCACGGCGAAAAAATTGGCTAAAAGCGCCCGCTTTGACGCGGTCATCTGTCTGGGAGCCATAATTCGCGGCGCGACCCCGCACTTTGAGTATATCAGCGCAGAAGTGTCCAAAGGCATCGCCAGCGTCGGCCTGGAAACAGAAGTTCCGGTGGTATTTGGCGTATTGACGACGGATACGATTGAGCAGGCGATTGAACGCGCGGGAACGAAGTCCGGAAATAAAGGCGCCGATGCGGCGATGACGGCAATAGAAATAGTTGATTTATTTAAAAAGATTTAAAAGCCAAATTTTTTTCTACAGGGCAATCAAACGGCCAGGGGCAATTTAAATCGTAGTTTTTATGAGGTTCGGGATTTTAAATGCGCGGACGTAGAAAGGCACGGGAAATTGCCTTACAGGTTCTTTACAGTCTAAACTTTGTAAATATTGATGTGCAAAAGGCACTCGATCTTTTCTGGGGCAATTTCGTTGCCCCACAAGCGGCTAAAGAATTTGCCGCGTCTTTAGTACAAGGTACATGGGAACACAGGGAGGAACTCGATCGGCTTATCGCCGGTTGTTCGGATAATTGGTCATTGGGACGGATGTCCAAGGTGGATATCAGCATTTTGCGCATGGCCGTGTTTGAATTTCTCTACTGTGATGATATTCCGCCGAAAGTTACCTTGAATGAAGCAATTGATTTGGGCAAGATTTTTGGTTCGGAGAATTCCGGATCTTTTATAAACGGCATTTTAGATGCGCTCAATTTAAAATTAAGCAGGGAACATGCAGATACACCTGTCAACAGAACCACCAGACCTGCCAAAACATAAATGTCTGGCCTTGGGTATTTTTTCTGATGAAAAACCACCGCGCGGAATTTGCGGATTTATCGATTGGCGTCTCAACGGCCTAATATCGCACCAAATCAAGCAAGGAAAAATAGGCGGAAAATTCGCGGAAAAGGTTATTTTCCCCTTCCCGCGGCGCATTGGGTCGGAAATATTAATGCTCTTCGGTTTGGGGAATCGCGCTACAGCTAATTATGATAAAATTCAAACCGCCGCTTACCAAATAATTAGCGCCATCGACAACATGCTGCTGAATAGCTTTGCCTTTGACCTGCTGGGAGAAAACCGCATCAGCATGGATACTGCAGATATCGCCCAAGCCATGGTCACAGGTTTTTTTGACTATTTGTCTAAAGATGAAAAAAAGTTCTCCAAAATAATTCCCTGCGTGATTACTTCCGCCGGCCATTTGAAAGAAGTATCGATAGGCATCAAGAATTTCCAGGCTAAAGTCAGGGACGATGGTAGCGTTAAAATCGTCACTAAATAAATACCTGCTCCCTTTACCCGGCTGGCGGAGGTGGCTGAAACGTCTTCAGGCTGAGAGTATTCCGTGGCCCGGCTGTTTTCTTTATAACGCTGTCAGCACAACCAGTATATTCCAAAAACACTACGAGCTTGCCGCTGAAGATATTACCAAATATTGTTCCAATGGTAAATTACTCGACATTGGCACCGGCCCTGGCTGGCTTTTGCTAAAATTGCAAAAGCTTGCTCCGGCACTTAACCTTACCGGCATGGACATATCGGCTGATATGGTGAAAAAAGCCCGCGAAAATATCGCTCGCGCCAAAGTTTCTGCTAGTATTTTGTTGGAACAAGGCTCAGCGGATTTATTGCCTTACGCTGACAATTCCTTTGACATGGTGGTGAGCACTCAATCACTGCACCATTGGAAAAACCCTGTACGCGGCTTCAATGAAATATTTCGTATTCTAAAAGACGGCGGACGCGCCCGAATTTACGACATTGTCACTGATGTTCCGTCCGCTGTTTTCCAAAACTCGGCCAGAGAATACGGTTGGTTGAAATTGTTGATGTTGTGGATACACGCCTGCGAAGAACCATTTTACAGCCGACAAGCCACTCTTGAGCTGGCAGGCTTGTCGCTTTTTCAAAAAGGAACATTAGAGTTTATTGGCGTCCTGTGTTGTCTAGATATGGAAAAGAAATTACAAAAGAATTTCCACTGAGGCTAATACTATTCAGCGTCCAAGCTCATCTGAAGCTATGAAACGCAAAAATCTCATCTGGTCATGACAAACTTTTGTTCATCTTGAGGAACATACCACTTGATAAAATTATAGTCGAGGCCGATAGGCGCAGGTGTAATGCCGCGAAAGCGGTTGCTGATGATTATCAATTCCTCCGGAACATAAAGAAAGGTATAGGGCTGCTCTTCGGCTAATATCTCCTGAAAACGATCGTAGTATTTTTTCCTTTCTTTCTGATTAAATGTGCCGCGTCCTTTTTCCAGCAGTTCATCTACTTCGAGATTCTTGTAAGACATAAAATTCAATTCTTCAGGAGCTGTTTTGCTGGAGTGCCAGACATCATAAGCGTCAGGATCCAGGGTAATCGTCCAACCCAAAATAACTGCATCAAAGCGCCGTTTGTTGATAAAATCGTTCACAAATGCCGCCCATTCCAATATTCTGATTTTTACATTGACGCCTACTTCTTTTAACTGTCGCTGAATTATTTCCGCGCATTTTTGGCGCGTCTCATTTCCTTGATTGGTAATTATCTCAAAAACAAAGGGCTTTCCCCCTTTTTCTAAAATACCGTCGCTATTGGCATCAATCCAGCCAGCTTCGCGTAAAAGTTCTCGGGCTCTCTGAGGATTGTATGGATAGGTTTTAACATTGCCGTTATAAGCCCACGTTCCTGGTTTGTAAGGGCCTGTCGCCGGTTTACCCAGCCCCAAGAGAACTCCGCTGATAATTTCTTCTTTATTAATGGCGTAAGAAATTGCCTGCCTTACTCTTTTATCGGTGAAAAGCGGATTTTTTAAATTGTAGCCCAGGTAGGTGTATTTAAAACCGAGGTAGCGATACTTGCTAAAATTTTTCTGAAATAAATTATTTTCCGTCTGCCGCGTATATTGCAGCGGTGTCAAATCCATATAACTGATGCCCTGAGCGCGCAATTCCAGAAACATGGTAGCGGTATCCGGAATGATGCGCGTGATATAGCCGTCAATGTAAGGACACCCTTCAAAATAATCGGGATTGGAAACAAGAACAATTTTTTGGCCGGCAACCCATTCTTTAAACATATAAGGGCCGGTGCCGATAGGCTGGCGCTTCAGGGGGCTTTTCGTTATATCCTTTCCTGCCAGCAGATGCCGGGGCAGGATAGAACTCCCCCAGCTAATCAGCGCCGGGGCAAACGGCTTATCATAGGTTACGCGGAAAGTGTAATCGTCGATGATTTCAGCTTTCTTAACTTTCAGAAAATCTCCCGAATAAGCTGTTGGTGTTTTTGGATCAATAGTTACCTGATAAGTGTAAAGAACATCGGCAGCTGTAAACGGCAGACCGTCATGCCACTTAACTCCCTTGCGCAAATGAAAGGTGATGATGAGGCCATCGGCGGAAATTTTCCAGGATTCGGCAAGATCGCCGGTGATATTCATATCTTTGTCATACTTCACCAGACCGTTATAAACCAAACCGGCAACATCGTGCGACGGCTTATCGGAGGCCAGCAGCGGAATTAAATTACTGGCATCCCCGATATCACCCCTGACCATTATATCGCCATAGGCGGGTGGCTTGGCTGACATTTGCTGCGGCTTATCTTCTGGATTCTCCTTGCCGCAAGCCGAAAGCAATATTAGAGTCAGAAATGAAATAATTAAAAAACGAATCATGTGCATGAATACAAATTACCGCAGCAGCTTAGCCATTGCAATAAAATTTTACAAGTTATAGGATTATTTATACCCATAGCTTAAAAATTAGCGGACTTTTATGTTTAAAAAGAAGAAAAGCACATCACCGGGAACCAACCAGCGTTCCGAATCGTTAAAAATGAAGGCAGCAAGCGGCTGGGATATTCTGGCTGATTCCTTTAAAAATTATAGGAGCAATGGCGATGCTAATCAGGCGGCGGCAGTTGCTCTCTATACGCTACTTTCGGCTATTCCACTTTTTATCCTGACTATTATTGTTGCGGGATATATTTTTAGCTCTTACCCGCACATTCAAGAAGACATAATCGACGCCATTAGAGGTTTTCAACCTTACTTTTCCGAAAAGCTCATGGAGCAACTGGGTCAAATCGAAAGCAAAAGTAAGCTACTGGGCTGGGCAGGAGTGCTGGGACTGGTGTGGCTTTCCGCCGCGATTTTCAATTCCGTAGAGATGGCATTAAACATTATTTTCCGTTCTCAGAAAAAGCGCAATTATTTTGTCTCCAAACTGCTGGCGATCTCCATGATTCCTATGGGATGGATTGTAGGCGCAAGCAGTGTCACTATCAGTTATGCAGCCGCTTTGCTGGTGAAGCAGCCGGTGGAAATAGCCGGTGGGGTTGATATTTCTCTTACCGCCATGTCGGGAGCTTTCTTACGTTATGTTGTCCCCTATGCAATATCGGTAATTTTCTTTTACTTCGTTTACCGGATAATTCCCACGGTTAAAATCCGTTCTTCAGTTCTCTTAGCCGGCAGCGCTCTTTTTGCTCTGCTTATGGAAATCGCCAAGCAGTACTTCACCTGGTACATATCCAACTATACCAGTTATGGGGTGATCTTCGGTTCTTTGGAAACGATTGTTATTTTAGTCATCTGGGTATTTTATGTGGCCTTGATTTTTCTATTTTGCGCGGAGCTTATGTCGTCATATCAGCGCCGTGACATTATTTTGCTGGAAAGAGTGATGCTTAAACCACACAAAACATTCATGAAAGTTGACGAACGGCTTTTTAAAAAATTCGGTCACACCTATGAGAAAGGCAGCATTATCTTTAACGAAGGCGATAGCGGGAACGAAATGTTTTATATCCTTTCCGGACGAGTTTGTTTGGAGAGAGTTTCCTGTCAGGTAAAAAAAGTAGTGGCCGAAATGGAGGCCGGACAATATTTTGGTGAAATGGCCGCCCTCATTGATATTCGCCGAAGCGCCACCGCGCGTGCTCTTGAGGATAGCCATCTGGCAGTGATTGATGGCGATACTTTCCGTAATTTGGTCAGAGAAAGCCGGGAAGTCGGTATTTTCATGCTCAAGGAATTTTCCCGTCGCTTAAAAAAATCAAACATGGCTCTTGATGAATTAACCAATTTATGGACACGCATGGTTATTGTAATTCATTTTATGGATCATGCGCAGGTTGTTATTGAAGAGCACTTACCAAAACTTGCACTGCTCACCCATAAAGAGCCAGCAGAAATCAGGGAAATAATAAATGAACTTGCTCACCAGGATATATTTATCATCAAGAACGGATTGATGGCGGAAGTAGCCAGAGCAAAGATGTGGTCACTGCTTGATTCCGGTGCTCTCAGTAAATGTTTTATCGAAGACGCGGACAAAATCTGACGCCTACCTTTAAAACACAATACGGTATGGCATATCGATCTAAAGTTCGATATAGTTCCATCAATTCTTAATAACGAGGCGTGGGTTGTCTACATTACAAGCGGCTATACTCGGATTGGTTCAAGGATTGGGAGAGTTTCTGCCCATATCAAGCTCGGCGCATCTGGTGCTGATTCCCTGGTTTTTTAAGTGGAATGATCCGGGACTCACTTTCGATATTGCGCTCCATATCGGTACTCTTATTGCGGTGGCAATTTACTTCTGGAAAGACTGGCTGAAGTTAGTCACGAAGGGGTTGACAGATGTTCGCGGCACGGAAGGCCGATTGTTCTGGCATCTGGTTGCCGCCTCTATTCCAGTGGCAATCGTGGGGTTTCTGCTGGAGAAAAAAGCTGAGACCATATTTAGAGAGCCTATTTTAATCGCGGTTATGCTGATCCTATTGGGCGTTCTTTTGTACTGGGCTGATCGGAGAAGCGCCAAGAATATTGACATGAATTGTATAACTTTTAGAACCAGTCTTTTCATTGGCTTATCGCAAGCGCTGGCGATTATTCCAGGGGTTTCACGTTCGGGGATCACCATGACCATGGGATTGTTGATGGGACTGACCAGAGAAGGGGCAGCCAGGTTTTCGTTCTTATTATCTGCTCCCATTATATTTGGCGCCGCTCTGGTTAAGCTGCCCCATCTTATATCAAATCCGTCCGAGATAACTATAAATTTTATTATCGGTATCCTAGTCTCTTTCGTTACCGGCATCCTCAGTATTGGCTTTTTACTTCGATATGTTCAGACTAAGAATTTTCTTCCTTTTGCCTGGTACAGATTTATATTGGGCTCCCTGGTCATCGTGATTGTTTTGATACGTTAAATAAAGGTGCAGGCATAAAAGGAGACATGATGAAAATAACCGTTAAGGAACTCGAGAAACTAACCTCACAGGCTCTGAAGAACAGCGGGTATGATCCCGGGGAAATCCGGATTATGACGAATGTGCTCCTGTATGCACAGCTCAGGGGTAATAACCAGGGTGTTGTCAAGCTCATCGGCCTTGGCATGCCCAAAAACCCCAACGCCGGAGAAATAAAAATCGTCAAGGAAACCCCTATCTCTGCCCGTATCGACGGAAGCCAAAATCAGGCCATGGTCGTTATGGGAAAGGCTCTCACCGTGGCGATCGAAAAGGCAAAGAAGAGCGGGTTCGGGATTGTCGGAACCTTCAATACCTCGACCTCGTCCGGTGCAATCGGGTATTACGCAACCCGGATCGCTCAGGAAAGGCTTATCGGATTCGTCTTTGGCCGTTCCCCGGAAAGGGTGGCCATGTACGGATCTTACGAGCCGGTCTTCGGCACGAACCCCATCGCCATTGCCGTTCCTGCCGAACCCTCACCTGTCGTCCTCGATATGTCCACGGCGGCCATCTCGTTTTTCGGCCTCGTCGAAGCAAGGACCGCCGGACAACAGATCCCTGACGATCTGGCCTACGATGCGCTGGGAAACCCCACGGCGGATCCGGCTTCCGCCATTCAGGGTGCCATTCGTTCCTTTGACCGAAGCTACAAAGGATCCGGTCTCGGCATGATGGCCGAGATCTTAGCCGGTCCATTGGTGGGTGCGGCCTTTGCGGGAATCGGCGAAAGCAAAAAGAACTGGGGGCATCTGGTATTTGCCATCGACCCCGATCTCCTTGGTGATCGCAGTGAATTCATCGAAAATGTAGGCAGGATGATAGAAAAGATCAAGGCAACAAAAAAGTCCCCGGGCGTAGAGGAAATCTTCGTACCCGGTGAGCGGGGAGCGCAATTGTTCCGACAATGCGAGGAGAGCGGTGAGATAGACATCGAGGAAAATCTCCTTAAAGGATTGCAAATTGCAGCTAAAGGGAAATAATAGCGGGCGGTTCAAATTATCCCGATAGCGTAGCGTATCGGGATTGATGAGCTACTAAGGTTATTTTTACCGACAACTTCCTGTAGTCAATAGATCTGCCTTTTTCGCATGGATACTAGACTTCAATCCGTAATAAACACAATTTACGCCAGACGACAAACACCGGCATCACACCTTACATTTAATTATCAATATTTCCGAATGAAAATTATTGACAAATACTAAGTAATTAGATTAATTTATTACAATTCTTTACAAAGTTGCTAAATAGCTTTTCTTAAAGCATTCGCAGGTCGGTCAGAAACCTTCTTTATCAGGTGGCGGAAGGAACGTTTCACGAAGTGAAGGGTAAGGTCAAGGAGATCACGGGGGAACTAAGTAATAATCTAAAGTTAAAAGCTGAAGGTACTGATGAAAAAGATAGCCGGTTTATACTTCAATACAGGAAAGATTCCATGAAACACCTGAGACTTGCCGTTATTTTCTGGCTTTGTCTTGTCCTGCTGCCTGCTGCCTGCTGGGCGGCTGATGACGGGTATGGTTACCCGATTCCGGGCTCCTATGAGGCTACGATCCTAGGGACCCCCGATAACCTCAAACTCGCGCCCCCCGACAAGATATCGATCAGGCAACTCGTCCTCGACGTCATCCCGGACATTAAGAAGCCGGATATCTTTTTTTACAATAAGGGGCTGCGCTGCACCTTGGCCTATCAGGATAAAAAAGCGCCGCTGGTTTTCCTGATCGCCGGCACTGGCGCAGGCGATCAGTCTCAGGATATCGTGGCGATGATGACGGCGCTCTACAAAGCGGGCTACCATGTCATTACCCTGCCATCCCCTACCTACCCGAACTTTATCATCTCCGCTTCCGATAGCCATGTTCCCGGCGATCTGACCGAAGACGCGGCAGACCTCTACCGAGTGATGGAGAACGCCTGGAACAAGGTGAAGGAAGATATCGAGGTGTCCGACTTCTACCTCGGCGGCTACAGCTTGGGCGGAACCCAGGCTGTTTTTGTGGCCAAGCTGGATGAGGAGCGGAAGATTTTCAACTTTCGCAAGGTCCTCATGGTTAACCCGGCTGTGAACCTCTATAACTCAGTAACGAGGATCGAGGGGCTGTTGGACAAGATCCCCGGTGGCCCGAGGAAAATTGGCGCCTATTTCAATGACATGCTGGCCAAGTTCACCGAGTTCTACCGCCGGGGCGATTTCATCGACTTCAATGATAAGCTCCTCTATGCGGTTTACAAGTCCAAGCTTTTCTCCCATGTTGAAGACGGGGGACTGGTCGGGCTCTCTTTCCGGATCTCTTCAGCCGGGATGATCTTTTCCTCCGACGTCATGACCAACGGCGGCTACGTCGTCCCTAAGAACCGGATCCTGAGCGCAACCGATCCGCTTGGTGATTATTTTCTGGTCTGCGTCCACCTGAGTTTTATCAACTACTTCGACGAGTACTTGTATCCGTACTTTCTAAAGAAGCGGCCGGGGCTCACCAGGGAGGAGTTCATTGATTCGCTTGGCCTCAAGAGCATCGAGGGGTACCTGAAGTCGTCCTCCAAGTTCGGCGTGATGACCAACGATAACGACTTCATCCTGTCGCCGGCTGAAATTGATTATCTTCGCCAGTTGTTCGGTGAGCAGACCAAGGTCTATCCCCGGGGGGGTCATCTCGGCAACCTCGAGTACCGGGACAACATGGCCTACATTATCGGGTTCTTCAAATGATAAGGAGTTGCATCACTATGTCTTCTGCCATATGTCGGGTTTGCTCGGTTGTCGTTGCCCTGTATCTGGTGCTGTCTCTCTCCGGATGCGCCACGACGACCACCGCCAAATTTACTTCTGAGGTGCCGGCAATGCACTCGGTAAGCGAATTCAGTGACGATGAGCGGGTCGTCGACATTGCAGACCCCTGGGAGAGGTTCAACCTAAACATGTATAACTTCAACTATCACTTTGACAGATACTTCTTCCTCCCCGTAGTGAGTGGCTATGAATTTATCACTCCCACCCTTATCCAGAAAGGGGTTACCAACTTTTTCAGCAACATCGGGGAGGTCCGTACATTCTACAACAGCCTCTTCCAGTTGAAAGGGAAAAAAGCCCTGATAACGTTCGGTCGCTTCGTGACCAACAGTACCATCGGCATTGGTGGACTGTTTGACCCGGCCACCAGTTTTGGCCTGGAAGCGCAAAGTGAGGACTTTGGCCAGACCTTGGGCTACTGGGGTGTCGATTCCGGCCCATACCTGGTCGTACCGGTGCTTGGACCCAATACCCTGCGCAGTACCGGCGGATTCGCGGTTGATGCTGGCATCCGCTATGCGATTGTCGGTACTATCGATCCCTTCGAGAATGTTGAAAACGGAAACGTCATCCTGATAGGGATATCAACTATGGAGGCCATTGACATGCGGCACAAGCAGAAATTCCGCTACTATGAGAGCGGCTATCCCTTCGAATACTACATGGTCCGCTTCCTTTACAATAAGAAGAGCGAACTTTTGCTCATGAAGTGACACAGATCCCCGATGAGTATCCGGCGGCTGGATTTGATTGCGGATAAAAAGACCGCACGAAAGAGATAAGATATGGTGTTCTAGATATTGAAAAGAACCGTAAAAACGCCCATCCTTGAGATTGCACCAGCAATGGATCATTTACCGGAGAACATGGGGTCTCTTGGACGGTATATTTCAGACAAGAGCGCGGGGCAGAGTTTCATATCATTCTCATAGATGGACAAAATCGATACAGGGAGCTCACTAATTTGGTAACTTTTTTGGGTTTAATTCCATAAATACTCATATCAAAAATGATGGTAAAACAATCGTTCCCAGCCGATGCGTTTCTGCGCAGTTAAAGCGAGCTGTTGCTCTCTTTCCATCAGTAATCCTCAGTTCTGACAACTGCCCACCATTCAACAGTTGTAGGTGGAGTCAGTAAGCACTTCTTCCTGAAGTCAACAAAACCTCAAACTGAGCAAGGATGCACGACTTCAATTGGTAATAAACACAATTCATGTCTGACAAACATCGGCACTGAACCCTACATTTTGTGTTCAAAATTACCTTGACATTCGAGATGCTTTTTATTATCCTCGCATGCAAGTTAATTGTATACGAGGATGATTTTAAAACTATGCAGGAAATAGATTGTATTTTCTTTCAGTTTGCCAAGGCCTATCAACTTAGCAGCCGCTTTCTCACTCAGAAAGTTTCCGAACTCAATCTTACCTCCGTCCAGGCCATGGTTCTGGGGTTTCTCCATGAAGGGGATCAGATTACTTCCAGCGAACTGGGCAAAAGAACAGAGCTCGATAGCGCAACGCTCACGGGAATTCTGGACCGCCTGGAAGCCGCCGGATTTATCGAGCGGAAGAGCAATCCCGACGACCGGCGCTCCATCTGCATTCATCTGACGAAAAAAGGCAAAGCAATGGCCCAGGAAACAAACCGGGTGATCGCTGAAGCCAATAAAGAGTTTCTGCAGGTTTTAACCGAAGCACAAAAACGTGATCTTCACGGCATTATTACAAAGCTGCGTCTTTCCACCCCGCATGTATAAAGACGCAAATACTGTATCCGGCCAGGCTGCCGGAGAAAAGGAGCAACGATGGGAACGATTCATAAAACCGGCTGTGTCCTCTGTGCGCAAAACTGCGGTTTGGAAATCGAAGTGGAAAATAACCGCATCGTAAAGGTGAAACCAGACAAATCCAATACCAAAAGCGAGGGCTACTTTTGCCGGAAAGGGATGAACGTCGCCTATCACCAGCACAACGCCGACCGTCTGAAATATCCTATGAAAAAAGTCGGGGATAAATTTGAACGCATTTCCTGGGATCAGGCCATTGATGAAATCGCCGCCAAACTTAAGAGTATTGTCGGCCAGTACGGGGCGCGCTCGTTTGCTTATATGGGCGCCGGTGGACAGGCCTGCCATTTCGAGGCGCCGTTCGGCATACGACTCATGCGGGGGTTAGGTTCGCAGTATCAGTACGGGCCCCTGGCACAGGAATTCGCCGGTGCCTTCTGGGTGTGCGGGCGCACGCACGGGCGCCAGTACCTGCACGATCAACCGGACGTGAATAATACGGATGTCCTGCTCATACTTGGATGGAACGGGATGCAGAGCCATCAGATCCCCCAGGCGCCGCGGCAACTCCAGCGCATCGCGAAAGATCCGGACAAACTGCTGATCGTGGTCGATCCCCGGCTTTCTGAAACCGCGAAAATTGCCAACATCCACCTCCCGATCCGTCCCGGCACGGACGCCCTTCTCCTTAAGGCGATGATTTCAATCATTCTCACAGAAGGCTGGGAAAACAAGGCTTACCTGGAAAATTCCACATCGGGTTTCGAAAGGATTAAATCCTATTTCCTCAATTTCGATACCCGCGCTGCCATCAAAACCTGCGAGCTCGATTTTGATCAGGTCCGTGAGGTCAGCCGTCTTTACGCCACGCGCAAATCTTCCCTACGTTACGACCTGGGCATTTTCATGGGACGGCACAGCGGTTTGAATTCTTACCTGATTGTCATTCTGCAGGCAATCTGCGGCAGGCTCTGTGTTTCCGGCGGCAATGTCATTAACGGCCACATGATGCCTATCGGATCTCATACCGATGAAAGAAATCCCAAGATCTGGCGTACCGTAACCACGAATTCTTTTCCGGTTTGCGGCTGTTTTCCGCCGAATGTCATGCCGGAAGAAATTATGTCGAATCATCCGGAAAGACTCCGGGCGGTTCTAGTAGTCGGTTGCAACCCTCTGCGTTCTTACGCTGATACTACAGCCTATGAACAATCCTTCAGCCGCCTGGATATCCTGGTCACGGCGGAAATCGCCATGACGGAAACGGCCGCTCTTTCGCATTACGTGCTGCCTTCTCGCTCCGGCTATGAATCATGGGACGGAACTTTCTTTCCCATGACCTATCCAGGCATTTTCTTCCAGATGCGCCGTCCGATCGTTGAACCCGAAGGCGAGCCCCTGGAAGCGGGAGAAATCCATCTGCGGCTGGCCGATAAACTGGGCCTGATACCATCGATTCCGGAAAGTCTTTATCAGGCAGCCTACGAGAGCCGTCCCGCCTTTGCCAAAGCCCTGATGGAATATGCTGTGACCGAACCGAAAGCCCTGAAGGCCATGCCGTTTATCCTGGGCAAGACGCTGGGCAAAGCGATAGGTTCCGTCCATTTGGTAGCCCTCTGGGGTATGCTGCAGG